>NZ_JBHTMP010000048.1:0-49166 GCF_042679305.1 Micromonospora sonneratiae | reverse complement strand
ACCAGCCGACGGCCTACCGCGGGCTGCCGCGCGGCGAGGTCCGGCGGGGTGCCACCTTCGGTCGGCTGTGCGCCGGTGAACTGCGCATCCTCGCCCGGGGCGGGTCCCGCTGGTGGTGGCTCGGCGTCGCGGCGCTGACCGTCGTCAGCCTCCTGGTGCCGGCCACGGTGGCCGCCACCCCGATGTTGCTCCTGGTCTGGGTCTGGCCCATCCTGGTCTGGTCCCGGCTCGGCACCCAACGGCACGAGAACGGGGTCGGCCCGCTGCTCGGCGCGTACCCCCACGCCCATCGTCGGTTCCTCGCCGAATGGGCGGCCGGGGTCGGGTTCACCGCGCTGGTCGGGCTCGGACCGGTGCTGCGGCTGGCGATGGCCGCCGACTGGCCGGGGGTGGCGGCCTGGGGCGGCGGGGCGTTCTTCATTCCGTCGCTGGCGCTGGTGCTGGGCCTGGTCAGCCGGACCAGTCGGCTCTTCCAGGCGCTCTACCTTCCGCTGTGGTTCCTTCTGGTGAACGGTGTCGCCGCCGTCGACTACCTGGGCGCGGTACGGGTCGACGGGCAGCCCGCCGGACCGTCCCCGCTGCTGGTCGGAGGAGTCTCGTTGGTCCTGCTGGCGGCGGGGTTCGCCGTCGAGGTGACCCGACAGGCCAGGAGGTGACCCGACAGGCCAGGAGGTGACCGGCACCGTGGGCCGCAACGCCTGGCCCGGAGCACAGTGGATCGCCGGACATCCACCAAGATGGAGCAGTGATCCACGAAGATGGAGCGGTGAAACTGTTGCCAGCGGTGGAACTGTCGGCACGGGAAGCGGAGGTGCTGGCCCTGCTGGGGGAACGGCGCACCAACGCCGAGATCGCCCAGCGGCTGTTCATCTCCGTCCGTACCGTGGAGAGTCACGTCTCGTCGTTGCTACGCAAGTACGGTGCGGCCAACCGCCGGGACCTGTCGGCCCGCGCGGCGTCAGCTGCGGAAACAGCGTCGGCCCCTCGGCCCGAGAGCGGCGTCACCGGCCTGCCCGCGCCCCGGAGCACCTTCGTGGGGCGGCTGGCGGAGCGGGAGTCCCTGGCGGTGGCGCTCGCCGAGGCCCGGCTGGTCACCCTGGTGGGACCCGGCGGGGTGGGCAAGACCCGGCTCGCGGTCGAGCTGGCGGCCGAGATCGCGCCGCAGTTCGCCGACGGCGGTGCCTTCGTCGACCTGGTGCCGGTACGGGACAACTTCGTCGCGCCGGTGGTGGCCGCCGTACTCGGGGTGACCCCGGTACCGAGCCAACCCCTGATCGAGGCGATCAAGGGTGAGCTCGGCCCGAGGCGGTCACTGCTGGTGTTGGACAACTGTGAGCACCTGCTGGACGCGGTAGCGGCGTTCACCGAGGAGATCCTCTCCGGATGCCCCGGTGTGACGGTGGTGGCGACCAGCCGGGAGCGGTTGGCTGTGCCAGGGGAGCGGGTGATAGGCCTGTCCCCGCTGGTGGAGCCCGAGGCCCGCGCTCTCTTCGACGAGCGGGCCCGGGCGGCCGGGTCGGTGTTCCCCGGTGACCCGGTAGCAGTCGGTGAGCTGTGTACCCGGCTGGACAACATGCCCCTGGCGATCGAGATCGCCGCTGCGCGGAGCGCCTCGCTGGGACCCGCCGGACTGCTCGCAGCCTTCGCCGACCCACTGCGGATGCTGTCCGGTGCCCGGGGCGTCGATCCCCGACACGGATCCCTGCGGGCCGTCCTGAGCTGGAGCTGCGATCTGCTGGAGCAGGCCGAGAAGTCACTGTTCCGGCGGTTGTCCATCTTCGCGGGCGGCTTCGACCTGGCGTCGGCGATGCAGGTGTCCGGGTTGCGAGACCTGGCGGAGACCGCCGACCTGCTCGGCCGGCTGGTGGACAAGAGCCTGGTGACCCACGAGCGGGGACCGAACCGCTGGCGGTTGCTCAGCACGGTCCGGGCGTACGCGCGGGAGCACCTCGCTGTCGATCCGGGCCGGGCGGAGGTCTTCGACCGTTACCTCGGCTGGGCCACTTCGACGGCGACAGACCTGGTCGAGCGGCTGACCGGCCAGTGGCGCGAGGACTACGACATGGTCGCCGACGACCTACGCGCAGCGCTGCTCGGCTACCTCGGCGGCAGCAGCCCCGTGCCGCACCAACTGGCGCGTGCGCTCGGCCGGTTGACGTACGCCCGACGGTTCCTGGCCGCCGCACTGGGTTACTACCGCCGGGCCGCCGCCCTGGCACCCGATGCGGCAGCGGCGGCCCGGGACCTGCGGAGCGCGGCGGACTGTGCACTGATCGGCACCGAACCGGGCGGGCGGGTGGTGGAACTGCTGCTGGCCTGCGCCGACCGCGCCGGGGAGGGCGGCGACGGCAACACCCGGGCGATCGCCCTGAGCCGGGTGGTCGAGCTGGTCAACCGATTCGACGGCCGCATCGCCAGCGACATGTCGCACGAGCGGCTGACCGGTCTGCTCGACCGGGCCCGGGCCGCCGGGGACGAGAGCGACCCCGAGGTCGCGGCTGCCCTGGCCATCGCCCGGGTCTGGCAGGCCAGCGGTCGGCGGTTCTGCCCGGAACCCAACCTGGCGGTCACCGCCGAAGAGGCGGCTCGGCGCAGCGGCGACCCGGTCCTGATGAGCGCGGCTCTGGACGCTCTGGGCGGGGCCGCGGCCCGGGCCGGCCGGGCGGGTGAGGTGCGGCGGATCGGCGCACAACGCTTCGCCCTGCTGGACCGGCTCGACCGTACCGACCCACGTGCGGCACCAGAGATCGAAGACACCTTCCATGTCGCGGCCACCGTGGCGTTTCGGACCGGTGACCTGCCCGGCGCACTCGACGTCGCGTGGCGCATGGTCGACGACGACCTGCTCGGCAACCGCTCCTACCGCTCCGTGGGCACCCTGGTCCCGGCGCTGGTGCTCAGGGGCGAGTTGGACGAGTCGTTGTCGCAGGCGGAAGCGATGTGGGACGGCTGGCAGCGGGCCGGGCGACCGCCGACCGGGGACGTGGTCGGGGCAGCGGCCTTCGCCATGCTGGCGTGCGGACTGCGGGGCAACCGCGCCGACCTGCTGCGATGGCAGGATCGGCTGACCCGGAGCACCCGCGAGGCGGGCATCGACGTCTCGCGGCTCGCCTCGGTGGCGTTCGCCGAGTGCCGGATCGCCATCCATCTCGGTGACCTCGCCAACGCCGTACGACTGGTCGAGCAGAGCTTCGCCGACTTTCCCGGGTTCCGCTACGAGACGTACGCCCGGGCGGCCGGCGCCGAACTCGCGGTCGTGGCAGGGCTGCCGGAGGCGGCCCGGTGGCTGGCGAGGGCCGAAGGGTCGACCACCGACAACGCCTGGGCCACCGCCTGCCTGGCCCGGGCCAGGGGCCGGTTGACCGGGGATCCCCACGCCCTCGAAGCGGCATTGACCGGCTGGGACCGCCTCGGTGCCCGCATCGAGTACGCCGGCACCCTGGATCTGCTGTCAGGTCGTGATCGGCGGTCACCCCGACCGGAGTGATTCCACAACCCCGGCGTGGAAACCCGCAGTGCGGGGTCCGTGGCCGGGTCCGTGGCCGGGTCCGTGGCCGGGTCCGTGGCCGGGTCCGTGGCCGGGTCCGTGGCCGGGTCCGTGGCCGGGTCCGTGGCCGGATCCGTGGCCGGATCCGTGGCGAGCACGGATGTGTCCGCCGTTGCGTTGGCGGAGTCTGAACGAGGTCGACGACACCCGTCGACGTACCGGACTCCAACGCGAGGAGCAGCAGAAATGAACGGCAGCCAGCAATCCGACGTGCAGAGCCACCGCGTCTTCCTCAAGGCCAGCCCGGACCAGGTCTGGACCGCCCTGACCAGTTCCGACTGGACCAGGCGGTACGGGTACGGCGGTCGGATCGACATCGACGCCCGCCCCGGAGGTGTCTACCGCGGCTACGCCAGCGAGGCCATGGTCGGCCCGGGTGTCAGCATCGTCATCGTGGAGGGTGAGATCGTCGAGGCCGAGCCGGCGAAGCGCCTGGAGATGACCTGGCGGATGACCGCCGACCCGACCATGGCGGCCGAGCCGGCGACGCGACTGACCTACGACATCAGCCAGGACGAGCGGGCGCTGACCGTCCTGAACGTCACCCACGACGTCACCGGTGCACCACAGACGGCCGCCCTGGTCGGTGGTGCCATCGCCGGTACCGGTGGGGGCTGGCCCTTTGTGCTCAGCGACCTGAAGTCCCTGCTGGAGACCGGCACCGGTCTCGCCGGGTGAAGTCCCGTCTCTCGCGGGTCGGAGTCCCAGAAGGTGAGGCCGTGCCGATGACAGCACAGATACGACGCCTACTCGCGGCTGGCGTCGCCGCGGCGCTGGGCGTGACCATGTCGCCTCCGGCGGCCGTTGCGACGGCACAACCGGGGCGACAGTCCGACCGGGCCGGTGCGTCGGCCCACGTCGGCTGGAAAGCAGCGTGGGTCGCCTCGATGCACCACCCGTTCGCCGGGTTCGAGACCCCCAACTGGTCCTCCGCCGGGTTCGCGGACCAGTCCCTTCGACAGGTGGTCCGGGTCGGTACGGGCGGATCTGCGGTGCGGGTACGCCTGTCCAACCGGTTCGGCGACCGTCCACTCCGGGTGACCGGCGTGACGGTCGGCCGGGCCGGTGTCGGGGCGGCCGTCCAACCGGGCAGCTTACGCCCGCTGACCTTCCACCGGTCGGCATCGGTGACCATCCCCGCCGGCGCCGAGATCGTCTCCGACGCGGCGTCGCTGTCGACGCGGGCGCTGGACTCCCTCGCGGTGACGCTGTACTTTGCCGATGCCACCGGCCCGGCGACCCTGCACGAGAATGCGAACGCCACCACCTACCGGGCGTCCGGTGATCGGCGATCCGCTTCCGGTGCCGGCGCGTTCGACCAGACCAGCCGGTCCTGGTACTTCCTGACCGGGGTGGACATCGCAGGCCGGTCGGGACGGGACCACGGCGTCGTGGTGGCGTTCGGGGATTCGATCACCGACGGGTACGCCACCACGCCGGACGCCGACAACCGGTACCCGGACGAGTTGGCTGAGCGGCTGGCGACCGGTCACCGACCGTTGGGCGTGGTCAACGCGGGGATCAGTGGGAACAAGCTGCTTGCCGACTCGACCTGCTTCGGGGCGGCCGGCGTGTCCCGGTTCGGCCGGGACGTTCTTGACCAGCCGGGCGTACGGGCGGTGGTCGTCCTCGAAGGGATCAACGACATCGGTGGGGGAGGCTATCCCGACTTCGGTTGCGGGTCGTCCCCGGTGGTGACCGCTGCGCAGATCATCGAGGGGCATCGGAGCCTGATCCACGCCGCACGTGCCCGTGGCGTACGGATCATCGGCGCCACCCTGCTGCCGATGAAGGGGGCTGTCGGCTTCGACACCCCCGCCAGGGAGGCGGTTCGTGACGCGGTGAACAGGTGGATCCGCGAGAGCGGCGAGTACGACGCGGTGGCGGATCTGGACCGGGCACTGGCCGACCCGGCCGACCGGGACGCGTTGCGGCCGGTCTACGACTCGGGCGATCACCTGCACCCCAGCGATGCCGGTGCGGCCAGGATCGCGGCGGTCGTCGCGCCGCTGGTCGGTCAGGACGACCCTGGCCGGGCGGGGGCACCCCGGGGATGAGATGCCGCCGGCCGCGCCGATCCGTTCCGGGTCGGCGCGGCCGGCGTGTCTGGCGGCCCGTTACGCCTGCCTGGTTGTTCTCGTACGACCCGGCGTAGCCCGGGTTGAAGACGGCCAGGCCCCCGGGAACTTTTCGCATGCCGGGCTGCCTGGCGTCGGGCGAGGGCGACCCGGAAGGCAACCCTCCGTTCGAGGTCGGTGGGCGACATGACGGCAGTCCAGGCACGGCTGGAGGAGAGTTGGACGGGTGGCAATGCCGGCCATGTCATGACCTGGCCGGCGTTGCCGCCCGCGCCGACCCGACCGGGTCGGCGCGCATCCTGCGGCCGTCAGGGCTCGCGCAGGGCGAGGGCGAGGTCGTCCGCGATCAGGCCGACCTGCCAACTCCGGGCACCGTAGCCACGTAGCGTCTCCGCGACGGTGTCCGTGGAGATCTCCTCCGGCGGTAGCCAGGCCAGCCGGCGTACCGAGTCGGGAGTGATCAGGTTCTCCGGGGGCAGGGTGTGTGCGGCTGCGATCCGGGTCACCACCTCCCGGCACCGGGCCAGCCGGGCCGCTGCCACCGGATCCCGTTCCGCCCACCGGTGCGGCGGGGGCGGCCCCTCGATCGGGGGGCTGACCGGCAGGGCCGAGTCCGGCAACTCACGTGCCTCGTTCAGCGCGTCCAGCCAGGTACGGGCGAGCCGGCGTACCGAGCGTCCGCCGAACCCGGGCAGCGTCAGCAGGGTACGTTCGTCCCTCGGGTCCAGTTCGGCGGCGGCGATGATCGCGGCGTCGGGCAGTACCCGGCCCGGTGCCGAATCGCGTCGCGCGGCGATCGCGTCGCGGGCGTACCACATCGCCCGGACCCGGGCCTGGGCCCGCGCGCCCCGGACGCGGTGGATGCCGGAGGTACGCCGCCACGGGTCCGCCCGCTGCCGGGGCGGCTGTGCGCCCCAGCGGATCAGGGCGGCGAACTCCTCGGCGGCCCAGTCCTGCTTGCCCTGCCGTTCCAGTTCCACGGCGAGGGCGTCCCGCAGGTCGGTGAGCATTTCCACGTCGAGGGCGGCGTAGGTCAACCAGGACTCGGGTAGCGGCCGACTCGACCAATCGGCCGCCGAGTGGTGCTTTTCCAGGGTGAATCCGAGTAGCTGTTCGGTTAGTGCAGCTAGACCGACCCGCTCGAATCCGGCCAGCCGGGCGGCCAGTTCGGTGTCGAAGAGTCGCTGTGGGCGTAGGCCCAACTCGGCGAGGCAGGGCAGATCCTGGCTGGCCGCGTGTAGTACCCACTCAGCATCGGCAATCGCCTCGTTGAGGGCGCACAGATCGTTCAGCGGCAAGGGGTCGATCAGCGCAGTTCCGGCCCCGGCCCGGCGGAGCTGGACCAGGTAGGCGCGTTGGCTGTAACGGTATCCAGAGGCACGTTCGGCATCGATGGCGACGGGGCCGGTGCCCGCGGCGAAGCGGGCGACGATTCCGGCTAGTCCGTCCGAGGTCTGTACGGGGCCAGGGGTGCCGTCACGAGGGGCGAGGAGCGGGACGGGCCCGCCAGGCGTTGGGTCGTGCCCCACGGTCTCGGGCTCCGGCGCGGGCGCCGGCAGGCTGTGTGGCTCGTCCCCTGCTCGGCGTTGCGCGGCCCGACGGCGCAGGGGTGGTTCGTCGGTCACCTGACAACTCTAGTGCGCGCCGTTGCACCGCTGGCGCAGCCGGTACGGCGCGTCGGTCGGCCAGAACGGTCGAGCCTTCTGGTATCAGGTCCGATAGGCGATCGTGGTGGTTTCGCCGTACCAGGCACATTGGCCAACAGGCCGGACATCGGGGAAGACAAAGACAGACCGTGCAGGTACGGTGCCACCTGCTACAGGTCCCCCTGGGCGGGTTGTCCGGTGGTGCGACTGTGGAACCAATCTCAACGGGAGGGCGTCCATTCATGACCTCTGGGTACGAGCCGCACGAGGGACAGCCGGTACCACCGTCGTTCGGCACTCCGAACACGGCTGACGGCGCTCCGCACGTGCCGCACCCCACCATGCCGGCGCAGCCGGCAGCCGGGCCGGGCCAGCAGCCCGTGCCGGCACCGCGTCCCGGCGGTGAGGGGCATACTCAGGTCCGGCCCGGTCCGATGCCACCTCGCATGGAGCCCATGCAGCACGGTCCGACCGGCGTTGCGGGCGCTCCGACGCCGGCAGGCCCCGGCTACCTGCCCGGGGCGACCGCACCAGCACCGGCCGGTTGGCCGGGAGGCCAGGCCACGGCCCCGCAACACCAGGGTGTGGCCTCGGTCGCGCAGCCGCTCACTCCGGCTGGTGCGGCGCAGCCGCTCACCCCGGCTGTTGCGGCGCAGCCGCTCACTCCGGTCCTTCCTGCGCAGCCGGGCCTGCCTTTACAGCCGGCCGCGCCGGCCGTCCCCGCGCTGCCCCAGACCGCTGCTGTTCCGTCCGCTCCCGTGCTGCCGCAGAGTGCGCCGCCGGCCGGTGCCGGGCAGCACGTTCCGTCCGGTTTGCCGGGGCAGGCCGGTGTCCCCGGTCAGCCCGTCCCGCTGGCCCCTGGTCAGCACGTTCCGCCCGGCAACATCGGCCCGGGTCCGTTGACCGGACTGGGGCAGGCAGCCGGGCCCGGTGTTCCGGTGCCACCTGCGGGGCTCCCCGCGACCGGGGGACGGCGACCCGGCTGGGCCGCGGTGACGGCCCTGGTGCTGGCGTTCGTCCTGCTGGTGGTGGCCGGTGTGCAGGCGTACCAGATCGTCCGGCTCTCCGACCGGTTGGCGAAGACCGATCAGAAGCTGGCCGAGGCGCAGAGCGATGACGGTGCCCGGCTCGACGGGCTGGAGAAGCGTACGGACGCGCTGGAGAAGCAGGCCGGAAGTGTCTTCAACCCGGAGGCGATCGCCGCAGCGGTCCTGCCCAGCGTCTTCCGGGTCCGGGCCGGCAACGCCACCGGAACCGCCTTCGCCGTCGGCAAGCCGAACGCCAGCGGTGGAGCCAACCTCTTCACCAACTTCCACGTCGTGGATTCGGTGTGGGAGAGCGGGCAGCGGCAGGTCTTCCTGGAGCGTACGGACCAGCGCTTCCCCGCCACCATCGTCGACGTCGACAAGGAGAACGACGTTGCTCTCCTCAAGACCGACAGCAGCTTCAACGGGCTGGTGACCGCACCCGCGCCGGTGAAGTCCGGTCAGCAGATCGTGGTGGTGGGTGCTCCGCTCGGCCTGGAGGACAGCGTGACGAGCGGGGTGGTCAGCGCGTTCCGCAAGTCCCCGGACGGAAGCGGCACGATGATCCAGTTCGATGCGCCGATCAACCCCGGCAACTCCGGTGGTCCGGTCATCAACGGCGCGAAAGAGGTGGTCGGTATCGCCACCGCCAAGGCCCGGGACGCCGAGGGCATCGGTCTGGCCGTACCGATCAAGACCGCCTGCGACAAGTTCAAGATCTGCTGAGTTCGGTTGGAGCCGGTCTCCGTTCCGGCGAGTCCAAGACCATCGCGACGTAGCACCTTCACTGGAGGAAAGATGTCCTACCCGCCGCCCGGCTACGACGGCTCCGCGCCGCCGGGCAACCCGCAACACCAGCCGGGTCAGTCCGGCGCGGGGTACCCGCCCCCCAACGCCGGCTCGGTCTACGGCACCCCGGCATCGGGTGCGCCGGTCCAGGGCGGTTACCCCGCTCAGACGCCGGCCGCTCCGGCCCCGGCGGCACCCGCCCCGGCGCCGGTCTACCACCAGACCGCCTACCAGCCGGCGGAAACCCCTGGTGTCCCGGCACAGGGTGGCTACCCCGGCACCACCGGGCCGGTTTCGACGCCGCCGTTCAGCGGTGGCCCGGTTTCCAGCCCGCCGGCCAGCGCCCAGCCCACGTACGCCACCGGGCAGTCCTCGGCACCGCCGTTCGGTCAGCCGATGTCTGGCCCGCCCGCCTCGTCGCCCCCGTACGGCACCCCGGCCCCGGCTTCGGGCGGTGCGGGACGCAAGGTGCTGGTCCTGGCGATCGTCGCCGGCCTGCTCTTCGTGGTCGGTGGTGTCATGACCGGGCTGTTCGTGGCCAAGTCGAGTGAGCTGAACCGGACCAAGAGCGACCTGACCGCCCAGGTCGCCGAGCGGGACGGCAAGATCGATGTCAACACCAAGGAGATCGAGAAGCTCAAGCAGGACCTGCAGGCCGCCAACGACAAGGTCAAGAGTGTCGAGCAGGACCTGACCGGCACCAAGAACGACCGCGACGAGCAGGCGCGGCAGAAGCAGGTCATCGGAAAGTGCCTCGACCAGCTCACCACCGCCCTGGCGGCGGCAGCGGCCAACAACCGTGCCGCCTACGACCAGGCGATGAAGGGGCTCAACACGATCTGCAACGAGGCCGAGAAGTACCTGTAGCTCGGTCCGGGCACCGGTAGCTCCGGCACCGGGAACACGACACGACACCGAGGGCCGTTCCGCTGGTGGCGGGACGGCCCTCGGTCGTACGGCCACCTTCAGGCGATGCTTGCCCAGCCCGACGAGGTCGGCCGGTGTCGGCCGAACGCGGGTCGGGCAGCGCCGACCCGACGAGGTCAGCCGGTGCCGGCCGAACGGTGGTCAGGCAGCGCCGTGACACCGGGTGGCGGCAGTCCGGCGGTGGAGGCCAGTAGCGCGCACCAGGCCAGCAGGTGAGGGCCGAGATCGGCGTCGACCGGGGTCCACGACGCCCGGATCTCGACGTCCCCGGCGGGAGCCGCGCCGGCCAACTCGCCGAACCTGGTCGACATCGTCTGGGTCACCGTGCCACCGATCGCCCGGTAGTCGGCACCATGGGTGTCGAGTGCGTCGATCAGCCAGGCCCAGCCGACGGTCGGCAGCAGCGGGTCGGCGGCCAGGTCGACCTCCAGGTCGGCGGTCACGTAGCTGACCATCCGCAGGGTTCCGTTCCACGCCTCGTGCCCCGCCGGGTCGTGCAACAGGATGAGCCGGCCGGTGGCCACCTCGTCACCATCACGCAGCACCGTGGCGCTGAGCGCGAAGGCGTACGGGGCCAACCGCTTGGGCGCACCCACCTCCTCGAGGCGGATCTCGTCCCGGGGCACCACGGACCGTAACCCGGCCACCGCACGGGCGAAGGTCTCGGGTAGTACGGTCGGGGGGGCCATCTTCGCAGCCTAAGCGGACCAGCCGTGAGGTGGTGGAGCGCCGCGCCGACCAGCCTGCGCCACAAAACCGGGCGGTGCCCGCCGAACGCAACTGATCACGTGGCACGATGGCGCCGATGAGCACCACGATTACGGGCCGTGCCCGAGGCGGGGAACCTGCGTCGGGCGGACCCGCTGACTCACCGTTTGTCCGAGCGTGCCGGCGTCAACCGGTGCCGCACACCCCGGTCTGGTTCATGCGTCAGGCTGGCCGGTCACTGCCGGAGTACCGGGAGATCCGGGCCGGCATCCCGATGCTGGAGTCGTGCCGTCGGCCGGAACTGGTGTGCGAGATCACGATGCAGCCGGTGCGCCGGCACGGTGTCGATGCGGCGATCCTCTTCAGCGACATCGTCGTACCGGTCGCCGCCGCCGGGATCGATCTGGACATCGTGCCCGGAACCGGCCCGGTCGTGGCCGATCCGGTGCGTACCGCCGCCGACGTGGAGCGGCTGCGGCCGATCACGGTCGACGACGTGTCGTTTGTGGACGAAGCCGTTCGACTGCTGGTCGCCGAGCTGGGGGACACCCCGTTGATCGGCTTCGCCGGTGCGCCGTTCACGCTGGCCAGCTACCTCGTCGAGGGCGGGCCGTCGCGTAACCACGTCCGGACCAAGGCGCTCATGTACGGCGCGCCGGAGGTCTGGCACGCGCTCTGCGGCCGGCTGGCCGAGATCACCGCCGAGTTCCTGCGGGTGCAGATCCGGGCCGGCGTCTCCGCCGTGCAACTCTTCGACTCCTGGGCCGGTGCCCTGTCCGAGGCCGACTATCGCGAGTACGTGCTGCCGCACTCCACGGCAGTGCTGACCGGGCTGGCCGACACCGGGGTGCCGCGGATCCACTTCGGGGTGGGCACCGCCGAGCTGCTCGGGGCCATGGGGGAGGCCGGCGCGGACGTGGTCGGGGTCGACTGGCGTACGCCGTTGGACGCGGCCACCGTGCGGATCGGTCCGGACAAGGCCGTACAGGGCAACCTCGACCCGTGCCTGCTGTTTGCGCCGTGGCCGGTGATCGAGGCGGAGGTGCGTCGGATCCTGCACGAGGGACAGGCTGCCCCCGGGCACGTGTTCAACCTCGGCCACGGCGTGCTGCCCGAGACGGATCCCGAGGTCCTCACCCGGGTCGTCGAGCTGGTGCACGACCTGTCGGCACGGTAACCGGGCCGTCCCCGGCAACTGCAAACGTGACGCCCGCAGCGGCTGTGCCCTCCGGCACAGCCGCTGACCGGGCCGCTGTCGTCGACTGGGCCCGGCCGTCGACCCTGGCCCGCCGAGACCTCGGTCGCTATGCCGACCGGCGCTGCTGGCCGGCGAAGAACTCCCACATCAGCTCCGTGGCGACGATCCCGGCGTCCGGTGCGGCCAGCCGACCCTGGGTCGCTCCGGGCCAGTTGTGCCCCATCCGGGGCAGCCGGAAGACGACCACCTGACTGCCGTCCGGGCAGGTCGTCGCCGTACGGGTGATCGGACCGGGCTGGCCGGCGGTGCTGGGACGCCCCGGCTGGCAGCCGAGCCGCTCCTGCCAACGGGTGATGCCGGCGTCGAACTGGGCGGCGTAGCGGTCCTGGCCGCCGATGAAGGTCAGCACCGAGACCGGACTCTTCGGCCGGTAGTTCGCGTCGCTGGTCCTCTCGCCGATGAAGCCGCCGCTCACCGGGGCGATCGCGGCGAAGGTGTCGGGCAGTTCGACGGCCAGCCGGAAGGCCATGTCCCCGCCGTTGGAGATGCCGGTGAGGTAGAGCCGTTGCGGGTCGGCGGCCCAGCGGCTCCTGAGCCGGTCGACCAGCGCCCGGACGAACCCGACATCGTCCTCCTCGCCGCAGCAGGTCAGCGCGTTGTAGCCGCCGTTGACGCCGTCCGGATAGACGGTCAGGAACCCGTGCTGGTCAGCCAGCTCGTCCAAGCCGATCATCTCTTGCAGGGCCGAGCCGTTGGCGGGATAGAAATGCAGCCCGATCACCACCGGAACCGGCCTGCCGGCGGTGAAGCCGGGCGGGGCGTGCAGCCGGTAGGTCCGCTCCCTGCCGTCGACCGACAGCTTCAGGAGGTGGTCGCCCGCCCCGACGACCTCGGCAGAGGTCGGTTCGGCGGTCGTCGGGTCGGTGGTGTCCCGGTCGCTGCCGCTGCAACCGGTGGCCGTGACCAGCACCAGCAGACCAGCTAGAAATGTTCGATGAAGGACATGACGCCTGTCCATGGCGAACCCCCGTTCGTTGACAAGGGCCATTAGGCCCGAGCCGCGAATCTCACACAACAACCCGCCCGGACGCTGAGGCCAAGTCGAGACCTGACAGGGTGTGGGTATGCGGACACCGTCCAGGATCGCTGTGGTGGGTGGTGGTATCACGGGGTTGGCCGCCGCGCTACGGCTGCGCGACCAGGCCCCGGCCGGCACCAGGATCACCGTGTACGAACAGTCCGGCGCGCTCGGCGGCAAGCTGCGCACCGGCTCACTGGCCGGCTCGCCGGTCGAAGCCGGTGCCGAGGCGTTTCTGATGCGAGATCCGACCGGCGCGGAGTCGGCCATGGTGACCCTGGCCCGCCGGCTCGGGTTGGCCGACGCGCTGGTGCACCCGTCCACCGGCCAGGCGGCGATCTACGTCGACGGTGAGCTGAAACCCGTACCCGGTGGCACGCTGATGGGCGTACCGGGGGATCTGGCGAAGGTGGCCGAGATCGCCCAGCCGGCGGCGGAGCGCGACCACGACGGTGGTCAGCCGCTGATCGGGCCGGACGAGGACCTGACCGTCGGTGAGCTGATCCGTCGCCGGCTCGGCGACGAGGTGGTCGACCGGCTGGTCGACCCGCTGCTGGGCGGGGTGTACGCCGGTCGGGCCGACGGGCTCTCCCTGGTCGCCACCATGCCCGGTCTGGCCCGGGCGGCGCGCACCGAACACACCCTCGTCGGGGCGGTCCGAGCCGCGATGGCGGCGGCACCCCGACCGACCGGCGCGCCGGTCTTCGCCACCGTGGCCGGCGGACTCAGCCGGCTGGTGACGGCGGCGGCCGACGCGATCGAGACACCGGACACCGACAATGCCGGCGGGGTCAGCGCGGAGATCCGGTTGAACGCGGCGGTACGCGAACTGACCGCCACCCCGACCGGCTGGCGGTTGGTGGTCGGCCCGGCCCGCGATCCGGAGCTGGTCGAGGTCGACGCGGTGGTGCTGGCCCTGCCGGCCCGGCCGGCGGGACGCCTGCTCTCCGAGGTCGACGTCGGGGTGGCGGCGCTGGTCGGTGGGCTCGACTACGCCAGCATCGGGCTGGTCGCCATGGCGCTGCCGGAGACGGCACTGCCGGCCCTGTCCGGCTTCCTGGTGCCGGCGACCGAGGGCACCCTGATCAAGGCAGCCACCTTCTTCACCACGAAGTGGGGACATCTGCGTCGTCCGGACGGGATGATCCTGGTACGCGCCTCGATCGGCCGGTACGGCGAGGAGCACCTGCTACAGCGGCCGGACGACGAGTTGGTGGCGACCGTGCACCGGGAGCTGTCCACCGCGCTCGGGACCGCGCTACCGGCACCGGTCGAGACGTACGTGCAGCGGTGGGGCGGGGCGCTGCCGCAGTACACCCCGGGACACCCGGACCGGGTGGCCGCCGCACGGGCCACCCTGCGGGCCGAGCATCCGACGCTCACGCTGGCCGGTGCCGGCTACGACGGGGTGGGCATCCCGATCTGCGTACGCTCCGGGGAAACAGCGGCTGACGAGATCATCAAAGCCTTGGAAGGGTGAGGTCATGACTGCGGAACAGTCCAACGCGGCCCGGCTGCGCGAGTTGAACGCGAGCATCCGCTACACGATGTGGTCGGTCTTCCGGGCGGCCCAGCCGTTGCCCGCGTTGCGTGACGGTCTCGCCTCGGAGGTCGAGTCGCTCTTCGAGCAGCTCGCCAGCAAGGACGTGGTGGTGCGGGGCACCTACGACGTGTCCGGGCTGCGGGCCGACGCGGACCTCATGATCTGGTGGCATGCGACGTCGAGCGACGACCTCCAGGAGGCGTACGGGCTGTTCCGACGCACCGCGTTGGGCCGCAACCTGGCCCCGGTCTGGTCGCAGTTGGCGCTGCACCGGCCGGCCGAGTTCAACAAGAGCCACATCCCCGCGTTCCTGGCCGGTGAGCAGGCCCGCGACTACCTCTGCGTCTACCCGTTCGTCCGCTCCTACGAGTGGTACCTGCTGCCCGACGCCGAGCGGCGTGAGCTGCTGTCCGAGCACGGGCAGATGGCCCGGGGCTACGCCGACGTACGGGCGAACACGGTCGCCTCGTTCGCGCTGGGTGACTACGAGTGGATGCTGGCCTTCGAGGCCGACGAACTGCACCGGATCGTGGACCTGATGCGGGACCTGCGCGGCTCCCGGGCCCGCCGGCACGTCCGTGAGGAGACCCCCTTCTTTACCGGCCGCCGCCGTTCCGTCGCCGACCTGGTCGCCACCCTGCCGTAGCTCTGGTGTCAGGAGGGCCCCTTCCTATCGCTTCTCGGGATAGGAAGGGGCCCTTTCTCACGCGGGCTGCGCCGCGGTCGTAGCGTCACTCGGTTCGCTGCGCCACGGTCGTAGCGTCACTCGGTTCGCAGCGCCACGGTCGTACGGATCCGAGCCGCCCAGGTGGCGGCGGGCAGTGCGCCGGCGAGTGCGATGACCAGCCCGCCCAGTCCGAGCAGCGCCACGAGCAGTGCCGGGTACACGTCGAAGGCGACCTGCGGCAGGCGGGTGCCGGCGGCGTCACCCATGGCGGGTACGACCGCGCGGTGCACGATCATGCCGGCCGCTACTCCGATGGCCCCGCCGATCAGGCCGTTGACGGCGACCGACGACAGGACACTCGTGATCGTCTGCCGAGGCGTCATCCCGATCGCCTTGTGGATACCGATGTCGCGGACACGTTCCCGGGTGTCGAGCAGGACCGTGTTGAGTACGCCGAGGCCGGCAACGGTGACCAGCATCAGGGTGAGGATCGCGGTGAGGCCGTTGAGCACGACGATCATGTCGCCACCCACGGCGGTCGAGGCCCTGGTGGTCGCGCCCAGTGGCTGGAGTGCCTGTTCGAGCGCGTTGGCGTAGGCGGTGGTGTCGGTCCCCGGCGTGAGCGAGATCTTGATGATGGCGACCGGAACCGGCGTGGTGAGGTTGGTGGCGTCGGTGTAGATGCTCATGCCGTCGTTGGTGATGTCGAAGACTTCGCCGACGAGGCGCAGGGTGACGTGCTGGCCTCCGACGTTCAGGGTCACCGAATCGCCGATCCTTCGGCCGGTGGTCGTCAGGAACCCGGTGGGCGCGACGGCTTCGCCGGGTGCGTCGAACCATTCGCCTTCGATCATGCTGTAGCCGCCCCGCCTGGCGTCACCGGTGAACGCGTTGAGCTTGGTGATGCCGCTCATTCCGGCAACGGTCACCGAAGCGGAAGCGAGGCTGTACTTCGTACCCGGTTGCGCGTGGATCGCGGCGGTGATCGCCGAGGTGTCGGCGGGCAGCTTCGGTGGCGGGCCGTCGGGTCGGCCGTCCGGTCCAACGGCAGGCGGGATGGCGGCCACCGTGACGTCGGCGGTGTTGTGCCGGCGGGCGACCAGAACTTCGTTGAGTGAGGTGCCCAGCCCGACGGCGAAGGTGACGGAGGTGGCGCCGAAGACGACGGCGGCGATCATGGCGAGGGTGCGTACCGGCCGGGTGAAAGGGCGCGCCAACCCGAGCGTGATCGGCCGGGACAACGGCAGCCGGGCGGTCAGTCGGGCGATCGTCTGTCCGCGCCCGGCCTGCGGTGTGCGGCCGACGGCGAGTGCGTCGATGGTGCGCAGCCGGCCGGCTCGCCACGAAGCGGCCCATGCCGTCGCGGCTACCAGTCCGAGGACGCCGGCAGCGACGACAACGTCGATCCACAGCGGGACGGTCAGGGTCGCCGAGCCGTACACGTCGCTCGTCTCGGCCAGGATGGGGATGGCGAGCAGATGCCCGGCGAGCACGCCGAGGGTGGTGCCGACGGCGGCGGGGATCAGCGCCTGGCCGAGATAGGTGCGTACGACCTGGGCGGGGGTGAAGCCGACGGCTTTGAGTACGCCGATGCGGCGGGTGCCCGAGCTGACGGCTGCGGCGACGACGTTGCCGACGATCAGCACCGACATGACCAGGCCGAGAATGCCGAACGCCATGAGGAACGGAACGTAGATCGCGGTTTCCTGCTCGGCGACCCGTTTGATGTCGAGCCAGGACTGCGATCCGATCATCGCCTGGGTGGGCAGGCCCGCGGAGACCGCTGTCCGGGCGGCGTCGATCGCAGCGGTCGTGTCGGAGGCGGCGAGCCGGTAGAGCATCTGGTAGCCGTCCGGCCTGCCCGACATGGTCAGGACACCGGCTTGTGTGCTGCTGACCCAGCCGTCGGCGCTCTGGCTGGCCGACCTGGCGGTGCCGACCACGGTGAGGGTGGGGCCACCCGGCAGGTTGGGTAGGACCAGTTTCATGCCCAGCGGATCGATCCAGCCCCCGTCCGACAGTACGACTTCGCCGGGGGCGTCCGCCCATTCGCCTTTGACGAGGGTGAGCTGGTCGACGGCCGGGTTCGGGTCGTCCCGGCCCACCAGGTTCAGCGGCAGACTCCCGCTATCGTCGATCTGTGCGGTGACGGTGACCACCGGGTAGGGCCCGGCCGTCGCGGTGACGCCGTCGGCGTGGGACGAGGTCAGCCGGTCGGGGGTGACCAGCGCCGGGTCGAAGGTCGCGCTCAGGTGCGCGCCGTTCTGCGCGGCGAAGGCGGCGTCGAATGGTGCGCTCGACACCACCAGCAGGGCTCCACCGAGGACCGATGCGGTCACCGCCATCAACGTCGCGAGCCCGATCACGATGGTCTGCACGCGACGCTTCCGTACGCCGGTACGCAGCACGAGCCCGACGGCGCTCATCGGGCGACCGCCAGGTCGGCGACGATACGTCCGTCGACCAGCTCAACCGTGCGGGATGTGCACGACTGGGCCAGGGCGAGGTCGTGGGTGACCAGGACGATGGTCTGCCCGTCGGCGTTGAGGTCGCGCAGCAGACCCGCGACGTCCTCCCCGGAGGCGCGGTCGAGTGCGCCGGTCGGTTCGTCGGCCAGCAGCAGCGGCGGCCGGTTCATCAACGCCCGGGCGACGGCGACCCGCTGGCGCTGCCCGCCGGACAACCGTCCGGGATAGGCGCGGGCGTGTCGTGCGATGCCCAGGGCTTCCAGAAGTTCGGCGGCGCGCCGATGGGCGGCCGTGCGCGGCATCCCGGCCAACTGGGCGGGCAGCACCACGTTGTCGGCGACGGTCAGGTCGTCGAGGAGGTTGAAGAACTGGAAGACCATGCCGACCGATTCGCGACGGTACTTCGCCGTCCCCGCCTCGCCGAGCCGGTCGACTCGGATTCCGTTGACCGTGACGGTTCCCGAGTCAGGTCGGTCGAGTCCGGCGATCAGGTTCAGCAGGGTGGACTTGCCACTGCCGGATGGGCCGAGGATCGCCACCGCCTCCCCCTGGCGCACGGTCAGCGACGCCTGCGACAACGCGGGTGGGCCTTCGTCGTAGGCGCGGGTCACGTCGCACAGCTCGATCATCGGGTTTGTCATGGGGCTCCGTTCATGATCGCTTCCTGACGTCATGACGCTAGGTCGACCACGGCGACCCACGCGTCGGTCAGGCGAGGCATCTTGGCTGCCTCTCTCGGACGAGGCGATCGCAGCTCATCCTTTTGGCGTAGCCGCACGATGTAGCCCATCCCGACGCAGGAGCGATGCTGCTCCACCGGGGCGTCCAGCAGAATGATCACGTGATGAATGCGCTGGCAGTGGTCGATCGCTGGAGGTGGGTGCAAGTACTGAGACGCGTCTCGGGACCCCGGCCGCTCCCATCGTTGCGCAACTGGGTCTTCGATGTCCTCCTCGCCGGGTTCGTCACCGTCACCGTCGTCTACTACGCCCTCACCGGCAACATCGACGGATCCCGTCCCGACACGCTCCCCGACCCGCTCCCCCCACCGCCGCCGACGGCCGCGGACCCGCCCCCCGACCCGCCGCTGCTGGTGCCGGCCGACGGGCCCGACCTCGGCTACCTGCTCTTCGCGGTTGCGCTGGTACTTTCCGCCTCGATACCGCTGGCGTGGCGCCGCCGCTATCCCCTCGGCGTGCTGTGGGTAGTGATCATTGCGGCGGCGCTGACCCCGGAGGCCGCGCCCCGGCTGACGTTCTACGCCTGCGTCATCGCCGCATACAGCGCCGCTGCGTACAGCCCCTACCGCGTCGCCACACTGGTCAGCATGCCGGTCATGGTCCTGGCCGCCGGGTCGCTCACCGGGGCCGAGTTGCCGACCGTGCCCAATCAGTACGTGCCGCTGTTCATCCTGGTGCCCCTCACCGTGGCCGCCAACGGGCTGCGTACCTGGCGACAACGTACCGACGATGGCCGCGCGCAGGTCGAGGCCCTCGAACGCGAGCAGGCCGAGGCCGTTCGGCGGGCCACCGAACTCGAACGTGCCCGCATCGCCCGCGAACTGCACGACGTCGTCACACACAACGTCAGCATGATGGTCATCCAGGCCGGCGCCGCTCGAAAGATCATGGACAGGAAACCCGAACGGGCCCGTGAAGCGTTGCTGGCCGTCGAGTCCGGCGGCCGGGCCGCGATGACCGAACTGCGCCACGTCATGGGCCTCCTCAGCATGGACGGCGAGGACGCTGGCCTGGCCCCCCAACCGGGCCTCGACCAGCTCGACGAACTCGTCGCCCGGGTACGTGACGCCGGTGTCACGGTGCAGCTGACCGTGAATGGTCAGGTGCGGCCGGTGCCGTCCGGCGTCGACCTGACCGCCTACCGCGTCGTCCAGGAGGCACTGACCAACACCGTCAAACATGCCGCCGGCACCGACGCGACCGTCACCATCGCCTACACCCCCGACGAGTTGGGTGTCGAAGTGACCGACACCGGAGGGCCGCCGACTGCGTCAGCCGCCACCGGCAACGGCCGGGGCCTCATCGGCCTACGCGAGCGGCTCGCCCTGTACGGCGGGCACCTCGACACCACCCGCCGCCCCACCGGCGGCTACCGTGTCAAGGCCCGCATCCCCCTGGAGACGATATGAGCGACCCACTGCGCGTCGTCATCGCCGACGACCAGGCATTGGTCCGCACTGGCTTCCGGCTGATCCTCGCCGAGGAGGGCATCGACGTCGTCGCCGAGGCGGCCAACGGAACCGAAGCGGTCGACGCCGTACGCCGCACCCGGCCGGATGTGGTCCTCATGGACATTCGCATGCCGGAAATGGACGGGCTGGAAGCCACCCGCCGCATCGTCGCCGACGACACCCAGCACACCACGCGAATCATCATGCTCACCACGTTCGACCTGGACCGCTACGTCTACGCCGCCCTGACCGCCGGGGCCAGCGGGTTCCTGCTCAAGGACGTGACGCCGGAACAGCTCACCGCGACCGTACGACTCGTACGCATCGGCGACGCTCTTCTCGCCCCGGCCATCACCCGTCGGCTCGTCGAACGCTTTGTCGACCGCACACCGGAAACCAACACCACCTACGACGGCCTGAACGCCCTGACCCCACGCGAACTCGACGTCCTGCGCCATCTGGCCCAGGGCCTCAACAATGCCGAACTCGCTGCCGCGTTGCACCTGTCCGAGGCGACGATCAAGACCCATGTCGCCCACATTCTGGCCAAACTCGGGCTGCGCGACCGGGTCCAGGCAGTCGTCGTGGCCTATCGGAGCGGCCTGGTCAGCCCGGGAACCAACAACGCTTCGACAGCTGAGGTATGACGCTCCAAACCCGATGCCGGAAGCCGAGTCGAATGAACACCTGCGGCGCCGCTTTGGTGTTGGGAAGGGCCCCTTCCTAACACCAATGCCGGGTACGGGTCCGGCGCTCGTACAGCGCGATCGCGGCGGCGACGGAGACGTTGAGCGATTCGACGTCGGGGCTCATCGGCACGTGGTACCGGCGGGTCGCGCTGTTCTCCAGACTCGCCGAGGCCCCTCTCTTCTCGCTGCCGAATAGCAGGGCTATGCGTCGGTCGACGTGACCCGCCGCACTGAGAGGCGTCGATGCGCGAGGGCTGAGGCTCACCAGCGGGACACCCTGTCGACGCAGGTAGCCCTGCAACTGTTGCCCGGTGGCGAGGACGACGGGCACCGCGAAGACCATTCCCCGGCTGGCGCGTACCAGCCTGCGGTCGACGGTCGAGGTGAGTCCGCTGTCCACGAGTACGACACCAGCCGCGCCGAACGCGCACGCGGTACGGGTTACGGCGCCGATGTTGCCCATCAGCCGTACCCCGTCGAGCACCACGATGTCGCCGGGACGACCTGTCAGGTCCGGCAGTTTCGGTAGGGCGGGCCGGCGGGCCAGCGCAAAAACACGTGATCTTCTGTCGGCCCGGAAGAGCCCCTTCGCCACGTCGTCAGCGAGCACATGGCGCGGGACCTCGGCTGGAATCGCGGCGAGAAGTGATCCATCCACGGATTCGTGGCCGGTCGTGCGGTAGATGCTGTCGAGGCGTACCCCGTACCGGATGGCCTGCCTGATGTTTTCTTCGTCGTCGATCAGGAACATCCGCTGCTGGCCCCCGGGCGTCCAAAGGACATCGGCGATCCGGCGCGCCACGGGATGCCGTGCCTCGTCGACGACCCCGCCGGAGGGAGCCTCTTGATGTTCCCTCGGCGGTCGCCATCGATGTGTCGTCTCCGTCATGGCATCCAGGCTTCCGCCTGACGCGACGTGAAAGTCAAGTCGATAAGCCGGTGGCGACGCGAGCCCCCGGGGGCCGTCGTATGGGCCTACTGCCAGGTTGCCGTGTCCGGGTCCACGCCGTGGCTGCGGGCGTTGGCCTCGATCACCTGACGCAGCCAGGCCGCCAGGCCCGGCTCGATCTCCTCGTAGAAGGCGGTGAAGCGTGCGTCCTCGACGTACATCCGGGCGAGGCACACCTGCATCGAGTACGTGCAGTCGTAGGCCTGGCTGATCATGGCGCGGTGCCGTTCGGCCAGTACGTCGGCCTCGGCCGATCCGGCCCGGACACCGAGGCGCTTGGCGGCGGCCAGATCGGCGTTGAGCGTCTCACCGTCCGCCCTGGCCTGCTGGCGTTCCTTCCGGGACATCGCCGCCGTACGCTGCTGGAACTGTGTCCACTGCGGGGTGTCGCCCCAGCGTCGCTCGGCTTCCTCGGCCCAGTCGGGGCGCCATTCGGTGCCGAAGATCTCGCTCTGCTCCTGTGGGGTGAGTGGTCTGCCCATCTGCTTCGCCTCCAACATGCGATCGACTGCCGAGACCATCTCGTGCAGGTGGGAGATGCGGTCGGTGAGCAGTTCACGTTGTCGACGCAGGTGTGCGACCTCGTCGACCTCGGGGTCGTCGAGCAACCGGGCGACCTCGGCCAGGTGTATCCCCAACTCGCGGTAGACGAGCACCCGGTGGATACGGGCGACGTCACCGCCGGAGTACACCCGGTAGTCCGCGGGGGTACGTCCGCTCGGGCGTACCAGGCCGATCTCGTCCCAGTGGTGCAGCGTCCGCACGCTCACCCCGACCAGCGCCGCGACCTGCCCGACGGTCAGGTCTTCCGGTACGTCGATGTCGGCGTCGGCCACTGGGCGGATCGGGCCGGTGTCGCGGTGTCGGAACGGTGTGGTCACTGTTCCAGGATCTCTCACCGGCCCGAGTTTCGAGCCTCACGCCGCGTGAGGGTCAAGTCCAACCCGGCAGAAAGCGGCCCTTCCCAACGCCAGAAACACCCCCGTTGCTGGCCCCTCCCAAACCACGTACTCCACCACTAACATTCGCGCGACGAACTGGTCACCGACCGTATTTTGGGCTGGTGGACGGCCCTCTGGCGGTGGTGAATCCCATCCTGCAACGTCTCCACGTTGCGCGATGTAACACGGAGGATCGTGTCATGAAACAGACGACCTCGGGCATGCCGAGAAGGCAACTCGGTCGCTATCTCCAGCGACTGCGTGACGAGGGCAATCTGTCGCTCAACAAGGTCAGTGACGTCCTGGACTGCACCCGGCAGAAGATCTGGCGCATCGAGCAGGGCATCGGCACGGTACGTCCGAGCGACGTACAGACGCTGTGCGATCTCTACAACGCGCCGCCGCCGTTGACCGCCATGCTCGTCGACCTGGCGCGGCAGGGCACGGCCAAGGGCTGGTGGCAGGCGTACGACGACATCATGCCGGAGTGGTTCGAGCCGTACGTGGTGATGGAGACCGAGGCGGCGCGGCTGCGACACTACGACGGTGAGCTGGTGCACGGGCTGCTCCAGACGCCGACCTACATGGCCGAGGTGATCCGGGTCGGCCGACCAGATTGGAGTGATGAGCAGCAGGAGCGCCGGGTGCAGCTGCGTCAGCGGCGGCAGCGGTTGCTGCGCCGACGGGGGCTGACCGCACCGAGCCTGGAGTTCATCCTCAGCGAGGCGGTGCTGCGCCGGCCGCTCACCGATCACGCGGCGATGGTCGAGCAGTTGCGGCACCTGCTCCGGCTCGGTGAGCAGGAGAACGTCGACCTGCGGGTGCTGCCGCTCTGGGCCGGACCGCACGCCGCCTCGACCGCCGGCACTTTCGCCCTGCTGGACTTCCCGGAGTCGAGGCTGCACGAGCGGGAGCCGAGCGTCGTCTACCAGGAGGGGCCCACCGGCGCGCTCTATCTGGATCGCCCGCAGGAGTTGGAACGCTACGAGGCGATCTGGTCGGGCATAGCGGCGGTCGTGCTGGACGAGAAAGAATCCCGACAGCTGATCGCATCGTTCGCAGGGGAGGCACGTTGACATCCTCCGCCGCCCTAGCGGGCGGGGATTCCCTTGGTCGCCCTTGGGTTTTCCTGCTTCGACACCGACTGCCTCGTTCGGGCTTCCGCCCGTTGAGGTCTTACACCGGCTCCACAGGCGGTAACGGAGAGCCCCTCCGCCAGAATGTTGCGGGCCGCGTTGACGTCCCGGTCGTGGACGCTGCCGCATCGGCAGGTCCACGTCCGCACGTCCAGCGGCATCCGCTGCGCGAGCGCGCCACACGTCGAGCACAGTTTGGACGACGGGAACCATCGGTCCACCACAACCAGGTTCCGGCCGTGCCAGTCAGCTTTGTATTCGAGCAGAGTGCGAAACTGCCGCCAGGCCGCGTCGCTGATCGCCCTGGCAAGGGTGTGGTTTCTGACCATGTTGTGCACAGTCAGGTCCTCGATCACGATCGTTTGGTTCTCACGAACGAGCCGAGTAGTCAGTTTGTGCAGGTGATCCCGCCTGCGGTCGGTGATCCGGGCGTGGACGCGGGCCACCTTCAACCGGGCCTTGGCCCGGTTGATCGACCCCTTCTGCTTGCGGGCGAGTTGGCGCTGGGCGCGGGCAAGCCGGGCACGGTCGCCACGTTCATGGCGCGGGTTGGTGACCTTCTCCCCGGTGGACAGGGTGAGCAGGCTGTCGAGCCCGGCGTCGATCCCGACCTGGCCGGTGGCGGCCGTCTGCGTGATCACGTCGTCGCACAGCAGGGACACGAACCAGCGTCCAGCGGCGTCCTGCGACACCGTCACGGTGGACGGCGACGCGTCCTCGGGCAACGGCCGCGACCACACGATGTCCAGCGGTTCGGCCATCTTCGCCAGAGTCAACTGTCCGTTGCGGTAGCGGAACGCGCTGGTGGTGTACTCCGCCGACCTGCGGGACTTCTTCTTGGACTTGAAGCTCGGGTACCGGGCGCGTTTGGCGAAGAAGTTGGCGAACGCGGCTTGCAGGTGCCGCAGGGCCTGCTGCAACGGCACGGAGGAGACCTCGTTGAGGAACGCCAGATCCTCGGTCTTCTTCCATGTGGTGAGCATCGCGCTGGTGGCGTTGTAGTTGATCCGTTCCTGCCGCAGGGTCCATGCCTCGGTGCGGGCCTGCAACGCCATGTTGTAGACCTTCCGGACGCAGCCGAACGTGCGCGACAGCTTCGCTGCCTGTGCCTCGGTCGGGTAGAAGCGGTACTTGAACGCCCGCTTCACGGTCCTGGACATGGCTCACACGCTAGCGCGCTCACCGGTAAGTCCTGTGGCGGCGTGCGGGTAGACGCCTGTCCGCCAGGGCGGTGGATCGGCTACCCCTGCCCTACCGCAGTAGTTCCGTTTCCTTTCCGGTCTGAAGGCCGGCGTATCCACGAAAGGAATCCGATGACCAATCCGACCGACCTGACCGGCGCATCCTGGCGCAAGAGCAGCCGCAGCGGGGCCGAGGGCAGTTGCGTCGAGGTGGCGGACAACCTGCCCGGCCTGGTCGCCGTACGGGACAGCAAGGACCCAGCCGGTCCGGCGCTTGCCTTCGCCCCGACCTCCTGGGCCCGGTTCGTTACGGGCGTCCGGTCCGCCACGCTGGGCTGACCCGCCTCGGCTCCTCGTCGTCCGGGCCAGGAACGTCCGAGCGATGGTTTCGGGGTCAGTTCCCGGGCGTGGCGCAGGACGTCGACTCCTCTGCCTCGCGGCGCATCGGGCGGTGCGGGATGCCGTCCTCGAGGTATTCCGGCCCGCTGACCGTGAACCCGTGGCGCTGGTAGAAGTCGACGACGTACGTCTGCGCGTCCAGCACGCACGGGTGTGCCCCGACCAGGCGCAGTGCCTCGGTCATCAGCCGGTCGGCGTACCCCCGGCCCCGGGCCGACTTCGCCACCGCCACCCGGCCGATCCGACGTACGCCGTCGGGGTCGACGAGCAGTCGCAGGCAGGCCACCGGTGTGTCGTCCTCCGCCACCCACAGGTGCCGGGTGTCCGGCTCGACGTCCCGCCCGTCGATCTCCGGGTACGGGCACTCCTGCTCGACCACGAACACGTCGACACGGAGTTTGAGCAGGTCGTGCAGCGTACGGCCGTCCAGGTCGGCGAAGGACGCCAGTCGGACCCCGGTGAGTTGGTGCTGTGGCATCCCGCGATAGTAGGCCCGACGTCTCCGCCCACCCCGCTTTGGTGTTGGGAAGGCGCCCTTCCAAGGCAGAAAGCGATAAAAAGGGGCCCTTCCTTGCGCCTCAGGCGTGTACGGCGTCGCGGATCTTGGCGCCCTCGACGGTCTCCACCGTGCGGGCGCAGTGCGCGCAGCAGAAGAACCGGCCGGACACCTCGACCCCGTGTCCGAGGATCCGGCACTGGCAGTGCTCGCAGATCGGTGCCAACCGGTAGGCAGCGCATTCGATCGAGTCGAAGACGTGCACGTCGCCGCTGATCGTCCGGACCTCGAACGACATCGCATAGTCGTTACCGCATACCTCGCAGGTAGCCATGACAAACCCCCCGTTTCGGACACCCGCTAACGAGGGTGCGGCACCGGACCGGGCGCGGCAACCGGAACGGCGAAACCGGCTGGGCCGTTGTCGCTGGGCAGCTCAGCCGTTCACCGGGTCGGGAAGCCGCTGATCGCGGAGTTGACGGGACTTCATTCGGCGAGGCGCGGCGAGTACCGAGTCATCTATGCCATCCACGACGATCGCGTGGTGGTGGAGGTGGCCACCATGCAACGTCGGGCAACCGTCTACCACACCCGGTGAATCCCTGGCAGAGGTCATGCCTGGCCGCCCGGGGTCCAGATAAACCAAGCCCAGGCTACATGGACCGTCATCGTGTGTCGCGGCCATCTGGTTACCGCTACGGTACTGCCGTGCCCGATGCGATTTTCGCCCATCTCGACGTGGCCATGTCCAAACCCGGCGCCGCATCGGTCACGTGGCTCCCGGCGACGCCACCCGGAACATTCCTGGCGATGGCGAAGTCGAGCAGCGCAGGGAAGTCACCAGGGTGGCGCTGCCGTATGTCTCGTTCCGGTACACGTACACCTTCGCCTCGGACGGTCTGAGGTTGTGGTCCGACTCCACGCTCAGGTTCCGCAGCCGAGTAGAGGTTGAGGAGAGCCTGGCGACCAGCGGTTTCACCATCCTCGACGTTCGAGACGCGCCAGACCGCCCTGGGCGGGAGTACGTCTTCGTAGCGCAACGAACGCACTGATCGCACAGACTCCCTACCGGGCGGATCCATGACGTCGGTTGCCCATCACGGCAGCTTTCCCGCCGGGGCATGTGGTGCCCCTCGAGGGGAGGACTCCGGGGGCACAGGGGCGGGCCTAACCAGTGGCTGGCTCGAGGTCGAGGCTGACGCTGTTGATGCAGTACCGGGTGTTCGCCGGGGTGTAGCCCTCACCCTCGAACCGGTGCCCGAGGTGCGAATCGCAGTTCGCGCAGCGCACCTCGGTGCGGACCATGCCGTGCGAGCGGTCCTCCACGTACCGGATCGCGCCGGGCAGCGCCTGGTCGAAGCTCGGCCAGCCGCAGTGCGAGTCGAACTTGGTGTCGCTGGAGAACAGTTCCACGCCGCAGGCCCGGCAGTGGTACGTCCCCGGGGTCTTGGTCTCGACGTACTCGCCGCTCCACGGACGCTCGGTGCCGGCCTGGCGTAGCACCCGGAACTCCTCCGGGGACAGCCGAACCCGCCACTCGTCCTCTGACTTGGGTAGTTCACTCCGGTCAAGAGCCATGCCCCAACGGTACGACGATCGGTGATCATCGGCCGGTCAGGTGGACGAGTTCGTGGCCGCCGGTGCCGGGCGTTGCCTGATTTATGTCCCACCGGTGGCCTATGGTCGCGACATGGGTGGCAGCACGAAGACACCGGCCGTCGAGATCGAGGTGGCCGGTCACAGCGTACGGCTGAGCAGTCCCGACCGGATCTGTTTCCCCGAGCGTGGCTTCACCAAGCGGGACGTGTTCGACTACTACCTCGCGGTGGGCGACGGGATCATGCGGGCCCTGCGGAACCGGCCCACCATGCTGCAACGTTTCCCCGACGGGGTGACCGGGGAGATGTTCTTCCAGAAGCGGGTGCCGGCCCGGGGTGTGCCGGCCTGGCTACAGACCGCCCAGATCAGGTTTCCGAGCGGCCGTAGCGCGGACGAGTTGTGCCCGGTCGACCTCGCGCACGTGGCCTGGGCGGCACAGATGGGCACCGTGGTGTTCCACCCCTGGCCGGTCCGGGCCACCTCCGTGGACCACCCCGACGAGTTGCGCATCGACCTGGATCCGCAGCCGGGCACGGACTTCGTCGACGCCGTCGCCGCCGCTGCCGAGGTGCGCCAACTCCTCGCCGAGTTGGGGGCCACCGGATACCCCAAGACCTCCGGAGGTCGCGGTGTGCACGTCTATGTCCGTATTCAACCCCGCTGGACGTTCGTCGACGTACGCCGCGCGGTGATCGCCTTCGCCCGCGAGGTGGAGCGCCGCCGGCCCGAGCTGGTGACCACGGCCTGGTGGAAGGAGCAGCGCGGCCAGCGGGTGTTCCTGGACTACAACCAGATGGCCCGGGACCGGACGATCGCCTGCGCCTACTCGCTGCGGGCCAACGCCCGTGCCACGGTCTCCACGCCGGTCACCTGGGACGAGCTGCCCGACGTCGAGCCGGACGACTTCGACCTGGTCACGGTGCCCGAGCGGTTGGCCAAGATCGGTGATCCCCACGCGGGGATCGACGACACCCCGTGGGACATCACGCCGCTGCTGGAATGGGCCGAACGGGACGACCGGCAGGGGCAGGGGGACCTGCCCTATCCACCGGACCATCCGAAGATGCCGGGCGAACCCAAGCGGGTCCAGCCGTCGAAGGACCGCGACCGTAGAGGGGCATCCACCGCCTGACCAGGCCGGCAGGGGCAATAGATAACGATCAAGTAACGCGTCCAACCTTTCCTGGTGCACGTCGAGTTTCTTCGGCGTCGGTTCCGAGGTGGAGCCCGGAGAGGCGTTCATGAGGCTGGTCATACGGCGGGCGCGTCAGGCGAGAGGGTTGCTGCTGGCAGCCGGGATGGCGGCACTGGTTGCCACGGTCCTGGTCACCGGTCTGGCTACCTACAACCAGCAGGCGATAGAGGCTGGCCAACGCAGCGTGGTGCAGGTCGCGCCGAGTGAGGAACGGAGTGTGCTGGTCAACGGCTCCGGCGGCCGATCACCAGCGGACTTCGCCGCCCGTGACACGGCGATCCGGGACAGGTTCGCCGGTGGGCTCGGCGGCCTACCGGCGACCGTGACCCTGGCCCGGTACGGCACCGGCCGGGAGCTGACCGGCAACCTCGGCGGGGGCACACCCAACACCGGGGAACCGGTGTTCGCGTCCATGGTCTCCTTGGCGGACCTGCCCGAACACGCCGAACTGGTCGCCGGTGACTGGCCGACGCCGGGCGGCCAGCTGATCTCGGTGACCCTGCCGGAGCGGGTGGCCGCCCTGCTGGAGGTGACCGTCGGTGGCCGGATTCCGCTCACCGACCGGGCCAGCAAGCAGGCCAGCGAGGTTGTCGTCGCGGGCATCTGGCGCCCCCGGGACACGCGTGACCCGTACTGGCGGCTGGCTCCGGAGGTGGCCAGTCTGGGGGCCGCCTACGGGCCGTTGGTGCTGAACGAGGCCGACTTCGCCCGTACCTTCACCGGCACGATCTCAGCGGCCTGGCTGGTCGAACCCGAGCTGGCGACGGCCGACGCCGCCGCGATCACGGCTGCCGCCCGGGCCGCCGCGGAAATCGCCACCAAGCTGCCCGACGAAGCCGGGCTCGGCAGTTCCGGACAGGTACTCACCAACATCGACCGGCTCGGTGACCGGCTGACCCGGGCCGACATGGTCGGCCGGTCCGCCCTGCTCACCCCGTTGCTGCTGATCGTCGTCCTCGGCGGGTACGCGCTGGTGCTGGTCGCCGCGCTGCTCAACGAGGACCGGCGGGCCCAGAACGCCCTGATGCGGGCCCGGGGGGCGGCCCGGGGTCAGCTGGCCGGGCTGGCCGCGCGGGAAGCCGCGCTGGTCGTCCTGCCCGGCGCCCTGCTGGCCCCGGTGCTCAGCGGCCAGGCGTTGCGGCTGGCCGACGGCAGCGACTTCCTTTCCGGCCTGGAACTCGATCCGCGGATCACCCTGCTGGCCTGGGCGGTCGCCGGGGCAGCCGCAGGTGGCTGCCTGGTGACGATGCTCGGCCCGGCGTTGCGGCAGGGGGCCACCTACATCGCGGACCTGGCCGCCCGGTCCCGCCCCGACCGTTCGGCGACCGTCCAGCGGGCCAGCGTGGACATCGTGCTGGTCGGGCTGGCCGTCCTGGCCTGGACCCAACTGCGGCAGTACTCCTCCCCGCTGGTCGGTGCCGGGGACGGCCTCGGTATCGACCCGTTGCTGGCGACCGCACCCATCCTGGGGGTGCTGGCCGGTGCGGTGATCGCGTTGCGCCTGTTGCCGCCGGCCACCCGGTTCGCCGAGCGGTTCGTGGACCGCAGGCCCTGGACGGCGACCATGTTCGGGATGTGGCAGGCGGGGCGGCGCCCGCATGCCGGGCCGGTGCTGCTGTTGGCGCTGGCCGTCGGCGGCAGCACCCTCGCCTTCTCACTGAGCGCCACCTGGGAGCGGTCACTGACCGACCAGGCGGATCACCGGGTCGGCGCGGACCTGCGTCTCGTCGAGCGGGACGGCACCGCCCCGGACGGCCGGGCCGCGCAGCTCGCCACCCTGCCCGGGGTGAGCCGGGCACTGCCGGCCTGGAAGGACAGCGTCCGGATCGGTCCGCAGGACACCTCGGCCACCGTGCTGGCGCTCGATGCCGCCGCCGCAGGCGGGACGGTACGGCTCAGCGAACAGTTGGTCGCTGATTCACCGCAGGCCGTGTTCGACAGGTTGGCGCAGGCCCGGATCAACGGCGGTGGGCTGGAACTGCCGCCGGACGCCCGGCAGCTCACCGGCAGCGTCAGTACCCCCACCGTGGATCTCGGCCGTCCGCAGCGGGTGACCACGACCGCCTACTTCGCTACCGCTGACGGGTCGGTCCGCCGGGTGCCGCTGCCGACCACCGGCACCGACGGCAAGCCGGCCCGGTTCGCCATCGACCTACCGGACGCCGGGGGACAGCGCCTGCGGTTCGTCGGGATCGAGGTCGACGCCGGTGCAGCCGCCGCCCCGTCGTACGAGGTCCAGCTGACCGACCTGCGGCTGTCCCGTACGGGTGGGACGAGCGAGCCGGTGGACCTCGGGGCCGGGAAGTGGTCCATGGTGGACGGCAAGGAGATCAACAGCCCCCTCCCGGGCGGCACCACGGATTCGCTGCGGGCGCTCTACCCGGTGCCCCAGAACGGCGGTGGCCTTTCGCTGTACGGCAACCGACTTGTGACCTTCGCCCGGTTCATGATCGTTGTCGATCCGGCGGATGCTCCGGTGCCGGCGGTGGTCACCCCCGATGCGCTCGACAAGATGAGCGCCAAGATCGGTGACACGGTCAAACTCCCACTGTCGGGCGCAACGCTGCCGATCAGGATCGTCGGGACCGCGGACTCGCTGCCGGGCACCGACTCGGCCACCGCCGCCGTACTGCTGGACCTGCCATCCGCAGCGACCCGGCTGCTCCACGACGAAATGACCATCCGGCCAACGTCGGAATGGTGGCTCTCCACCGTCGACGGGCAGCACGACGACGCCGCTGCGGCGGCGGCGAAGATTCCCGAAGTGATGGTGCTGGACCGGCTGGCGGAGGCGCGACTGGCCGAGCGGGAGCCGTACTGGATCGGGGCGCGGGCCGGTCTGCTCACGGCCGCACTGGGGGCGATCCTGCTGGCCCTGGTCGGGCTCGGGGTCGACGTCTGGGCGACGGCCCGTCGGCGGATGAGCGAGTTGGCGGTACTGAACACCCTCGGTGCGTCGCCTCGCCTGTTGGCCAGGTCGCTCATCACCGAACAGGCGTTCCTCGCCGGGGTCGGGGTGGTGGTCGGGTCGATCGTGGGTGCCGCGGTCAGCGCGACGATGGCACCACTGGTGATCCTGACGCCGTCAGCCGGGCGGCCGATGCCTGAGCCGGCGTTCCAACTGCCCTGGTTGCCGGTCGGCGGCACCGGTCTCGGCCTGCTGCTGGTCGCCATGGCGTTCAGCGGCCTGGTAGCCGTCACCATCCGCCAGCGGGTCTCGGCAGCGCAACTACGGATCGGGGGAGAGCGATGAGCGAGCGCGGTGCCGGCCTGGGGGTCGTACGCCGAGTCTGGGCGTTCCGGGGCTACTTCGCCCTGCTGGCGGCGTTGGCGCTGGTGGTCGCGGTGTTGCTGACCTCGGTTCCCCGGATCGCCAACCGGCTGACCGAGCAGGGCCTGCGGGAGCATCTGGCCAGTCGGCCCACCGCCAGTCGCGACATCACCTACGAGATGCAGGTGCCGCTCGGCGATCCCGGGCCCGAGATGCTGGAGGAACTGCGGCGGGAGATGCCGGAGGACCTCCGCCGGATCATCGGGGAACAGTGGTTCACCGCGCAGACCCGCCCGACCATCGTGGCCGGCCCGGACACCAGGCAGGTGACCGCGGACATCGAGCTCACCCTGCGGGTCATGGGTGGAATCGAATCGGCGGCCACCCTCGTCGATGGGCGGTGGCCGGCCGAAACAGCGCCGGCACCCGGTAGCCCGTTCGAGGTGGCGCTCGCCGAGGAGGCCGCGCGCGAGTTGGGACTGCGGGCCGGTAGCCGGCTCTGGCAGACGAAGGACGACAAGCCGGTACGTGAACTGGCGGTCGTGGGCCTCTTCCGCCCGAACGACGCCGGGAACGGCATCTGGGACCAACTGCCGCCCGTGCTGCGAACGATCCCGCCGAAGGACGACGGAGATCCGTACACCGTCGTGGCGGTGGGCAGTTTCGTGGGGAGCAAGTCGATCCTGGCGGCCGAGCCCACCGTCTACCGGTGGCGGTATCGCGTCGACCCGCAGCAGCTCGAACCGGCGAAACTGGAGCCGGTGATCGACTCCCTGGTCCGCCTGACCAGCATCGCGAAAGCGGGGATCGGGGTCAACCAGGGCCTCGACGTGGTGCTCCGGGAGTTCACGGACGCGTTGGCTGCCGCACAGAGCGTCCTCGCCGTGGTCTCCGCCGGGGTGTTGGCCACGCTCGGCGGGCTGGTGGGTCTCTCCTCCGTACTCATGGCCAAACGTCGACGCGACGAGTTCGCGCTGCTGAGGGCACGTGGCGGGACGATGACCACGATCGCCGGGCGAAGTCTCACCGAGGCGCTGCTGGTGATCCCGGCAGCGGTGGCCCTCGGCTGGGCGCTCGGCCTGGCCACGCCGGGGCAGGCCACCAGTTCCCACTGGCTGGCGCTACTCGGCGCGGTGCTCACCACGATGGCCATTCCGCTGGCGGTGGGCACCAGCCGATTCAGCTACACCGTACGGCGGGAGGCGCGCGGCCCAGGCCGGATGAGCAGCAGACTGACCGTGGAGATCACGGTCCTGGTGTTGGCCGTACTCGGCACGTTCCTGCTCTACCGACGCGGGCTGGCGGCCGGCGGGGTGGACCCGTTGCTGGTCTCGGTCCCGGTTCTGCTGGCCGTTGCCGCCGCCGTGCTGGTCCTGCGGGTTTATCCGTGGCCGCTGCGGCTGGTCGGGCGGCTGACGGCACGGGGACGGGGGACCGTGGCGTTCCTCGGCTTCGCCCGGGCCGGGCGCTCGACGGTGGCCGCCCCGCTCATTGTGGTGATCGTCTCGGTGGCCACCGCAGCCTTCTGCGGGGTGGTCGGGGCCGGGGTCGAAGACGGTCGCAACCGGGCGGCCAACCTGGTGGTACCCGCCGATGCGATGATCACCGGTGACCGGTTCGCGCCGGACACCGCCGACGCACTGGCCGCGCTGCCAGGGGTCCAGGCGGTGGCCGGGGTGGTGGCCCAGCCGAGCCAGCCGATCCGGCTGGCCGACGGCGGTGCCAGCGGGCTCAGCGAGGTGTACGTCCTGATAGTTGACATGTCCTTGTTCACCCGGGTGGCCGCTGAGGCGGGTGTCGAGCTGGACCTGCCACAGGCACTGGCCAGGGCAGCCGTCGGTGACGGACCCGTGCCCGCCCTGGTCTCCTCCGAGGTGGCCGCCGAGCTGTCCGGCCCGGCCATGGTCAGCCCGCAGGAACTGCGCTACACCTTCCGGGTCGCCGCAGTGGCGGACACCTTCCCGACGATAGGCAGATCGGCCACCCGTTTCGTCGTACTGCCGTGGCAGGCGCTGCCGACCACCGAGCACCGGAAGCTCGCCCCGACCGGCTTCCTGGTCGCCGCGCCCGACATCGACGAGGAGGCGCTACGGCAGGTCGGTGACGAGGGGCAGCGTCGGTTCGCGGCGACCGGCCTGATCACCGGACAGGCGCCGATCCGACCGTCGGCGGTGACCCAGTGGTCCGTGGTCCGTGCGGGACTGGAGGAGGGCGGAGCCAACGGGCTGCTCTTCTTCGGGTTCGCCGCCGGTTCGGTCGGCGGTGCGTTGTTCGGACTGCTGGCGATCGCCTTCGCGGTCCTGGCCGGGGCGCGGGCCCGGGGGCGGGTGCTGTCCCGGCTACGGACGATGGGGCTGTCCCAAGGGCAGCGACGTGGCCTGCTGATGGTCGAACTCGCGCCGCTGGTCGGCGTGTCGCTGCTCACCGGTGCAGCCGTCGGGACGTTACTGCCGTTACTGCTCACCCCGGTGCTCGGGTTGTCCGCCTTCACCAGCGGCGTGCCGTTGCGGATAGGTTTCGAGCCCACCCTCGTCGGCGGCATCGCCGCGTTCGGAGTGCTTGCCCTACTGGTCGCCACCGTGCTGGAAACCACGATCAACCGTCGGATGCGCCTCGGCGACGCACTCCGGCTCGGAGAGGAGACACCGTGACAACCACCGCTGAGCGTACCGCCGTACCGGATCTTGCGGCCCTACAGCAACGGGCGGCGCAGCAGGCCGCGGCGCGGGCCGGGGGTGCCGACCGGCTACGCGGACACATCGTCTGCGACGGCCTGGTCCGGATCTTCAAGACCGAGGGCGTCGAGGTGGTCGCCCTCCAGGGCCTCGATCTCGTGATCGACCGGGGCGAACTGCTGGCCATCGTGGGTGCCTCCGGCTCGGGCAAGTCGACCCTGCTCAACATCCTCTCCGGTCTGGACACCCCCACCGCCGGAATCGCCCGGGTGGCCGAGTACGACCTGCTCACCATGTCCAACCGCAGCCGACTGCGGTACCGGCGACACACTGTCGGCTTCGTCTGGCAGCAGACCGGACGGAACCTGCTGCCCTACCTGACGGCGCTGGAGAACGTCGAGCTGCCGATGCAGTTGACCGGCCGGCGGTCGAGCCGGGCCCGGCGGGAGCGTGCCCGTGAGTTGCTGGACATGGTCGGCGTCGGCTACTGCGCCGACCGTCGGCCGGGTCAGCTCAGTGGTGGTGAGCAGCAGCGATGCGCGGTGGCGGTGGCGGTGGCCAACGACCCGGAGGTCCTCTTCGCCGACGAGCCCACCGGCGAACTGGACGAGGCCACCGGCGCGGAGGTGTTCGGCGCGTTGCAGATGATCAACGCGGAGTTGGGCGTCACCGTGGTCGTGGTCACCCACGACCACGCCGTGGCCGACCAGGTACGCCGGACCATCGCCATCCGCGACGGTCGGACCGCCTCCGAGGTACGCCGTACCGCCCGGACGGCCGAGGACGGGAGCACCGAACTGGTCAGCGAGGAGTACGCGGTGCTCGACCGGAGCGGACGGATGCAGCTGCCCGCGTCCTTCGTCGATGCGCTGTCCCTGCGTGACCGGGTACGGCTGAACCTGGAAACCGACCACGTCGAAGTCCGACCCGGCGAGCGAAACGAGACAAAAGCATGAGCACGGAAATGGTCTCTGTCGAGAAGGTCAGCCGCACCTTCGGTAGCGGTGAACGGGCGGTGCACGCCGTCCAGGAGGTGTCCTTCACGGCGGAGCGCGGCGAGTTGGTGGCGGTCCGGGGGAGGTCCGGGGCGGGCAAGACCACCCTGCTCAACATGATCGGTGGGTTGGACCGGCCGAGCGCCGGCCGGGTGACGGTTGCCGGCCGGGACGTGACGGCCGCCGGTGAGCAGGAACTGCTCGATCTGCGCCGGGACACCGTCAGTTTTGTGTTCCAGACCTTCGGGCTGATTCCGATCCTGTCGGCCGCCGAGAACGTCGGCGTTCCGCTGCGGTTGGCCAAGGTGCCGGCGGCGGAACGGGAGGAGCGGGTGTCGGTGCTCCTGGAACTGGTCGGGCTGGGCGGACACGCGGCGCAGCGGCCGAACGAACTCTCCGGTGGCCAGCAGCAGCGGGTGGCGGTGGCCCGGGCCCTGGCCAACGATCCGGAACTGCTCATCGCCGACGAGCCCACCGGTCAGCTCGACTCGGAGACCGGACGGTCCATCATGGACCTGTTGCGGGCGGTGGTGCACGCCCGGAAGATGACCGCGCTGGTGGCGACGCACGATCCGGCGCTGATCGACCTCGCCGACCGGACCCTGGTGTTGCGTGACGGTCGGCTGGTCGAGGAGTAACGGAGACTGTCGACCTTCGTAACGCTTACAGGTTCAGCTTCATGCCCTCGTGGCTGGCCTGGAAGCCCAGCGAGGTGTAGAAGCGGTGCGCGTCGGCGCGTCGCTTGTCGGTGGTGAGTTGGACCAGGTTGCAGCCGCGTTCGCGGGCCTGGTCCACCGCCCATTCGATCATCGTACGGCCGAGGCCGGCACCGCGCTGGTCGGCGCGTACCCGTACGCCTTCGATCTGGGCGCGTAGGCCACCACGGCGGGTGAGGGAGCGGATGAAGGTCAGCTGCATGGTGCCGACCGGTTCGCCACCGACCTCCGCGACGATCTGTACGTTGTCCGGGTCGTCGGCCATCGCCTCGAAGGCGGCCCAGTAGGCGGCATCGACCTCCTCGCCCACCACCTCCCGGCCCCTGCCGAGCCCGTCGTCGGCCAGCATCGCCACGATCATCGGTACGTCGGCCCGCTGAGCAGCCCGGAAGATGACCTCACTCATGATCGAATCATGGCACAGCGCATTGGTGCCGAGGTCGGGGTACCTGCCGGGGACGGCCGACTGGGGGCATCATGACGCGATGGGGGGATCGGGTCGGACGGCCGGGGGCGATCGACCCTACCGCCCGGGTAGACCTGCCTGGCACGGTTGAGCCATGGGAAGTCGTTCGGGGATCCGGCCGGATGCGAGGTGTCCGATCCGACCGGGAGAGCCGTGCACCCTGTGCCAGGTCGACGTGACCGGTCCCCAGGACTGTGGTCTCGTCTACCTGGTCATGAGTGACGACGAGTTGCGTGAAGGGCTGCACCGCGTCCGGCTGAACAGTCGCCGGTCATCCCGCGGCGAGCCCCACGACGAGCCCCGCGACGCGGCCTGACGCAAACTGCTCGCCCTGTTCCGGGGTGCCCGTCAGCGAGGCCGGTGTGGGTGTCGGGGGATTGCTCCCGGCGGCCTGTCGAGCTGCCTCGTCTGTGCTCCCGCTCGTTCCTGTGCCGGCTCCGGCTCCCGTCCCGTCCGGTCCTTCCGTCCCGTCCGGTCCTTCCGTCCCGTCCGGTCCTGGTGTGAGCATCGAGCGGCACCGGCCCGGCCCCGCGTCGGGCGTCGGCCCCGCGTCGGGCGTCGGCCCCGCGTCGGGCGTTGGCCCCGCGTCGGGCGTTGGTGTCGCGGGTGGTGTGCCCCGCTGATGCGTCCAGCTCGACAGCTTCCCGTCGCCCTGCGCCCGGTGCCCCTACTTGCCGCCAAAAACTAGAGTCCTGCGTAGCTCACCACCGTCGGTATGGAGGCATTCCATGGCCGGGACCAACGATCTTGCACTCTTCGGAAATCTGATTCTGTGCACTGTCCTCGCTGCGTATGGTGTGTTCGTGCTGATCTCCGGGTGGGCTCCCAGGCGTGGGCTCGCTCCGTTCCGGTCGGTGCGGGCGTACGGCCTCCACTGTCTACAGCTCAGCGCCGCGTTTGCCTGCATAGCGCTGTCTCAAGCCGTGCCGCCCGGCCCGTACACGCTGTTGTTCTCTGTGGCTGGGTTCGGGATCCTGTTCTGGCTCACCTGGCGGACGTGGCCCTACCTACGTACGGTCCGCTGGGGTCGGTCCGATCCCTGCTGCCGACAGCAGGAGCGCTGCCGGCACATGTCGAGCTGACGTCGCCGACGACTCGACCGGTCAGCGTGCCGGGCAGCGCAGCCCGTCGCGGGGCACGGTGAGATCGATCAGGTACGCGTCGACGGCCTCGGTGATGCACCTGGTCTGCGGGTAGGCGGTGTGTCCCTCGCCCTCCCAGGTGAGCACCACGCCGACGTCGAGCATGTTGGCGAGCTTCGGGGTCTGCTCGTACGGCGTGGCCGGGTCGCCGGTCGTACCGACCACCAGGATCGGTGGTGAGCCGGTGGCCGGTCCGGTCGGGTAGGGATCACGCTGGCCGGGCCACTCGGCGCAGCTCAGCAGCCCCACCGCCAGCGACGGGCCGAACAGCGGGTACTTCGTACGCCAGCGGTCCTGTAGGTCGCGGATCTGCTTGAGGTTGGGTTTGGCGTCCTCGTCGGCGCAGTTGACCGCCAGGTTGGCGTCGAACATGTTCGAGTAGTGCCCGTCCGGGTCGCGGTCGGCGTACTGGTCGGCGAGGTTGAACACGCCCTTCGGGTCGCCGCCGGCCAGGTCGTCGATCGCCTTCGCCAGCCGAGGCCAGTTCGCCTCGTTGTAGAGCGAGGAGATGACCGAGTAGAACACCCAACCGGAGGTGGCTTCGCGGCCGTCCGATCCCCGTACCGGGGAGACCCGGGCCTTGTCGATCGCCGTGGTCACCGCCGCCCGGGCGCCCGGAGCGATCGGACAACGGTCCGGCGTCTGCCCACACCACGTGTCGAAGTTGTCGAACGCCCGCTCGAACCCCCTGGCCTGACCCTCCGAGCCGGAGACGAAGTCCTGCTGCGGGTCCACCGCGCCGTCGAGCACCAACGCCCGCACGTTACGGGGGAAGAGCTGGGCGTACGTCGCGCCGAGCAGGGTGCCGTAGGAGTAGCCGAGGTAGGTCAACTTCTCGTCGCCGACCGCGGTGCGGATCGCGTCCATGTCCCGGGCGGCCTGCTCCGTGGAGTAGAGGCGCAGCTGGTCGCCGTACTTGTCGCCACAGCCGGTGCCGATCCGCTTGTTCAACGCCACCAACTCGTCGAACGCGGCCTGACTCTCCGGGTCCGGATCGGAGCCGAAGGAGGCGTCCAGGTCGGCATCGGAGATGCACTTGATCGGGCTGGACCGGTCCACCCCACGGGGATCGAAACCGACGATGTCGAAACGTCGGGTCACCTCGTCGGGCAGCCCGCCGAACGCCTCGCCGAACGACAGGTAGACCGCCGTGTCGATGCCGGAGCTGCCCGGGCCGCCCGGGTTGACCACCAGCGAGCCGATCCGGTCACGTTGCCCGTTCGAGCGGGCCCGCAGCAGGGCGATGTCGAAGGTGTCGGGTGCCCCGGGGCTCGCGGTGGCACCGGCAGTGTTCGCCGTACTCCAGTCCCGGGGTACGGCGATGGTGGCGCACTCGTACGTCATTCCGGGCGCGGTGCGGCCGGTCAGCTCCTTGGCGATCTCCGGACAGGGGCGCCACGTCGGGCCGGATCCGGCGGGTTGCCCGGTTCCGTCGTTCCTGTCGCTGCGGCCGAACTTCGGCAGGGTGCAGCCGGACACGACGAGCGTTGCGGCGAGGATGCCGGCCAGCGCGAACCGGCTGCCGTACCGCGACGTACTACGGAACACCACGTGACTGACCCTCCTGGCTTCTCGATCACCAGGCTAACCCGTAGGGATGGGTGGTCAGGACGTCGCCGCCGGATCGCCGGCCAACACCTGGTCGACGTCGAAGCGGACGGGCCGGTCGAGCTGGGCGTAGCCGCAGGAGCGGGGCTGACGGTCCGGCCGCCAGCGGACGAACTGGGCGGTGTGGCGGAACCGTTCGCCCTCCATCGCGTCGTAACCGACCTCGGCCACCAGCTCCGGACGCAACGGTTCCCACTCCAGGTTCTTGGTACCGGTCCACCGGCTCGGCGCGCCCGGGATCCGCTGCCCGGTGGACTCGTCACCACCCACCCACGGATGATCCACCACGTTCTCCCGGTACGGGGCCAGCTCGTCCAGTAGTTCGGCGCGTCGGGCGGCGGTGAAGGACGCGGACACGCCGACGTGGTGCAGGGTGCCGGCGTCGTCGTAGAGCCCGAGCAGGAGCGAGCCGACCACCGGGCCGGACTTGTGCCACCGGAAGCCGGCGACCACGACGTCGGCGGTGCGGGCGTGTTTGACCTTCAACATGAGCCGCTTTCCCGGCTCGTACGGCAGGTCGGCCGGTTTGGCGACCAGCCCGTCCAGGCCGGCGCCCTCGAAGATGTCGAACCAGCGCCGGGCGGTGTCCGGGTCGGTGGTGACCGGGGTGAGGTGGACCGGCGGGGTGATCCTCTTCAGTGCGGTCTCCAGCCGGCCCCGGCGCACCGTGTAGGGCTGGTCGACCAGTGACTCGTCGTCGAGCGCCAGCAGGTCGAAGGCGATGAAGTCGGCCGGGGTGGTCTCGGCCAGCATGGTCACCCGGGAGGCCGCCGGGTGGATGCGCTGGCTGAGTAGTTCGAAGTCCAGCCGGGGCGCGTTGTCGGGACCGTCGCGACGGATCACGACCAGTTCCCCGTCGATCGCGCAGCGGGCCGGGAGCTGTCGTCGGACCTGGTCGACGACCTCCGGGAAGTATCTGGTCAGCGTCTTGCCGCCCCGGCTGGCCAGCTCGACCTCGTCGCCGTCGCGGAACACGATGCACCGGAACCCGTCCCACTTGGGCTCGTAGGTCATGCCTTCGGCGGTGGGGAAGTTCGGCACGCTCTTGGCCAGCATCGGTTCGACCGGTGGATTGATCGGCAGCTGCATCCGACCAGTCAACCAGACAGGTATGTCGAAAAACGGCATTGAGCGGCGGTTTCGGTTCACGGATGGAGTCAGCCGTCAATGCCGTGTCCGAGTTCACTCGGATCAGTCGTCCAATCCACCCCATCCGCATCGTCGGTCACTTCCGCCACTGCGGGCGGTCGGCCGAACGCGCCGCCCGGAGCTATCTTCGCCGGGTGCGGGGATGGGTCTGCGACTGTTGCGGACGTTGGCAGGTCAGCGTCGAGCGGATCCATGGTCGATACCTCTACCGACTGGTCCGGGTCTACCGGGTCGAGTTCGGCGGTGGCCGGGATGTGCTCGGTGAGGTCCGTACGGTCACCGAACTGGAGGCGCTGCTGCGCGCCCGTACGCCGTTGACCCTGGCCGACCTGCACGAGGTCGGCTGACCCGACGGCGAACCCGCCGACCGCTTCGGGACAGGCCTGTCGCACTGCCGCCACGGGTGAACGTAGCTCGATGTCGGCGCTAGCCTCTGGGCATGCGAATAGCCGATTCCACGGACATCGCCGCTGAGCCGGAGACCGTGTTCGCAGTGTGGACGGACGTACAGCGGTGGCCGGAGTGGACCGACTCGGTCCGACGGGTGCAACGGCTCGATGACGGGCCGTTCACCGTGGGCAGCCGGGCCCGGGTGGAACAGCCCCGACTTCCCACGATGGTCTGGCAGGTGACCGAACTGGACCCCGGGGCCGGTTTCGTATGGACCAACACCAGTGGCGGGGTGACCGCGGTGGCTGCCCACCGCATCGTCCCGATCGGTCCCGGCCGCGTACGCGTCGAGCTCAGCATCGAACATTCGGGCCTGCTGGCCCCGTTGGTACGTCTGTCGACCGCCTCGTTGACCCGGCGCTACCTGCGGATGGAGGCGGACGGCCTCAGGCGGCGCTGTGAGCGGGCCGGCCCGGGGTCGGCGTAGGCCGTACCGAGAACGGCGGCATCCCGTGTACGGGAGATCGCCGATCCCGCGTACGGGAAACGGCGCATCCGGCCCCGGTCCGAGCCGATCTGGCTGATCAGCCCGGGCGGAGCCGGATGCGCCTGGTTCCCTACCGACCGTCGTGCCCGGTCAGCTCATCGACTGGGGTTCAGCCGAAGCAGTTGGGCACTGCGACGGTGCTGCCGACGCAGTTGGTGGGCCGGTTCTTGATGATGATCGACTTGCTGTCCACGGTGACCGGGACGTTGGTGAAGATTCCACCGGGCGGCAAGGTCGAGGTGTTCTCGGTCACCCGCGTCTGGGTGAGGGAGAGCGAGCTGTTCTGGTTGAAGATTCCACCGCCCTGCGACGTCGAGCCGATGGCGTTGTTGCGGTCGACCTCGGTCTCCCGGAGGACGGCGCTTACGTTGGCGGTGTTGGTGAGGGCATTGAAGTTGAGCAGGCCGCCACCGTTGCCACGAGTGGTGTTGGCATTGATCACGCTCTTCTCGACCACGAGCGTGCTTCTGCTCAGGGGCGTGGTGGTGTTGAAGATGCCGCCGCCGCCCACGGTGCCGGTGTTGCGGGTGACCGTGCTGTCCCGGAGCGTCACGCTGCCGGAGATGTTGGCGACACCACCACCAGTGCCGATGGTGTTGTTGTTGGCGATGTTGCTGTTCTTCGCCAGCACCGTGCCGTTGTCGTCGTTGTAGAGACCGCCGCCGAACAGCACGGAGGTGTTGTGGGTGATCCCGGTCTTGTGCAACGTGGCCACCCCGCCGCTGTTGGCGAGGCCACCGCCGTTGCGGCCGGCGTTGTTGAACGTCAGCCAGGAGTCCTCAAGCGACAGCGAGCCCCGGCGGTTCCAGATGCCGCCGCCGTCGAGGACCGCGCTGTTGTGCGTGATGGTGCTGTTGGTGACGTGGGTGGTGCCGAAGCTGGCGATTCCACCGCCCGAGGTGCTGGTCTGGTTGCGCTTGAAGGCGCTGTGGATGACCTTGGCGCTGCCGCCGGTCTGGACCAGCATCCCGCCGCCGCCGGTGCCGCTGTTGTCCTGGCCACCCTCGACGGTGAGCTTGAGCAGGGTGAGGCGCCCCCCGCTGCCCACGTTGAAGATGCGGAAGTTGGCGGCATTTGCGGCGCGGACGATCGTCGATTCGTTGCCCTTGATGGTGATGGGCTGGACGATCGTCGGCAGGCCGCTTCCGGCCTGGTTCAGGGTGAGGGTGTAGGTGCACTTGTGGGCGAGCTTGAGCGTGCCGCCGTCACGGGCGTTGGCCCGGACGATCGCGGCGATGAGGTCGTCGGAGTTGCAACGCACCGGCGTCGCATCCTTGTCCTCATCATCGTGCCCCTTGCCCCGGCCGTCCCAGTCGTCGCCGTTCCGGCCGCCCTCGCGACCTTCGTCACCCTCGCGACCCTCGTCACCCTCACGGCCTTCGTCACCGTTGCGGCGCTCGTCGCCTTCACGGCCCTTCCGGCCCTCTTGTCCCTGGTTGTCCCGGCGGTTACCGTTCGGGCTGCTGCTGTTCTCCGCGTCCCCGGCCGGGCGGGCGCTGTTGAAGGTGCCGGGCAGCTTCGGCAGCCCCAGATCGGTGCTATCCGAACCGTTCATCGCCAACACCCCGGTCAGGCCGGCGGCTCCGGCCACCAGGCTGCCCGCTACCAGGCCCCCCGCTAAGAACCAGCGGGACCTCCGCCTTTTTTTCCGTGCTGCTGGCTGGCCGGAGTCCATGACATTTCCGTTTTGCTCGGACATCGGGCTTCTCCTGCTCTTCTTCCATACGAGACACGGCCGCACCACCGCAGGTAGCGCGGAAGGCTACAAAATGGGCTGTAGCCATTAATAGTCACCGTAAGGCGATGTTCAGGGTGGTGAGGGTGTTCGTGAATGAACTACACATTCGGTGCATCTTTTGTGGGGCGCGAGCCGATTGATGGCGCTGCTGTGCCCGAATCCGGGGGGACAGCAGCGCCCGCATAGGGCTGCATCAGTTGTCACGCGGACAAAACGTGCACCACTTCACCTACCACGTGCCAAAGGCCAAGACCTGCACATAGGACGCCGGTAATGCCGAGACAACTCAGAATCGGGCGAACGATCGCAGTGGTTTCCGCGGGCCGAAAGCCGGCGCATACCACCCAGCGACGGCCAGTAGCACGCAGACCCGCCCACGGTGCCCGCGAAACGGTTCCAGCAACGCCAGCATTCGGGCGTCGTCCGCCCGGGCCTCGCCGGCCAGCGCCCAGGCCACCGTGTTCGGGATGTGGAAGTCGCCGACGCTGACCGCGTCGGCGTCGGCGAAGGCGATCCGTACCACCTCGGCGGCGGTCCACCGCCCGATACCGGAAATGGCGGTCAGGCGCCGGGTGGCCTCCGTCGAACCGGTGCAGCGCTCCAGGCGGTCAGCCGCCATCGCTGCCCTACGCAGGGTCTCCGCCCGACGTTGTTCCAGCCCGAACGGATGGAAGACCCAGTACGGCGCGGCGGCGACAGCGGCCGGCTCGGGCGGAGTCCACAGCCCGCGTACCGGACCGGGAGCGGGGGACCCGAAGTGCCGGACCGTCGCGGCGTACGCCCGGAACGCCTCCTTGCCGGTGACCTTCTGTTCGCAGATCGCCCGAAGCAGCCGCGGAAAGATCTGGCCGGTGGCGGGAAGACGGATGCCCCGGTATTCCCTGGCCAGTTGGGCGACAACAGGATGGGACTCGGCCAACTCGGCGAAACCGGACACGTCATCGGTCAGTCCGGCAATTGCGTCGGCCCGCTCGATCAACCATTCCGCACCCGGGCCGTATCCGGCCGCGACCAATTCCCCGCCCATTCGGTGCAGAGACAGCGTGCCGGGACCAGATGGCGTTCGAGTGGCCCACCAGAACGTTTCATTGACAAACCGGGCACACGGGTCGTGCGCTCCCATCGCCAGCAATCGGACCGAGCCGGCGAGGTGGTAGCCCTCCGGCGGACGCAACGTCCGGGTCGCCACCGGCTCGGTCTCGGTCACCGGCCCACTCTGCCACGTCCCGCCGCAGGCCAGTCGCCCGGTGTCCCCGCCCCGGGAAGGTCAACGGGTGATGCTGAACGCACCCGGTGGCGGTGGGGTCGACGGCTGGGCCGCCGCGTCGACGACCACCGGAGCACCGCCGACGAACCGGTCCAGGTCGTCACCGGCCAGCACCCGGCCCGGGAACCAGTCCCCGGCGGCGCGCCGGGTCAACTCCGGCACCGGTGGCTCGACCCGGCCGGCGACCAGCACCAGATTGCCGTACCGGCGACCACGCAACACGGCGGCGTCAGCGACCAGGCAGGCCCGGGGCAGTACCGCCCGTACCGTGGCGACCTGTGAACGGGCGTACCGCAGCGGCGGGCCGTCGGCGACGTTGACCAGGTAGCTACCGGTAGACCCCAGCACCCGGGCCACCTCACCGGCGAACTCCACCGAGGTCAGGGCCGCCGGGGTACGGGCACCAGCGAACACGTCGGCCACGATCACGTCGTACGAGGCATCCCGGGCCTCGGTCAGCGCGGTGCGTGCGTCGCCCACCCGGACCCGCAGTCGGGCCTGGGCCGGCCAGGGCAGCTCCCGGCGTACCAGGTCGACCAGCCCGCCATCGACCTCCACGATCCGCTGGTTGGAGCCGGGGCGGGTGGCCGCGACGTACCTGGGCAGGGTCAGCGCCCCGCCACCCAGGTGCAGTACGCGCAGCGGCTGGCCCGGTGGCGCCAGCAGGTCGATGGCGGCGGCCATCCGGCGGATGTACTCGAACTCCAGGTGCGTCGGGTCGGCCAGGTCGACGTGTGACTGCGGGGTTCCGTCCAGCAGCAGCGTGAACGAGCGCGTCCGGTCCGGGTCCGGCACCAGTTCGGCCAGCCCGGTGTCGACCTGGCCGACCACCCGGTCAGCTCCCCGTTTACGTGCCACGGATGCCAGTATCTCCGGCGACCGGTTCCCGGTTGCCGGGTGGCCGGAGGTTGGTGCCCGAGACGGCTGGCCGGTGGCGGATCATCCGGCGCCCCGAGACGGCTGGCCGGTGGCGGAACATCCGGCGGCCGGGCCGGCGCGGCGCCGACGACAAATCGGGTGGCGGTCGTCCGGGGACGCTCCCTATGCTGGTCGGACCTCGCGGCTGCTGAACCGTCGGGCACACAACCACACATGGGCTCGATCCCACCCTTCCGTGGGCGACCCACCTCGTCGACATGCGCCAGCGCGCGTGTCACTGGCGCATACCCAGTTTCAGCAGCCATGAAAGGCCCCTCCGTATGTCCTCTGCCAAGCGGCTCGACCCGCGACTGGTCCGTACCGACGACTCCTGGCTCACCCTGCCCAACCCCGCGGAGATCCCGGTCGAGATCTGTGCCGGCCCGGACGTTCCGATCGAGTCGGCGGCGATCGACGAACTGCTCACCGTGCTGGACACCGCCGCGACCCTGCGGGCACTGGCCAGGGCCGGGACAGATCCCGACGTCGAGCCCCGCATCGACCGGGTCGTCTGCACCCCCGACTTCCACAAGGGAGCGGGCATCCCGATCGGTACGGTGCTGCGTACCGTCGGTGCGTTGATCCCGCAGGCGGTCGGCAACGACATCAACTGCGGGATGCGGGTCGAGGCCACCTCACTGACCGTCGACCAGGTCCGCCCGCACCTCGACCGGCTCGAACGACAGTTGCGCCACCTGTTCTTCGAGGGCGGACGTCGGATCGGGTTGACCGCCGGCCAGCGTGAGGGCCTGCTGCGTGAGGGCCTGCCCGGACTGCTGGCCGACGGTGTGCCGGCCGGGGCAGTGGGGGCCTGGCGGCAGGTCGGACCGGACGACCTCGCCGATCCGGGTGGGCGACTGCACGCCGCCGGCTATCCGGTCGCCTCCGCCGCCGGCTTCCGCGACTGGATCACCAGCGGCGGCGGGACGAGCTACGACAGCATCATCGGCAGTATCGGTGGCGGCAACCACTTCGCGGAGTTGCAGTACGTCTCCGTCATCCACGATGGACCCACCGCGTACGCCTGGGGGCTGGCCCCGGGCCGGGTGGTGCTCATGGTGCACAGTGGTTCGCTGTCCCTGGGACACCAGGCCAACGCCACCGGGCAGGATCAGGCCCGCGCGGCCTGGCCGCGCGGTGTGCCGATGCCACGCAACCGGATTCTGCCGATCCTGCTCGACGAACGCAGCGCACCGGGGCGGGAGCGTTATCTGACCGCCCTGGCCAACGCGGCGAACTTCGCCATCGGAAACCGGTTCTTCCTGGCCCTGATGATGCGGGCCGGACTCGCCGGTGTCGCCGGTGAGCTGCGCTCGCAGCTGGTCTACGACGCCCCGCACAACCTGCTGTGGCCGGGGGCGGACGGGGTGGTGGTCCATCGGAAGGGGGCCACCCCGGCCGGCGGCGTCGGCGACGGCGAAGCGGTGCCGGGCAACCTGTGGGGCGAGCCGGTTATCGTCCCCGGTTCCATGGGTGCACCCAGCTACCTGCTGCGGGGACAGGGCAACCCCCGGGCACTCGGCAGCGCCTGCCACGGTGCCGGACGCAGCATTCCGCGGGGTGTGGCGGCCCGGGGCAGCGAGGCCGAACTGGACGCCTTCCTGCGGGAGTTCCGGGTGGTCACCCCACTCGACCAGCGGGACCCCGCCGTCGCCGTCCGCCGGGACATCATCGACGCGTGGCGTCGCGACCTGAAACAGGAGGCGCCGTGGGCGTACAAGGAGGTGGGGCCGGTGGTGGAGAGTCTCCGCCGGGCCGACGTGGCCCAACCGGTGGCTGAACTCCGACCGCTGCTGACCGTCAAGGGGTAGCGCCCACACGGTGCGAGTCGTCGGGAGGGGCCCTTCCGCTACCGGAAGCGACAGGGGCCCTTCCTGCCGTCAGGCCCGGGCGGCGGAGACGGTCAGCGCGCGGTGCAGCAGACGGGCGTCGCCGAGCAGGCTACGCAGCCGGCGTTCCAGGCCGGCGATCGGGATCAGGTTCTGCGGGGCCCGGGGATCCTTGTACGAGGTCGAGGCGAACGGTGGCAGCGTCACCAGGGACAGGTCGGCCAACCGGATCGCCTCGTCCTCGCCCACCTCCGTGGAGCATTCGACCCGGACGATGCCGGCCCACGGTGCGCCGGACGGGCCGGGCAGCCGCAGATACCACGAGTAGCCGCCCCAGGCCGTACCGACCTGGAACACCGGGCATCGCTGACCCGGCTTCAGCGAGGTCACCACCGAGACAAGCTGGGCCGAGAGGTACTTGCCCTGCTGGGTCTTGACGTAGCCGAGGGTGCGCGGCAGGTTGCGTCGCCGCCGTAGCGGCCCGTCCACGATGAGCAGGTCGTCGTCGGCCACCGTCGCCCGGCGCGCCTCGACGGAGACCTCGACCTCCAACTCGGTCAGCGGCCCCTGCACGGTCTGGCTGAGCTTCGCCACGTCACTGGTGTTGACCCGGTGCACGCGGTAGCGGACCGTACCGGCCACCAGATCCGGTGCCTCCTGGCTGGCTGTGAACAGGCCCCGGCCGACCCGGCGGGCGACCAGGTTCGCCGCACCCCGGGCCAGGTCGCAGCGGACCACCCCGGCCGCGTACGAGGCGGCGATCCCCGGGTACGACGTGCCATCGGACTCGCGGCTCCACAGGCCGGCGTCGATGCGGCGTACCCCGTCGACGAGCAGCACCACCGGGGGTGGGGTCAGCCCGGCCGGTGCGGACAGTGGCTGCCACTGGTCGGCCTTGACCTCGATGTCGGTCCTGACCTGGGCGCTGCTCTCGGCGGTCGGCCCACCACCGGCCTCACCCTGCTCGAACGAGGTGCCATAGGCCGGGTTCCAGCCGTCGACATGCCAGCGGGTCACGGTGCCTCCTGGTGCATGTCTCGAGGACTAGTCTTCGTTCGCGGCTGCGGGGCTCGCACGTTCGCTCCTCGCGCTCACAGGCCGGCGCGTTCGATGTGGGCGGTACGGGTGTCCTTGCGTACCTCGAAGCGGACCGGTGCCCGTTCGGCCAGGGCCGGCACGTGGGTGACCACCCCGACCATCCGGTCGCCCTTGGCCGCCAGACTCTCCAGGGTCGCCGCCACGATGTCCAGGGTGGCCACGTCGAGCGTGCCGAAACCCTCGTCGAGCACGATCGACTCCAGGCTGGCCGGGGTGGCGGACATGCCGGCCAACTGCTCGGACAGGGCCAGGGCCAGGGAGAGCGAGGCCTGGAACGTCTCACCGCCGGAGAGCGTCCGTACGCCCCGACGCAGCCCGGCGTCGTGGTGGTCGATCACGAAGAACTCGCCCTTGTCGTGGCCGAGTTCGTACTGGCCGGCGGACAGCTCCCGCAGGATCCGCGACGCCCCGTCCACCAGCAGGTCGAGCGCCTCGGCCAGCAGCCAACGCTCGAAGTTGTTGGCCCGCAGATGGCCGGCCAGCGTCCTGGCCACCTGGGCGTCCCGCTCATGCCCGGCCCGCTGCTCGGTCAGCTCCCGGGCCTGTTCACGGCGTTCGGTCAGCCGTCGGTGTTCGGCCTCGGCCCGCTCCACGGCCACCGCCGCACCCCGCGTCGGGTCGTCGTCGACGGTCAGACCGGCGGCGGCGAACAGCGCACCGACCCGGTCCCGTACGGCTTCGGTGGCGGCGTCGGCGTCGGTGACCGCGGTGGCCGCGTCGACCCGGGCGGCCTGCCGGCGCAACACCTCGGCGGTGGCCCAGTCACACATCGTCGCCCAGGCCGCCGCCACGTCGTCCCGGTCGGCGACCGGCGGTCCCAGCCTGGCCACCCCGTCCCGGGCGGTGTCGAAGTCCCGCCAGGCACTACGGATCCGTTCCTCGGCCGTCGCCAGCCCGGCCCGGGCCC
>NZ_JBHTMP010000047.1:0-49968 GCF_042679305.1 Micromonospora sonneratiae | reverse complement strand
CGACGGTCCGACGAAGGGCGTCCACCCGTACGCGTAGCTCGACGCACGGTGGGTGGGATTCGCTGGTGGGCCAGGTGCAGGTGATGGTGTGGCCGGTGACCCATACGGACACGGCGGTGGCGGTGGCCCCGTCCGTATGGACTTTCTCGACCATGATGACCATGTTGTGTGGGTTGTCGTGGCTGGCTTTTTCGGGGTGGTACCAGTCTGTGGAGTGCAGGGTGAGGACCGTGCCGGGCGGGATGTGTGGCAGGGGCGGCGTGGTCATCGGCGGCCCCCGATGTCGGGTAGGCGTAGCCGTTGCGCGTGGGTGAGTACCAGCCCGCTGAGGATGGTGGTGGGCTGGTCAGCCCAGGCCGGACGTAGTAGTAGCCCGACGGGTCTGGGCTCGGTGCGGTGGCGGGGGTCGAGGGGGCGGACGGTCTCTGGACGGTGGCGTCCCTGGTAGCCGGTGTCGCGGTGGCGGCTCATCGCATGTCCCCGCAGAGGCGGGTCGGGCCGGGCGGCTCCGGCGGATCGTCACCGTCTGAGGGGGCGGCGGGCAGCGGCCTCGGGATCGGCGGGGTGGGTGGCGGCTGCGACCGGGTCGAGGGCGGCTTTTTTTCCTCGTCGTACCTGCTCAACCACCATTTGACCATCGCGCACCTCCGGTGTGGAGGGTGCGACGGTCAGCGCTGTTGCCGACCGCCGCACCCATACGGGGGCGCGGCGGCATAGTGGGGGAGAACGCAACGCCGCGCCCGTGTTTAGGGGCGCGACGGCAGCCGGACCAGGAATGCCGATGGGTTCGTGCAGCGTCGCGCCATATCCCAGACCGATGGTGCTGATGAAGCTACGCAGAGTGAAGGTGCGAGGGGTGCGACTTGCTGGCGGTGTATCAGCAAGTAGTACGCAATGTACTACTTGCGCAGGTCAGAGGCCCACTCCCACAAGATTGGCTAGTTCCGCAAGTTGCTTACTCATGGCTCTCCGTCGACCGGCAGCAATCGTTTCCACGATCTCTCGCGCATACGTCTGCTGTCGCAGCCACACCGACGCGTGTCTCCTGACGCCGACCAGGACGTCGGTCGCCTTGCTGTACTGGCCTAACTGCGTGTGGGACCAGGCAACGTCGAGTTGGTGTCGCCAACGGCACGATGGGCTGGCCTGGCTGGTGGATGGCATGGTCGCGGACAGAGCCAGCGCCCGGTCGGGGTCTCCGAGCACGACCGCCGTTTCCACCCGTTGCATTTGGACCTTTGCGACGCATAATCCTGCCGTATCGAAGTTCCTATCCAGGTTCCGATCACCGAGCCGGGCGGCGGCTGCTGCGGCGGCATCGAGCATTGCGTTCGCGTCGTCATCTCGGGCGTCACGAGCGGCGGCGGCTGCGCCGCGCAGCATTAGCCATCCCCAGACCACGAGCTGTGGCGGAGCGGCGCGAGAAAATCGAGGCTCGATGCTGTCAGCGCAGTCCAAGGCGAGTTGCTGCGCCTCTGCGAACCGTCCCTGCCGCATGAGTAGCCAGCACATTGATGAAATGACGCCCGCCCTGCGTAGCTCGTTACCGGACTTGGTGGACGCGTCCAGTGCGGTGTTCAGTGCCTGATACGCAAGGTCGTGTGCGCGGAGTTGGATCAGGGTCCGTCCTGCTATGCGGTATGCATGGGCGAGTAGCCCATTGGCGGTCTGCTGGTCACTGGTCGGTGCACTGCCGGCCAGGGCCTGAGAGGCAGCGAGCAGGGGTGAGAGCCCGTCCAGGACTGCGGCGAACTCGTCGTTGTCGTACGCCCGATGAATCATGTTGAGGGAATTGCGAACGCTGGTAGTGGTGGGGGCAGGGGCGCTTGGATCTGGCGCCAGAAGCTGCGTGCCTGGTACGGGGGTCAGCATCTTTCGCAGTTCCATCAGCGCAAGATTGTCGTTTTCGGTCTCGCGTTGCGCTGTGCTCTTGGCTGTGCTGCCTGCCAGCAACGCCGATGTCTGGACGCCCAACGCTCTTGCGAGCTTCCGCAATGTGTCCATACGCGCGTCCAGTCGCTCGTTCTGCTCAAGCTTTCGGATCGTTTCGACGCTGATTCCGGATGCCTCCGCTAGCTGTTCCTGAGTCATCTGCGTGCGGCGGTAGCTCGCAACGTTGTCGCCGATGGTGGGCCGCGCCATGAGTAGTGGCCTCCCTGCCTGGAGGTAGTGGCCGAGCCCCTGTCTGGGCCCGGTCGCTGCATACGACGGTACGTCGTGGACGGATGCGCTGCTACGCTGCTGGCACGCGCGTTGAAACGGGGATGGCCTGCTTACCGGACCCGTTTTGGGTATTCGAACCAGTGGCAATGGCCTGGGGCGGTCGAAAATGTAATCAGAGCCAATCTGCTGTTTGTCTCATGTCGCATATTGAGCACGTCCGACACCGATGATGCGATACGGGGACGGGCTAATGCGACATCAGGTACGCCGACACCCGGACGCTCGGTCGGCGTCGCCCGGCCGAGCGTTCCGTACGGGTTCACCCGGCGCTGCGTCCGGCCAGCCAGGCATCCTCGGCCGGGTAGTCGAAGAAGTCCGTCGAATAGTTGTTGGCCAGGTCGGGGAAGACCGTCCGCCAGTCCCGGCCCCGGGCGGCATCCACCAGCCAGGCCACCGTCGCGGGCAGCGAGTCCAGGTAACCGACCACCGGCCGGTAGCCGAGGTCACGTTCGGCGGCGGACATGTCCAGCACGATCGGTTCCGGCACGGACCACGGCGTGTAGCCGACCGTCGGCGACGGTGGCGGGCCGTCGATCAGGATCTCGTCGGCCCGGTGGTCGAGCACCGCGTGGATGGCCGCGCCGATCTCCCGTACGGTCGGTGCCTGAGGATCGGCGGCGTTGAGTGCCCGGGAGCCGGGCCGGGCGGCGGCCAGTCGGATCAGTTCGGCCAGGTTGGCGGTGGCGATCGGCTGGAACCGGCTCTGCCCACCGTGGGCCAGGATCCGGACCGGTCGACCGTCGAGCGCCCGCTTGACGAAGTGCCACTCGCGGGGGTGTGTCGTGTGTGGGCCGTGGATCGCGCCGGCCCGTAGCAGCGTGGTCGGCAGCGTCGACCCGGCGGCCAGCAACTCCTGTTCCGCTGCGGCCTTCTCCGTGGGGTAGCTGCCCTCGCCCGGCTCGACCGTGGGCTGGGTCTCGACGATCGGTACGGGGAACCGGACCCCCGCCTCGCCGAATCCCCGGCCGTGGTCGTCGAGGTAGACACCGGCGGTGGAGATCACCACCGCCGAGCCGATCCGGTCGGCCAGCCGGATCAGCTGTCGGGCGTGTCCCGCGTTCATCGCCATGGTGTCGACGACCACGTCGACACCGTCACCGAGCGCCGCAGCCAGTTGGGTGTCGTCGTCACGGTCGAGCCGGACCGGTTCGACGTCCCATTCGGCCGGCCAGGGGTGGCTGGCCCGGGTGCCACGGGCGGCGGCGCGTACCCGCCACCCGTCGTGGGCCAGCGCCCGTACGGTGGCATGTCCGATCTGTCCGGTGGCTCCGACCACCAGGGCGGTTCGTGTCATCTGGTGACGATAGGTGGCATCCACCACCGTTGGCGACGGTGTTCGCGGAGGGCCGAAGACGGGGCGGCCAGCCTGGGTCCGGTCCGGGGCCGACGAACAAATCGGGTGCGCAGACGGCGGCGCGGCTGGAGAATGCGCTGTGCTGATCGATCACTGGCCCCTGCTGGGGCTGCGCGTACGGACCGCCCGACTGGAACTGCGGGTGCCCACCGAGGCGGAGTTGGCCGAACTGGCGGACGTCGCAGCGCACGGAGTCCATGAGCCGGGCCAGCAGCCGTTCCTGGTCCCCTGGACGGATGTGCCGCCGGCGCAGCGGGCCCGTACCGTGCTGCAACGTCACTGGCGTTGGCGGGGAAACTGGACTCCGGAGAACTGGACCCTCGACCTGGCGGTCTTCGAGCAGGGCCGCCCGGTGGGCGTACAGGAGTTGGCGGCCCGTGACTTCGCGACGCTCCGCGAGGTGAGCACCGGATCCTGGCTCGGACTGGAACACCACGGGCGGGGCATCGGGCGCGAGATGCGCTCTGCCGTACTGCACCTGGCCTTCGCCGGGCTCGACGCGGGTGAGGCGAGGACTGCGTCGTTCGTCGACAACCCCGCGCCGCTGGGCGTTTCCCGCCGGCTCGGCTACCGGCCCGACGGAATCACCCGGGACGTACTGCAAGGCCGGGCCGTCGTCTCGCAACGGCTGCGCCTGACCCGACAGGATTGGGAGCAGACCGACCGGCCAACGGTGACCGTCACCGGACTCGAACCCTGCCTGGAACTGTTCGGTACGGTCAAGCCGGGGCACCCCGACCGGTGAGCGTCCGGTAGACCTGGGCACAGGCGGCGTCCTCGGACTCGAACACCGCGCGCACCTCGTCGGCACCCCGTTCGTGTGGACCGATCTCCCAGTAGCCCTCGGCGGTGGGGCGTACGAACCAGAAGTCGGGCGGGACCGGTACGGGCTCGTGCACGCCGGCGATCCGGAACGCTTCCGGCGGTACGCCGGCTGTCAGCAGGGCGTCGCGTAGCTCGTACCGGTCCACCATGTCCTTCGGTTCACTCGTGGAGCAGGAGCATCATGTTCCTGCCGGTGCCGCTCCGGTCGGCGTCGTTCGTGCCGGCGTTGTTTCTGCCGGCGCTGTCCCCGACGGGCGCGGACAGTCCGGGCCGTTCCTCCACCAGGTAGCCGTTGTTGAGTAGCCACGTGACGTTGAGCGCCGGGCCCGCCTCGGGTAGGTACTTCTGCTCAAGTTTGTACTGGAACCCCAGACCCGGCTGGGCGAACCAGGGCGCGATCGGCCCGGCGTCCACGATGAACGGCCGGACCACGCAGTAGACGTGGTAGTTGCTCAACGGTGCCTGGATCGGGGTGTTGAGCGAGTTCGGCGGGAGCGCGCGTCGGGCGTACGGGGTGCCGGCCGGCGCGAGGAACGTACCGCCGGGAAAACCGAAGCGGTCGATCCGGCTGCCGGACTGCAACAGGTAGGGGAACTTGACCGGCCGCCCGTTGGGCAGGATGACGAAACCGAGGGCAGGTGGGTAGACCCAGCCGTCCTTCGCGGCGTTGCCGTACTGCTCCACGAATTCCTCCTGGCTGAGCGCGCCGAACCGCCGGTAGTCCGTCACCAGCGGCCCGACCGGTAATGCGATCGGTAGCTTGGCGGGGCCGAGGAGTGGGTTGCCGGCGTGGAACTCCTGCGTGGGGTCTGCGGCATCAGGCGTTTCCGGCCGGCACGGGGGCTGGCTGATTGCCGGCGCAGGCGCTTCGATCCCACTGGCCCTGCCGGCTCCACTGGCTGTGATCGGCTGGGCGAGGACGAGAGCTGTGCTGGCCAGTACGGCAAGGAATGCGCGTCTACCCCGCATGGGGAACCTCCGAAAACCAGGCTGTTAGTGGCTAATTTTCGGGGTGTGGGCTGATCCTAGCAGTAATGAACTATTTAGTGGCTAACATGAGTTATATCCGTGTTGTCGGGCGCGGCGGGCTGCGTTTGGTGGGGCGGATTGTGGGTACCGCCTTTCCCGACATACCAGGACAGCCGAGCCCGGATCGTCCGCGCCGGATCTGAGCTGGGAGGACGACCGTGGAGAGTCGAGTCAAGGCACTGGGCCACCCGGTGCATCCCATGCTGGTGATGTTTCCGGTAGCACTCTTCGTCACCGCAGTCATCTTCGACGCCATCGACATCTTCGGCGGTCCGAGATTCCTCGGCGACGTGGCGTACTGGAACATCGTCGTCGGGTTGATCGGCGGTGTGCTGGCTGCCCTCGCCGGCGCGGTCGACCTGCGCGCGATCCCGTCCGGCACCCGAGCCAAGCGGATCGGCACCACCCATGCACTGGTCAACGGATGCGTGATCCTGCTCTTCGCCGGGGTCTGGGCGGTCCGGATGTCCGCCGACCAGCGCACCGCCGGTACGGCGCTGCTGGTCATCGAGGTGGTCGCGCTCGCCGGACTCGGCCTCGCCGCGTGGTTCGGTGGCGAACTTGTCGACCGGCTCGGTGTCGGGGTGGACCCGGACGCCGATCTCAACGCTTCCAGTTCGCTGCGTGGACGTTCGGCCACCCGACTCGGTCGGATGGGAGAGACACGATGAGTGAGCGGGAAGAAGGAACCAAGCGGACGACGGATCGCGGTTGGGATCCCCGTACCGAGTTGCAGACGTTACGCGCCGAGATCGGCCGGATGGTCGGCTCGGCGCTGGCCAGTATCGGCGGCGGAAATCCGGACGTGGAACTACGGGCCACCGACGAGGGGTGGGCGGTGATCGCTCGGCTGCCCGGGGTCGCCCCGGAGGAGGTGGCGCTCGAACTCGACGACCGGGAACTGTGCATCCGGGCCCGCTCGGAGGAGGAGGTCAACGCCGACATCGGAATGGCCGGCAGCGGCTCCCGTACCCGGGCCTTCGAATATCGCGTCAACCTGCCGGCCCAGGCCGACCTGGACCGGGCGGACGCCGTGATGGACCACGGTCTGCTGACCGTCATGCTGCCCCGGGCCGCCCGGTCCGCGCCGCGCACCATCACCGTCGGTCGCCGGTTGTACGACCCGACGACGACCACCGGGGATACCCCCAGAGGCGGCCTCACCCGGCCGATCCCCGGTGACCCCGCCGCCGACCGGGAGCTGCACCGGCCGGAGGCGGGAGCGCCCGGTACCGCCCGGTGGCAGAGCGGCTGACCGTGGCAGGGCGGTTGACCGGTGGCTGAGCGGCTGAGCGGCAGCGGAGCATGATCGGGCAGATCGGCGACCCGGTCGCCGACGTCGAACGGATCGCCGTGCTGCGCGCCAACGCGTTGGGCGACTTCATCTTCGTGTTGCCGGCGTTGGACGCCCTGCGGGCCGCGTACCCGAACGCGGAGCTGGTGCTGCTCGGCGCGCCCTGGCACGCTCGCCTGCTGCGGCACCGCCCCGGCCCGGTCGACCGGGTGCTGGTGGTGCCGCCCGCCGAAGGGATCAGGACGGCGGGCGTCGCCGAACCGGAGCCGTCGGAGGAGGCGATGGCCCGGTTCCTGGCGGACGCCCGGCGGGAACGGTTCGACCTCGCGTTGCAGATGCACGGTGGCGGGGCCAACTCCAATCCGCTCGTGGCGGCCCTGGGAGCCCGGCTGACCGCCGGTCTGCGGGCCGAGAACGCTCCACCGCTGGACCGCTGGATGCGCTACGTCTACTACCAGCCGGAGATCGTCCGTTACCTGGAGGTCGCCGGTCTGGTAGGGGCCCCGCCCGTCCGGTTGACGCCGCAGCTCGCGGTGACCGGAGCGGACCTGGCCGAGGCCCGGGACGTGCTCGGCGAACCGACCGGCCCGCGTGTCGCGTTGCACCCCGGAGCCAGCGATCCCCGCCGCCGGTGGCCCGCCGAACGGTTCGCCGAGGTGGCCGACGCGCTGGTAGACGACGGGTACGAGGTGGTGGTCACCGGCACACCGGACGAACGGGAACTGGCCGACCAGGTGGTCGCCGCGGCCCGGGTGCCGGTACGGTCGCTCGTCGGTGCCCTGTCGCTGGGTGGCCTGATCGGCTGCTACGCCGAATGTCAGGTGGTGGTCTCCAACGACACCGGACCGGTGCACGTCGCCGCAGCGGTCGGTACGCCCACCGTCGGGATCTTCTGGGTCGGCAATCTGCTCAACTGCGCGACACCACTGCGGGCCCGGCACCGCCCGATCGGTTCGTGGACCCTCAACTGCCCGGTCTGCGGCGTCGACTGTAGCCGGGAGATCTATCCGGACCGCCCCGGCGACGGTGACTGTCCACACCGGGTCTCCTTCGTCACCGACGTGCCGACGGTCGAGGTGCTGGCCGCCGTCGCCGACCTGGTCGGTAACCAGCACTGACCGGGTCGACCCACGGCGGTGCCGACCCACAGCAGCATCGGCTCAGGATGGTGTCGGCTCAGGGGCCGGGTTCTCCGCCAACATGATCTGCCACGCCTCGACCTCCCGGTCGGTGACCGTGGTCGGCGACTCCAGGTGGTACGCGCCGCTGGGCAGGATGCCCGCGCCGCCGTACCGCCTCATCACCGCGAGTTGCGCGGCCACGTCCTCGCCCTGGTGGCGGTCACCCACCCGGGGCCAGAAGTCGAAACCGCCGGCCGCCCGCAGCAGTGCCCGGTCGTAGAGCACACAGCCGCCGATCCAGGAGACCCGGTACGCCCGCCACTGCCCGGATGGCATGCGTAGCGCCTCGGTGACGTGCAGCAGGTTGGCGGCCGAATGGATCTGCGCCCGGTCCCATTCCGGGGTGCCGGGCCGGACGTCCTCGGGCACCGGTGGACCGGTCCACTCTGTGTAGTGCCGGTGCGTCTGCGGGCGTACGTCGTCGAGGTAGGACAGCCCGTGTACGGCGTTGCCGACGAACCCGCAGCGCAGCTCGCCGATGGCGGTCACCAGCCGGTCGACCGTGCCCGGTTCGAGCCAGACGTCGTCGTCCAGGTAGAGGACGTACCGGGCGGTCGACTGGTCGAGCAGGTAGGCGCGGTGCTCGGCCAGCCCACGCCGGGGCAGCCGGCGGGTCAGCAGCACCGGGTGTCCCCGATGTCGCAGGGCCCGCACCATCGCCGCGACCGCCGGCTCGGTCCAGGGTGGGGGACCGTCGGACTGGTCGCTGACCACCACCCCGAATCCGGGCGGCCCGGCCTGGGCAGCCAGACCGGAGAGGGTGACGGCCAGCTCAGCCCGGCGTTCCCGGGTCGGGACCAGTACGTCCAACAGCCGGTCGGCCCGGAACCCGTCCGGGTGCCCCGGATCGAGTGGTCGGTTCAGGTCTGCCGGTGAGCCCACGGTGCGGCCCGGCTCAGGCGGTCGGTTCATGGTGAGCCGTCGTGGCGGCGATGCCCATGCTGCCGCCCTCGCCAGCGGCCGGGGCGTCGCCGAGCGTCTGCGCCCGGATCCGGTCGATGATCGCCGAGGTCGACCGGTCGGGGACGTAGCCGAGGGTGTGCACCTGGCCGCCGAGACTGCGTACCAGGGGTGCCTCGGGGACCATCTCCGGCGGGTAGTCGCCGCCCTTGACGTACACGTCCGGTCGGACGGCTTCGATGAGTGCGGACGGCGAGTCCTCCTCGAAGACCACGACGTGATCCACACAGGCGAGCGCGGCCAGCACCGCCACCCGGTCCTCGACCGGGTTCACCGGGCGGTCCGGCCCTTTGAGTCGCCGTACGCTGTCGTCCGAGTTGACCGCGACCACCAGCAGGTCGCCCAGGGTACGGGCCTGGTCCAGGTAGCGGACGTGGCCGCGATGCAGGACGTCGAAGCAGCCGTTGGTGAAGACCAGACTGCGCCCGGCCTGCCGGTGCCGGGCTGCGAGCGCGGCCAGCCCGGCGTGGTCGACCACCACCGCCGCCGAATCCGGTTGGGCGTCGGCCGAGCCGAGCGCGGTGAGCAGATCCTCGCGCAGGCAGACACAGGTGCCGGTGTCCGAGACGGTGATGGTGGCGGCCAGTTGGGCCAGCTGGGCCGCCGTCGGCAGTGGCGCGTCGGCGGCCAGGGCCAGGGTCATGGCGGCCAGGTAGACATCGCCGGCACCGACGGCGTGGCTGGCCGGCACGGGGGTGGCATGGCTGCGTCGAGGATTTCCGTCGGCACCACCGACGACCGCGCCGTCCGCGTCGAGGGTCACCGCCACCACCTCGGCACCCGTACGCTCGCGTAGCTCGGCGAGGTGCGCCTGGGCGACGCCGGCCCGGTCGACCACGGCACTCACCGCCGTGATCCCATCAGTCGGTGCGACCGGTCTGTCGTCCGGCAGGCCGATGCCCAGGTCGGCCGCTGCGGTTCCGTCCCGGGGACCGGAGGCGACGTCGAGCAGGCGGGCTGCCTCGGAGAAGCTCGGGGTCACCACGGTGGGGGCGAGCCCCCGCCAGTTGGCCAGGTCATGGGCGTCCAGCGCCACGGTGGCGAAGAGGTCGCGGTGTGCGACCAGCCAGGCGCGTACCGGTTCGGGTAGCGCGCCGAGGCCGTAGTCACAGACCACCAGGGTGGGCGGTCGACCGTCCGACCCGGTGAGCAGTTCCTCGGTGGCGCAGGCCAGCGCGCTGAGCAGCCGCTCGATCGCCTCCTCGGTGAGTTCGTCGTCGGAGTCGCCCTCGTCCTCCCGGATCAGGATCTGGTCGGCCGCCAGCAGCCGGCGCTTCACCGGTGTCGGCCGTCCCGGCTGGGTCACCGTACGGTCGAGCACCCCGGCCCGGTCCAGGCAGTCGTGCAGCTCGTCACCGGCTACGTCCGCGCCGATGGGGGAGACCAGTGCGGCCAGCCCGCCCAACGCGGCCAGGTTGACCGCCGTGTTCGCCGCGCCGCCGGCTGCCGTGAGTCGCCGACGCAGGGTCAGTACGGGGGCGGGTGCTTCGCGGCACAGCCGGTCCGATTCGGCGAACCGCCACTCGTCGAGCATCGCGTCGCCCACCACCAGCACGCCGCGCCCGATCCAGCCCTCCACCACGGCGGCGAGTTGTCCCATGTCCGCTGCGCCTGTCGCCATGCGTGGTCGGGTCCCCCGAGTCGGCGGGATCAAACCTGGCTGACCGGAGTCGGAATGGTGGTGGTGCGGGAACGGTGGGAACCACCCGAAACCGGGAAGGTGCCGGAGAGCCGGAGCGACGGGGACGAGTCGGGGCCGGATCTGCCCGATCCCGGGGCGGGCGCGTCGGCCGCGTTCGAGACTGACCCTGAGGCGCAGTGGCCTTGGCAGAGGCATGACGACCCCGGGGGAGGCGTAATGACCGTTGCGCAGGGCGCGCAGGACGGCCGTCCGGCACTGGCGCACCGCCAGATTCTGCTTCTGATGGGCGGCCTGATGACGGGCATGTTGCTGGCCGCGCTGGATCAGACCATCGTCGGCACCGCGCTGCCGACCATCGTCGGCGAACTCGGCGGGATCAGCCACTACTCCTGGGTGGTCACGGCGTATCTGCTGGCCTCGACCGCCTCAACGCCGCTCTACGGCAAGATGGCCGACCTCTACGGCCGCCGCCCGGTGTTCCTGTTCTCGATCGGTACGTTCCTGGTCGGGTCGTTGCTGGCCGGGTTGTCCCAGGACATGACCCAGTTGGTGGTCACCCGGGGCATCCAGGGACTGGGTGCCGGCGGTCTGATGACGCTGGCGTTCACCATCATCTCCGACGTGGTGTCGGCTCGGGACCGGGGACGCTACCAGGGGCTCTTCGGCGCGGTCTTCGGCCTTTCTTCGGTGGCCGGTCCGCTGGTCGGCGGCTACTTCGCCGAGACCAACTGGCGGTGGATCTTCTATGTGAACGTACCGCTGGGAATTCTGGCGATCCTGGTCTGCTACCGCGTCCTGCGGTTGATCCCGTTCCAGCGGCGGGACCACTCGCTCGACTGGCTGGGCGCAGCCCTGTTGGTGGCCGGGGTGAGCTGTCTGCTGCTGGCGCTGAGCTGGGGCGGCAACGAGTACGCCTGGGGCTCGTCCGTGATCATCGGGCTGTTCGTCGCCGGTGCGGTGCTCTCCGTACTCTTTCTTCTCCAGGAGGCCCGGGTCGGCGAACCGATCCTGCCCCTGAAGCTGTTCCGACGACGGACGTTCGCGCTGGCCAACGCCGCCGGTTTCGTGCTCGGCCTGGTGATGTTCGGGTCGATCATCTTCATTCCGCTCTACCTGCAGATCGTCAAGGGCGCGTCGCCCACCCGCAGCGGTCTGCTGATGCTGCCGATGATGGCCGGAGTGATCGTCACGTCGGTGCTGACCGGACGGGCGATGAGTCGGACCGGGCGGTACAAGTGGTATCCGGTCGCCGGATCGGTGGTGCTGCTGGTCGGGATGCTGCTCTTCACCCGGCTCCAGGTGGCTACCTCGTTGTGGCTGGCGTTCGGCTACATGGTGGTGATCGGGGTCGGTCTCGGCCTGTGCATGCAGTCGCTGATCCTCGCCGCGCAGAACGCGGTCGACCTACGCGATCTGGGAGCCGGTACGTCCGCAGCGACCTTCTTCCGGTCGCTCGGTGGGTCGTTCGGCGTGGCGATCCTCGGTGCGGTGCTCTCGACCCGGCTGAACAGTGAACTGTCCGGGCGGATGCCGGCGGCGCTGGCCCAGCTCCCGCCGGAGCAGGCCGCTGCGGTCGGTGGCGGGGGCGACATCTCGATCAACGAACCGGCGAAGATCCTGGCCCTGCCCGAGCCGGTGCGGGCTGCCATCCAGGAGTCGTTCGTCAGCTCGCTGCATCTGGTCTTCCTGGTCGCCGGACTGATCGCGATCCTGGCGGTGGTGGTCACCCTGGCGTTACCGAACCGGGAGCTACGCGGTACCGGGCCGCAGGGGGCGACCGGTGGGGTCGGGCCGGCCGGTGGCAGGGCAGCCGCACCGGGCGGCAAACCGCTGGCGGACGAGTCGAAGGCGGATGCGGCAGCCGAGATGGAGGCCAAGAGCCAGACGATGATCTGAGCTGCTCGGCCAGTGAAGCCGCTCGGCCAGGGGCCGCAGCTAGTTCCGGCCCTATGTTCGTGGCTGCTTTCCGGCCCGATGTCCGTGGCTACTTCAGGACCATCCGTCCGGTTCGCTCGAAGGCGGCCAGGTCCGCCAGCGTCTCCACGACGGTCGGCGAGAGTGGGCTCGGAAACCCGTCCGTTCGGCAGAACCGCGCGTCCGTGGTCTCGTCGGTGCTGGTCAACAGGGTTCCGGACCAGTCGTCGATCCGGAACGCCACGGTGAAGATCTGGTAGGTGTGGCCGTACATGTTGGTGTTGATGCGATCCGGTCCGGTGTAGAGGGCGAAGGCGGTGACCGATCCGGCCCGTAGCCCGGTCTCCTCGCGCACCTCCCGGGCCGCGCAACCGGAGATCGACTCGCCGAGTTCCATCGCCCCGGCCGGCATCGCCCAGTGTCCGTTGTCGGAACGCCGGATCAACAGCACCTTTCCGGTCTCGTCCCGGATCACCGCCCGGGCTCCCACGAACATCAGTGTCCGGTCGCCGGCCAGCGCACGTAACTGGCCGACGTACGACTCAGCCCAGGAAACGCTCATCGCGTCAATCTACGAGCATTCGACAACCACGAACCAGCACACCGACTTGTTACCCGTACGTAGCAGAAGTCCCTTCCGTCGAACCGTACCTGCGCTGCGCTGCTCGATGCGTTTCACGCCCCGGCGCGGGGGAACCCGCGCGAGTGGCCGTGCCCTGCCCAGGGCGGCCGGGACGCCGCTCAGGTGCCCCCGGTCGGTGGCCTGAAGGGAGTCGGGATGGTTACCGGCACGTTGGCGGAGGACGGCCTGAAGATCAACTGGGTGGAAATGCCCACCTACAACACGATCATGGCGGTGGCGGCGGGAGTCGGACTCCTCCTGGTGGTCGCCCTCGGGCGGCGGATCGTCGACCACAAACCGATCGTCGCCGAAGGGTGGGCGGTCGCCTTCGCGATCCTCGGCGCGATTCTCTTTCTGACCGGACTGCACATGACCTTGACCTGGCCGCTGGCCAGCGGGGGATTCGCCTTCGACAACATCATCTTCGGCGAGCCGGCGTTGGCGTTCGGCGCACTGCTGCTCGGCGGCGCGATCGTACTGTGGCGGCGCGCCCCGCTGTTCGAATCGGTGGCGGCCGGGGATGTGTCAGCTGCCGCCGGGCCGGGACCGGTCGGCACCCGGTCGGCTGCCTCCGGGGCCGGATCGGCTGCGTCCGGGGCTGGGGTGCCTGGCAGCGGGGTCGGAACCGACCGCCGGGAACACATCCGGCAACTGGTCGCACCAATCTCGGTGTTCGTCTTCGCGCTCGGGCTGGCCTGCTTCGCCATCGCCGCCGCAGGCTGGACGTACACCCTCTTCGCCGCCCCGCCGGAGGAGCCGATCTCGGGCGAGTTCGCCGAGTATCCGCTGGTAGAGGCCACCTTCATCTCCGGCCTCTACGTCCTGACCGGCATCGGCGCGGTACTCCTCCCGTTCGCCCTGCGCCGGTTCAGCCGGCCCCTGGTCGTCATCGGTGGGGTGGCCTGGGGGCTGGCCGGCATCGCCTTCACCCTCTTCGGTGCGCTGAACTTCTTCACGCACATCGGCCTGATCGTCAACACCCAGTAACCCGGTTCGTACGTCGGGGGTGGTGCACCAGCCTGGTGCACCACCCCCGCTGCGCTGTTCAGCCGGCGGCGTTGGCCCGCGTCACGTACTCGATCAGTTCGGGTGACGGGCCACCGTACTGCTGGCTGATCTGTTCGCTGTTCTCCGCCTGCATCCGGTAGAGCGAGTCCCGTAGCCCCGGGTCACCACCGTGGAAGGCCTCCAGCAGTTCCATCCAGCGCTTGGCGAGGGCCTGAACCCTCGGGTCGGCCGGGTCGGTCCCGGCGTCGAACTCGGCCTGCACCTTGGCGATCAGCTCCGGCCACTCGTCCTGCACGCTCTCGATCACCGCGTCACCGAGCCGCTGCCGTCGCTCGTCGAGGGCTGCCAACTGGTCCTCGGTGAAGTAGTTCTTGATCGTCTCTTCCACCTTGCTCATCTCCTCGATCAGGGCGAGCAGATCGGTCGACGTGGGCTGCCCGGCCCCTCGTACGGCGGACAGCAGCGTGGCCAGCCGGCGGTGCAGCCGACGGAACGCCGTCAACTGCGCCTCGACGTGCCCCAGATGCTCCCGCAGCAGGGCAGCCAGGTCCGGACCAGCGGTCCGATCCGAACCACCGGCCCGATCGTCGGCCTCCGCCTGGTCGGAACCCTCGGCCTGGTCGGAACCCTCCGCCTGGTCGGAACCCTCGGCCTGGTCGGAACCCTCCGCCAGTAGTAGGCCACCGATCTTCTCCAGCGGCAGGCCCAACTCGCGCAGCGCCAGGATCCGGTACAGCCGGGCCACGTCCCACTCGTCGTAGCGCCGGTGTCCCGTCCCGGTACGCCCCGACGGCCGGAGCAGCCCGACATGGTCGTAGTGGTGCAGTGTCCGTACGGTCAGGCCGGTCAGCCGGGACAGCTCACCGATCTTCCACGTCCGCGCACCGGGCTCACCCACGTCAAACTCCCTCTCGCGTCGCCGCCGTTGCGGCGATGCGACCGACGCTAGGACCTGACGTTACGTCAGGAGCAAGCCCTTCCTAACGTCCAACCGCGGTGGCGATCGTCTGCTCGGTCAGTTCGGCGATGGCCGGCAGGACCAGCGTGGCCCGCTGCTGGGCATCCGGGTCGAGCGGATACGCCGAGTGGGGCACCGCGATCACCCGCATCCCGGCGGCGGCTGCGGAGCGTACACCGTTGGACGAGTCCTCGATCGCGACGCAGCGCGTCGGGTCGACACCGAGCTGCTGCGCCACCGCCAGGTAGACGTCGGGCGCGGGCTTGCCGTGGGCGGTCTGCTCGGTGGAGAGCGTGGTCCGGAAGGCGTCGGTCAGGTCGGTGGCGGTCAGCGCCGCCGCGATCAGCCGGGTCGGTGAGGAGCTGGCCAACCCCAGCGGCCACCGCGCGGCCAGCCGGCGGACGACCCGGTCGGCGTCGTCGATCAGCGGTACGTGTTCCGCGTACCGCCGGGTCATCTCCTCGATCACCTCTTCGGCGACCTGTTCGGGCGTACGGTCGACGCCGAGCTCGCCGCTGAGGTAGCGCGACCACTCACCGGTGCTCATCCCCATCAGCCGGTGCTGGGTGTCCGGTTGCCACTGGCCGCCGTGCGCCGCGACGTACGCCCGACGCACCTGCTCCCAGACCGGCTCGGAGTCCACGATCACGCCGTCCAGGTCGAAGATCACCGCATCCGTCACGCCTCACATCCTGCCGGATCGACGGCGGACGACCGTCGGCTATCCAACCGGGGCGGGCAGACTGATCGGCATGCTGGCCGGTAGCACGGTGTAACAGGCGCGGGCGATCGGGGCCAGCAGTTCGCGCAGCCGTCGGATCTCCGCCGGGTCGAGCGCCCGCCACGGGCCGGCCGCTGCCCGGTCGGTGGCCTCCTCGATGGCCTGGAAGGCCGTACGACCGGTCTCGGTCGGTTGGCCCTCCGGGGTAAGCCAGCCCCGGACGGTCAGCCGGTCCAGCGCCGCCTGCCACTCGTCGTCGGTCCAGCCCCGGTAGGGCTGCAACGCCTGCCGGGTCATGTCGAGACTGGCCCGCCAGACCAGTGACTCGGGTCCGTCCAACCCGGCCGTCACCAGCGCGGCGATGTGCCCGTCGCCCCGGTGTTCACGCAGTGTGGTCGCCGCCTGCCAGAGGCGGCCGAGGGGCTGATCGGGCCGGGGGAGCGCGGCATTGACCGCGCCCAGCAGCCGGCCAGCGTGGTCGAGTCGTCCAGCCGCTGCCTCCAACAGCTCGGCGGCCTCGGCGAGCTGGGTCTCCGGCAGGTCGTAGGTCAGCTCGGCGAGTGCCTGCACCGCCCCGGTGAGCCGGGTGCGTAGTGCCTCCTGCGGGGTGGCCAACTGCCATACCGAGGGCAGGGCGCGAGCCACCATGTCGGGGGCGAACCCGAAGAACGCGGCGACGACCGGAGCCGCCGCCACCGCACCCAGCGGTGCGGCCCGGCCGGCGAAGTAGCCACGCCAGGTGCCACGCAACCCGGCAGCCTCGTATGCCGCCCGGGAGCGTGGATGGAAGTAGGTGATCGCGTGCACCGGCTCGAAATGCGTCCACATCAGTCGGGCCAGCCGCTGTGGGTCGTCGATCGTGTCCACGAGTTGAACTTAACGCTGGTTCAGGCGTGAGGGAAGACCGTCGGGGGCAGGAATCGTCCCTGCGGACAGGAGTGCCGGGTCGACGCCGTGGGGTCAGTCGTCGTGGGACGTCCCTACGCGGTAGCCCCGTGGACTGATTCCACGCGCCCGCTTGAAGGCGGCGCTGAGAGCGAACGCGCTGCCGTAGCCGACCCGTCGCGCTATCGCGCCGATCGTGTCGTCCGAGTGACGTAACAGGTCGGCGGCCAGGTCCAGCCGCCAGCCGGCAAGGTACGTCATCGGCGGTTCACCCACGAGATCGGTGAACCGGCGGGCGAGTGCTGCCCGGGAAACGCCGGCGTCGGCGGCGAGGCTGGCCACCGTCCACGCCCGGGCCGGTTCGTGGTGCAGCGACCGTAGCGCCCGTCCCACCACCGGATCGCCGTGCGCCCGATACCAGGCCGGGGTGCGCGTCTCCTGGCCGGCGAACCAGGTCCGCAGCGTGGCGATGAGCAGCAGGTCGAGCAGCCGGTCCAGGACCGCCGTCTGGCCCGGCTCGTCCCTGGCGATCTCCTCGGCCAGCAACGGGACGAGGGGGCTGTCCGACAGGTCGTCGGGGACGACCAGAAGTGCCGGCAACGCGGAGAGCAGTCGGCGGCTGACCTCGCTGGCCAACTGGTACGTGCCGGTGACCAGTACGGTCGTACCGCCCGAACTGGCACCCCAGGTGCGGATCCCCAGCTCCGTCAGGTCGGTCAGGTGTTCGCCGGTCGGGGTGCTGCACCGCTGCCCGGGATGGATCACCGCCCGAGGTGGGGTGGCCGGGTGGTCGGCCACCGTGTAGGGCTCCGGGCCGCGCGTGATCGCGACGTCCCCGGCGCGCAGCCGCACCGGATCACCCGATTCGGGCACCACCCAGGCCTCGCCCCGTACGAGCGCCAGCAGAGTCAGCGGTGCCTGATCCTGGATCCGCAGACTCCACGGTGGATCAAGGATGGACCGCAGCAGGAACGCTCCCTGGGCCCGGGGCCCGTCCAGTAGTCCCACCAAAGCGTCCATCGGCCCGAGCGTAGACGATGGAACATGGTTCAGCGCTTTTCAGCCATGGATCATCGCAGCAAACTGGGCTTGGCTGGTGACATGACCGAAAGCACGAAAACCATTCTGGTCCTCGGCGGCACCGGAAAGACCGGCCGTCGGGTGGCCGCCCGACTCACCGCACGCGGCCTGCCGGTACGGGTCGGCTCCCGCGCCGCGGCGACACCATTCGACTGGACGGACCAGGACACCTGGGCGCCCGTACTTCGCGACATCGACTCGGTGTACCTGGTGTTCTACCCGGACCTGGCCTTTCCCGGTGCCGCCGACGCGATCCGGGCGTTCACCAGGCTCGCGGTGGACGGCGGCACCCGACGGCTGGTGCTGCTGTCCGGACGTGGTGAGGAAGAGGCCATCCCCAGCGAACAGGCCGTACGGGACTCCGGTGCTGACTGGACCATTCTGCGGGCCAGTTGGTTCTTCCAGAACTTCAGCGAGCACTTCCTCCTCGGGCCGGTGCTCGACGGCCAGATTGCGCTTCCAGCCGGCAGCGTGGCTGAGCCGTTCATCGACGCCGACGACATCGCCGACGTGGCGGTCGCGGCCCTGACCGGAGACGGGCACACCGGCCGTCTCTACGACCTGACCGGTCCCCGCCTGCTCACCTTCGCGGAGGCCGCCGCCGAGATCAGCAGGGCCGTCGGTCGGGAAGTCGGGTACGTGCCGGTCTCCCCCGACCGGTACGCCGCCGCCGCGACCGCACACGGCGTACCGGTCGAGCAGGTCACCGCGCTGACCGACCTGTTCACCCGGGTCCTCGACGGCCGCAATGCCCACCTCACCGACGGGGTACGACAGGCGCTCGGCCGAGCACCCCGAGACTTCACTGACTACGTCCGCGATGCCGCCGCCAGCGGCGTCTGGAACCGTTGACCACCGGGAGCAATCCGACATGGCACTACTCCGAGTCGCCACGCTGATCGCGGCGACCCTCACCACCGGGCTGGTCGCGGGCCTGTTCTACGCCTACGCCTGCTCCGTCATGCCCGGACTGGGCAGAACCGACGACCGGACCTTCGTCAGCGCGATGCGCCACATCAACGAGGCGATCCTCAACGGCTGGTTCGCCGTCATCTTCGTCGGTGCGCCACTGCTGACCGCCGTGGCCGCCGTACTCCACCTTCGCGCTGACGGACGATCCGTACTGCCCTGGATCGCCGCCGCGTTCGTTCTCTGCGCGGTGATGCTCGTCATCACCTTCGGCGCCAACATCCCACTCAACAACGCGCTGGCCAGCGCCGGTGACCTCGGCGACGTCACCGCGCTCGCAGCGATCCGGGAACGGTTCGAGGCGGGTTGGGTCCGCTGGAACATCGCCCGTGCGGTGGTTTGCACCGGCGCGTTCGGCTGCCTCGCCTGGGCACTCGTGTCGTACGGGCGCGTAACCGGGGCATGACCCGGGGTGGCTGATCGAGCCGACCGGGTCCGCTGGAACCGGCCGGGTGCGCCCGCCGGTTATGCTGCCTCGACGTACCGGATGGTTGCTGTTGGTGTTGGTCCCGGGCGCGTCGGGTGGCAACCTGGATGAGAGTGGGTCGGGGATTAGCGGGGGCGGGAAGACGGCGGTCGGCGCCACGGGGAGTGTGTTGCCGGATCCGCGCACTTCCACCATTGGTCGGGCCCGGCAGGTACTGGCACTACGGCCGTTCCGGCGGCTGTGGATGGTCACCGGTTTCTGTAGCTCCGCAGACTGGCTGTCCCTGCTGGCGCTGGCCGCGCTGGCCGGCCTGCTGGCCTCCAGCGAGACCGGGGCGAACGCCGCGTTCAGCAGCGTGCTGTTCGCGAACCTGCTGCCGGGGCTGCTGTTCGCGCCGATCGGCGGACTGCTGGCGGACCGGTTCAACCGACGCGTGATCATGGTCGTCGCCGACCTGGTACGAGCCGGTCTGCTGCTGTCGATCGTGCTGGTGGGCAGCTACTGGTGGATCTTCGCGGGGACCTTCCTGGTCCAGGCTGCCACGATCATGTGGATTCCGTCGAAGGACGCGGCGCTGCCCAACCTGCTGCGCCGGCCGGCGCAGATGGAGTCGGCCACCCAGTTGGGCCTGGTCATGACCTATGGTGTCGCGGTCCTCGTCGGGGGCGGCCTGTTCACCCTGATCACCGGTGCCGGCACCACGCTGGGCGTGCCGCCCGAGGTCCTCGACGCGGTCGGTCTGACCAAGATCGCGGTCGTCCTCGCGGCACTCCTCTACCTGACCAGTGCGATGATCATCGCCACGGCGCTGCCTGAGCTGTCGCAGCGGCCCGCGCAGGCCGTACCCGAGCATGATGATCCGGCCAACACCGCAGGGACGCAGACAGCCGCCGCAGGCGGGCCGAACGCCGTACGGATGCTGCGCGACAGCGCCGCATACATCCGGGGCACCCCGCTCGTACGCGGCCTGCTGGTCGGCATGATGGGAGCCTTCGCCGCCGGGGGTGCCATCGTCGGCACCGCACAGACCTACGCGCTGAGCCTGCTCGGCGGCCAGGCGGCCTTCGGGCTGCTCCTCCTGTCGATCTTCGCGGGGCTGGTCGTCGGCCTGGTCGGCGTTTCCCGGCTCGCCCGGAGGCTGTCGCACGAGCGGGTGTTCGGCATCGCCATCGTCTCCGCCGGGATCGGGCTGGTCCCGGTCGCGTTCTCCCCGCACCTGGCCTTCTCCATGCTGGCCGTCGCGCTGGTGGGGGCGTGTGCGGGGATGGCGTTCCTGACCGGCACCACGATCATTGGCTCGCGGGTCGAGGACGCGATGCGCGGGCGGATCAACGCGCTCTACCAGTCGATGCTGAAGGTGGTGGCGGGTTGTTCGGTGGCCGTCGCGCCGCTGCTGGTCACCCTGGTCAGGCCACGGACCCTCACCCTGTGGGACACCACGATGATCATCGACGGCACCCGGCCGGTGATCCTCGGCGGTGGCATCCTGGCCGCCGTCGTGGGCGTGATCGCCTACCGGCAGATGAGCACTCCCCGGCAGGTCGCCCCGGAGGCTGTCACCGGGGCGGACTCACCAGACCCGACTCGTACGCCATGATCACGAGGTGGACGCGGTCCCGGGCGTCGAGCTTGGTGAACAGCCGGGCCACGTGCGCCTTTGCCGTGGCCACGCTGATGAAGAGTTGAGCGGCGATCTCGCTGTTGGACATGCCCTGCCCGACGAGCGTCAGCACCTCGCGCTCGCGTTCGGTGATGCCCTCGATCGCCCGTGGTCTCCGGCTGGGTTCGGGCCGCCCGGCGAACTCCCCGATCAGCCGGCGGGTGACGCTCGGCGCGATCAGCGCGTCCCCGGCGGCGACGACCCGGATCGCACCGAGGATGTCCTCCAGCACCATGTCCTTGACGAGGAATCCGCTGGCCCCGGCACGAAGTGCACCGTAGACGTACTCGTCGTCGTCGAACGTGGTGAGGACGACCACCCGCGTCCGCCCGGTACCGCCCTCCGTCGAGCGCCCGCTGCTGCCGTCCGCACCGGTCTGGTTGCCGCTGCCGGCCGTGATGATCCGGGTAGCTTCGATACCGTCCATCCCGGGCATCCGGATGTCCATCACCGCGACATCGGGACGGAGCTCCCTGACCAGTTGGACCGCCTCCGCCCCGTTCGCGGCCTCGCCGACGACCTCGATGTCGGAGGTGTCGGCCAGCAGTACGCGCAGCCCGGCCCGGACCAGCGGCTGGTCGTCGGTGAGTACCACACGGATCGTCATCGGGCTCCTGTCGGCAGTGGTAGTCGGGCGGTCACCCGGAAGCCGCCCTCCGGGCGTGGCCCGGCGGTGAACCGGCCGTGCAGCAGGCTGACCCGTTCCCGCATCCCGACGATGCCGTAACCGGTACCGCCGACGGCACCGCCCCGGCCGTCGTCGACGACCTCGACGGACAGTTCCTCGTCCGCGTAGTCGACGACCACCCGGCAGTCGTGGGTGCCCGCGTGCCGTACGACGTTGGTCACCGCCTCCTGGACGATGCGGTACGCCGACAGGTCGATGTCGGGTGGTACCGACCGCCGCTGTCCCCGCCACTGCACGTCGACCCGGATACCGGCGTCCCCTGCCGAGGCGACCAGCCGGTCGAGGTCGGCCAGCCCCGGCGTCGGGTCCAGCGGCACCGGCTCGGAATCGGAATCCGGCTCGGCCCGGCGTAACGCGCCGAGCATCCGCCGCAGCCCGGCGAGGGTCTCCCGGCTGGTGGTCTCGATGGCACTCAGCGCGTTGCGGGCCTCGGCCGGCTGTGTGTCGATCACCCGGCTGCCCACACCCGCCTGGATGGCGATGATGCCGATGCTGTGCGCGACCATGTCGTGCAGTTCGCGGGCGATCCGCAGCCGCTCGGCGGTGATGGCCTGCGTCGCGGCCTGCACCCGCAGCGCCGCGGCGTGCTCCCGGCGCTGACGGATCGAGTTGCCGATCATCCAGGCGGTGATCATCGCCAGGGTGTAGAGGATGGCTTCCGCGGCGAGGTCGTCGATCCACTCGGGGTTCGTCGCCGCAGCGACGGCCTGCCCGACCAGTGCCACGAAGGCGGTGACGATCGAGAACCAGCGGGACCGGGTGGCTGTGAGGTACACCACCGCGAGGTCGATCGTCAGGAACTGGAGATATCGGATGTCCTTCAGATAGCCGACTTCCCAGCTGTGCACCGCTGCGGCCACGACGAGTGCCGCGACGAGCATCATGGCCATAGCCGGCACCGGGTGACGCCGCAACAGGCCGGCCGGCAGCGCCATGACCAGGACCGGCAGGACGTACCGGAACAGCGAAATTTCGGTGTCGTTGTTCGCCCCGTGGTTCACCAGGACGAACAGGACCAGTGGTACCGCGACGACCCCGAACCACCGGAGTACGGCCCAGGCAACCGACGCCCAACGCCGACCCGGTGCGGGCCGGGTCGACGGCCGGGTCGATGGCCGGGTCGGAGGCCGGGTCGGAGGCGGGCTGGTGGTCACCCGCCGATGGTAGATACGGGCCTCCCGGTACGGCATTGGCCCAGGGGCGTACGCCCACGGGCGGACGGTGCCCGCGCGAATGTGGTCCACGGCCGGCTGCGCCGCCGGGGTGAACTGCGGCAGCGTTGGCCAGGTGATCGAAGTCAACGAACTGACCAAGCGCTATCGAAAGGTCAACGCGGTAAACGGCCTGACCTTCACGGTGCGACCCGGGCAGGTCACCGGGTTCCTCGGCCCGAACGGAGCGGGCAAGAGCACCACCCTGCGGATGATCCTCGGCCTCAACGATCCCACCAGTGGCACCGCCACCATCGACGGCCGACCGTTCCGGGACCGTCCACGCGGGCTGCGGCAGGTCGGCGCGCTACTCGACGCGCACGACGTGCACGGCGGTCGGAGTGCGGTGGCGCACCTGTCCGCCCTGGCCCGTAGCAACGGCATCCCGCGCCGCCGGGTGGACGAGGTACTCCAGGAGGTCGGCCTGGCCGCTGCCGGTCGGCGGCGCATTGGCGGGTTCTCGCTCGGCATGCGACAGCGGCTCGGCATCGCCGCCGCCCTGCTCGGAGAGCCACCGGTGCTCATCTTCGACGAGCCGATCAACGGCCTGGACCCCGAAGGCGTGCTCTGGGTACGCGGCCTGTTCCGTCGGCTGGCCGCCGAGGGGCGGACGGTGTTCGTCTCCAGCCACCTGATGAGCGAGATGGAGAACACCGCCGACCAACTCATCGTCATCGGACGGGGCGAGCTGATCGCCGCGGAGAGTCTGGCCCAGTTCGCCGCCCGCAGCACCGGCCCGGCGGTGACCGTACGGACCCCGGACCCTGCCGGGCTGACCACCCTGCTGACCACCGAGGGTGCGTCGGTACGGCCGGACGAGGACGGTTCGCTGACCGTGACCGGGCTGGATGCGGCCCGGATCGGCGAACTCGCCTTCCACGCCCGGGTGATGTTGCACGAGTTGACCACGCACACCGCCTCGCTGGAGAAGGCGTTCATGGAACTCACCGCCGACAGCGTCGAATACCTTGCTGGAGCCCCCCGATGACCGCGCCGACCCCGTCAGCCCGAACGATCCCGTCAGCCCGAACGATCCCGCCAGCCGTCACCGAACCCCGGGTCAGGTTCACCGACCTCTTCGTCGCAGAGTGGATCAAGCTGTGGTCCCTGCGTTCGACCTGCTGGGGCCTTGCGGTCAGTGCCCTGATCGTCATCGGGATCAACGTGAACGCCGCCCTCTCCGACTACGACAACTGGCCGGCATACTCCCAGGGGATAAGGGACAACTTCGTCCCGACCTGGGCGATCCGGGACGCCTTCACCGACCCCGCCGTGTTGGTCCTCATCCTCGCCACCGCCAGCATCGGCGCGATCACGGTCGTCGGCGAATACTCCAGCGGGCTGATCCGTACGACCTTTGCGGCCGTACCCGCCCGCCGTTCGGTGATGACCGCCAAACTGCTCGTCGTGACACCGGTGATGCTCGGCTACGGGGCGGTCGTCGCCGCCACCTCGTTCGGGGTGACCCAGGCGATCCTTTCCGGCCGGAACGCCGGTCTGTCGATCAGCTACCCGGGGGCGCTACGGGCGGTCACGGCATCCGCCCTGCTCCCGGTGGTGTGCGCCCTGGTCGGAATGGGTCTCGGCGCGCTCATCCGGCACACCGCGACCACCATCGTCACGGCGACGGTGGTGCTGCTCCTGCTGCCGACCTTCATCGACGCGGACAAGCCGTGGAAGGCCGCCCTGAACCACGCCCTGCCGCTCAACGCCTGGGGGCGGCTGACCGACATCAGCCTGGTGAACCTGGGTCCGCCCGTTCCCTACCCGGCGACGATCACCGAATCGTGGCTGGTGTACGCGATCTGGCCGCTCGTCGCTGCGATCCTCACCCTGATCGTCGTGTCCCGACGGGACGTGTGAGCCAGGGCCCGGCGGGGCCGGACCTGCGAACCGGGGGCCGACGGGCCGTGTGCGGCCGGGCCGGGGCCGCTCATGTGGTGCTCATGTGCCGGTCAGGGGCAGCCGAACTCCGGCTGCCCCGCAGCGCTGTCCGCCCCGAGTTCCCGCGTTGCCCTTTTGGGCCTTGCCCTTCACATCTGTTGTTGTAAATGTATTTTGCATGTGTTCAACCGTTGGTGGCCAGGATGCGTAGCCGGATCGGGCAGGCCGCTGATGCCGAGGCGGAAATATCCCATCGGGGCAATCGAGCGGTGAAGCCCATGGACTCCGTCCCAGCGCCGCCGCTCGCCGTACCGCCGGTTGTCGTGCCATCGGTTGCGGCCCGGCGCGGGGTCCTCGCCCCAGCCGCGCTCCTGGCGATGCAACGCGCCGCCGGCAACTCGGCGGTGGTGGGCGTGCTCCAGCGGCTGGCGCATCCCGGGAACATTCCGACCGGTGGCGGTTGGCGGACGCGACCGGACCCGGCCGCCCGGCCCGTGTCCGTACAGCGTTCCTGGCGGGTCAATCCGGAACGGGAGGAGGCCCGGTGGGAACCGGACGCCTACACCCGGAAGATGCCGGTCTATCCGCCGTGGGGGTATCAGTTGGTCGACAAGGAGGCGGGCGACCAGGCTGACTGGCGGTCCATCGAGGTGCCGCAGCCCGGACAGAACGTCATCCACTGGCCGTTCGACGAACAGCCGCAGCACCGGAACGCGGTCGAGAAGTCCGACAACGGGCCGACCTTCGACAGCTACCTGCGGGTGGGCGACACGATCGTGACCATCTTCGGTGGCGTCGGCCAGATCACCGAGATAACCACCGGTGGGATCCGGCACGGTTCGACCGCGATACGGGAGAAACTCGTCCTCGACCAGGCGCTGTCCAGCGACGGTAGATCACACAGCGCCAAGGGCGGAGTCTGGGCGTACGTCCGGCGCAGCCCGAGACCGTCGGGGACCCCGGTGGCAGCCAACACCAACGGGGCACCGAGCTCGATTGCCCTGGGCTTCGCCGACCTGTACTTCTCGCACGGAGCAGGTGGCGGCAACCGACGCTTCTCCCCGGACCTGCAGTCCGGCAGCAGCAAGATTCCGGCCCTGAAACTGTTCGGCCTGGCGGCCGGGGCGGCACCGTACTGGGACTGGGGGAACCACAATCCAGAGAGCCCGAGCTGCCCGATCTCGGGCACGCTCATCGAGCGGATCACGGCGGTGATGCGCCTGGCGTCGGAGATCCACTTCAGCCTGGACGGCTTCGTCAGGAACTCGCGAGCCGGGATCCGGGACATCCACACCCTGCTTGAGGACCACCGGGCCGGTAAGGGAGTGCCGCACACCGCCGACGAGTTGGTAGTCGTCCTGAACGATCCGAGCCTCCTCGCCAGGACCCACTTCTACCTCAAGGGGACCCGGTTGGATCTCGAAGGGTCCAAGAGGTACCTCGGCCCGGACCATCCCGGCTCGCAGACCGGGACCGGCACCGGCGTGACGTAGGGCCGGGTTGGAACCGGATAGGGGGACGCGGAACCGGTCGCGGAGGTAGCTTTCGACCATGACGATCCTCACCAAGGAAGATCTGGACCTGCTGAACGAGCCGAACCTCGCGCACGTGGCGACGATCGAGACGGACGGCTCACCGCACGTGACCCCGGTGTGGGTGGACACCGACGGGGAGCACATCGTGTTCAACACCGCCAAGGGGCGGGTGAAGTACGACAACCTGGCCCGCAACCCCTCGGTGGCCGTATCCGTGGTCGACCGGGCCAACGACTTCCGGACACTGTGGGTGAAGGGCTCGGCGGAACTGGTCGAGGAGGGCGCCGAGGAGCACATCCACCGGTTGGCGAAGAAGTACATGGGGCAGGACCGTTACCCGTTGCAGCCCGGTGAGGAGCGGGTGATCGTACGGATCACCCCCACCCAGAAGCTGGGACGCGGCTGACGTCGTACGGTCGTCGCGGCTGACGTCGTACGGTCCGGGGCCGGTCAGGCGCTCTTACGGGCGGCCTTCTTGGCGGCGGTCTTCTTCTCCTCGCCCGACCGGCCGGCTGCCTTCCGCCCGGTCGCCTTGGCGCCGGCCGCCTTCTCCGCCGGCTTCTTGCCGGTGGCCTTCTTCGCCCCCTCGGCCTTCTTGGTCGCCTTCTTCGCAGCGGCCTTCTTGGCCGGTGCCTTGGTGGCGGCCCGCTGGGCGGACCGGGCCGAGGTGATCGGGGTGGGTTGGCGGGCCTCGCCGGACGGTGCCTCGCCCCGGGCGGCCCGGGCCCGGTCCACCGAGGCCCGTAGCGCGGCCATCAGGTCGACGGCGGCGGCCGGCGGGGCCTCCACCTCCTCCGGCTGCACCACCTCACGGCCCTCGACCTTGGCGTCGATGACCTCCTGCAACGCGGCCCGGTAGTCGTCGGTGAAGGCGTCCGGCTGGAACTCCCCGGCCATCGAGTCGATCAACGAGCTGGCCATCGCCAGCTCCGGACCCCGGACCTTGATCTCCTCGTCGAGGAAGCCGAAGCTGGGTTTGCGGATCTCGTCCGGCCACAGCATGGTGTTGAGCAGCAGTACGCCCTCGCGTACCCGCAGGGTGGCCAACTGTTCGCGCTGCCGCAGCGCCACCTTGACGATGGCCACCCGCTCGGAATCGGTCAACGCGTCGCGCAGCAGCACGTACGGCTTGGTCGCCGCACCCTCCGGCTCCAGGAAGTACGCCTTGTTGTAGAGGATCGGGTCGACCTGCTCGGCCGGTACGAACTCCAGCACGTCGATGGCGTGGGACGAGGTGAGCGGCAGGTCGGCGAAGTCCTCGTCGGTGAGGACCACCATCTCGCCCCCACCGATGTCGTAGCCCTTGGCGATGTCGTCGTAGCTGACCTCCTCGCCGCAGACCGAGCAGGTGCGCTTGTAGCGGATCCGCCCGCCGTCCTCGCGGTGCACCTGGTGGAAGCGGATGTCCTTTTCCTCGGTAGCCGAATAGAGCTTGACCCCGATGGAGACCAGACCGAACGAAACCGCGCCTTTCCAGATTGCCCGCATCCCCCGCTCCTTCTTCCGGTATTGACCAGGATCGCATCTGATTGAAGGGCAGACGAGGGTTTCGTCATGGATCTAGCCTGGTGGGGTGCCCCGTGTGCCGCTCAAGCCGATGCTCGCCAGCACCGGGGAGCTGCCCGCCGGATCCGAATGGGGCTACGAATTCAAATGGGATGGCGTACGCGCCCTGGCCGATATCGGAAACGGGAAGATACACCTCTATTCACGCTCCGGATCGGAGATCACCACCGCCTATCCCGAGTTGGCCCCGCTCGGCGGAGAGGTGGACGACGCGTTGCTGGACGGCGAGGTGGTGGTGCTGACCGGGGGCGGGGTGCCCTCGTTCACCGCCCTCGCCGAGCGGATGCACGTACGCGAGAAGGGCAGGGCCGCCCGACTCGCGGCGGCCATGCCGGTGACGTACATGATCTTCGACGTCCTGCGGCTGCGCGGCGCGGACCTGACCCGGCACCCCTACCAGCAGCGCCGGGACTGTCTCGACGAGTTGGCGCTCGGCGGACCGCACTGGGCGGTGCCGCCGGTGTTCCCCGACGGACCGGCCACCTACGAGGCAGCGGGTGAACACGGGCTGGAAGGGGTGATGGCCAAGCGGCTGGACTCGGCCTACCGCCCGGGCGTCCGATCACCGGACTGGGTCAAGGTCAAGCTGGAGGTGACCGGCGACTTCGTGGTGGGGGGCTGGCGACCGGGGGCCCGCAGGATCGGCGGGCTGCTGGTGGGCGTACCGGGACCGGACGGACGGCTGGTCTACCGGGGCCGGGTCGGCGGCGGAATCGGCGCGGCGACCGAACGGGAACTGCTGGCCAGGCTGGAGCCGCTGCGGACCGACACGTCACCGTTCCATCGGGGAATGCCGCGTGAGGATGCCCGGGGCGCGATCTGGGTACGACCAGAGACCGTGGTCGAGGTGAAGTACGGCCAGCGCACCCCGGACGGGCGGCTGCGGTTCCCCCGGCTGCGCCGGTTGCGCCCAGACAAGGCAGCGGAAGAGGTCACCGATGACAGCTGAACGTACCGGCAGTTCGACGAGTCGGGTCCGGGTCGAGGTGGACGGGCGTGAGCTGGAGCTGTCAAACCTGGACAAGGTGCTCTATCCGGGCGTCGGCTTCACCAAGGGCGAAGTGATCGACTACTACACCCGGGCGTCGGAGGTGCTGCTACCGCACCTGCGGGACCGGCCGCTGACCCGTATCCGCTACCCGAACGGGGTGGATGCGCCGTCCTTCTTCGAGAAGAACGCTCCGGCCGGCACCCCCGACTGGGTACGCCTGGAACGGCTGCCCGCGCCCGGCTCGACCAAGGGCCGGGAGAAGCTCGACTACGTGGTGGCCGACGACCTGCCCACCCTGGTCTGGCTGGCCAACCTTGCGGCGCTGGAACTGCACACCCCCCAGTGGCGGGTCGGTGAACCGCCGGACCTGCTGGTGGTCGACCTCGACCCGGGTTCGCCGGCCGCCCTGCCCGAGTGCAGCGTGGTCGCCGTACGGATGCGGGACCGGTTGGCTGACGACGGCATCGCCAGCTATCCGAAGACCTCCGGCAAGAAGGGCATGCAGCTCTGCTGTCCGGTGGCCGGCACCCAGTCCGCCGACCTGGTCTCGGCGTACGCGAAACGGATCGCCGAGGAGTTGGAGCACGACGATCCGAAACTGGTCACCTCGAAGATGGCGAAGCGGCTCCGGCCGGGCAAGGTCTTCATCGACTGGAGTCAGAACAACGCGGCCAAGACCACGGTCGCGCCGTACTCGCTGCGGGCGCAGGCCACGCCGACCGTGTCCACGCCGCTGACCTGGCCGGAGGTGGAGGAAGCCGCCGACGGGATCCCCGGCGTCGTGCGGCAGTTCAGCTCCGCCGAGGTGCTGGCCCGCATCGAGGAGTACGGCGACCTGATGGCCGACCTGATCGACGGTGGCCCGGAACTGCCCGGCTAGCCGACCGCTGGAACCCAGCGGGCTTCCGCCGGCTAGGTGACCGGCCAGGTGGTGAACGAGATCCGGGCGTTCAGGTTGGTCGGGACACCGAGGTACGTGTAGCAGTTGACCCGGATGGACTCGGCGGTACCGACCGGCGACCAGCCGGCCAGGACGCAGTAGCCGTGCGGATCACTGGCGAACATTCCCCGGTGTGCGTTGACGAAGGCGGTGCCGTAGGACGTACCGGTGCCCTGGAAGGTCATCTGGTAGCGGCCGGTGCCGAGGACCGTGCCGGACGCGCCACCGTACCCGGGAAGGGTCGAGTTGTAGCTGTCCCCACCGATCGAACCACCGCTGATCCAGTCCCGGTAGAGCGTGCCGCTGGCGAACCGGGTGCCGGTTGCCCTGCCGACGAGGTCGACCCGGGAGCCGTACGTCACCGCGAAGCGCGCGTCGACCGGCTGCCCGGCCGCGTTCGTGCAGTACACCTCCCCACCGTCGGGCCAGTCGGCCTGACAGTGGACCGCGCTGGTGCCGTAGGCCGTCACATGCACCATCGGGAAGATCGGCCCGTTCTCGCTGGCCGGGTTCGGGTTCTTGTAGTAGCGGTAGCGGCCGACGCTGAGCCGTTCGTAGCTGATCGTCCCGCCGGTGGAGTCGTACCGCAGGGAAGCCGGCAGGGTCCGCACCCCGGTCGGCACGGCCTGGTCGATGCTGAAGTACGCCAGCCGGCCCTGGCTGATCTGCCGCACGTTGGTGAAGGTGGCCACGAACCGGCTGTCCACCGCCGCGCCACCGGCCCCGAAACAGCGCACCAGGATGATGTGGTCGGTCCCGTTCAGGACCGGGTACGAGCCGGCCACGGTGCAAATCGTCGGGCCGCCGCCGTACGGGACGACGTGCGTGATGCCGCCGATGGTGGCTGCCTCGGCCAGGATGACCCGGTACGCCCCGACACCGGTTCGCTGGATGGTGACGGCACCGTCGGTGGAGTTGACCGTGTAGCCCCAGCCGGGCTGGTATTCCGCGGTGGTGGGGGAGTGTGCCCAGACCGTGGCGGTCACGATCGGGTACGGGTCCACCGGTTCCGCCGCTGCCGGTGCCGGACCGGTCAGCGCCGACCCGGTCAGCAGCGCCGCCAGCACCGCCGTAGCCCGACGGAACACGTTCCCATGACGCAGCCGCATGACCGCAGCCCTCCCGACGTCGTCCGCTCTCCTGCGTCAGAGAGTGTGGCAACGGCCGTCAATGGCGCCAGCGGCAAAGGCCGACCTCGACCAAGCGCTCGTGTTGGTCGGGAGGTGCTAACGGGCATCCATGGTTCCACAGATCAACCGGGGCCAGGACCACTGCCTTTCGGAGCGGATCCGGCTCTGTTGTCGGTCACCCGTTTGTGGCACTTCTTCTGGTCCTCGCTGGCTCCGAGGCGGCTGTATCAGTCTTGGCAGCGGCCACCTCCGGTGCTCTCTGGTGCAGCTCGACGGCTGCCAGGTGGCCCCGAATGTGGCTGGCGAACGTTGGGGCTCCCAGATTGCTGAGTTGGTCGAGCAACGTCTCCACGGTGAGTCTGATTTTTCCGGCGGCGCGGCCTGTATCGGCGCTCTGTTCCTTGATGACGCCGACGACCAGGGAAGGAGCAAGGTCGTATTGGAGGCATAGAAACCGGTCCGGCTCCAGTGCCTCGATGTTGAGCGGGTCGAGGGTGCGGCGTGGGAAATGCTTGATGTTGCTGGTCACGATCACGTCGGCGCGGCCGACGACAGCGGCAGCAAGGACATGCCGGTCACCCTCGTCGTTGGTCATCCCGCCGACAAGGGGTTCGTATCCGGTGAGCAGAGCGTCGCTGAAAGCTTCGTTCATGCAGTTGAACATGGCATCGAGGCGCTTTGGTTCGATGCCAGGACGTAGGCGCAGGATCGTTCGCCGCGTCTCGGCGATGATGTCCGGACTCCACAGTGGTCGATAGAGGTCGGATTCGGCGAGCCTTAGCAGGGTGTCACGAAGCGCGTTCGGCACCAGGACGTTTGCATCGAGCAACGCGGAGAACGGCACGAGGAGAGCTTAATCGCTGTGTAACGCCGTCATAACTCGACGTCGTCATTCTCCTGCTGAGCTGCTGGAATGTCGTAGAGGCCCATTTCGATGCTCTCCGTGGTCATTCGTCGGAGTAGTTCCCGACGTTCCTGCCGACGCTGTTGCTGATACGCGAGCAGGTCGGCGAGTTTGATGCGACGGTGACTGTTGGGCCGCTCGTAAGGGATCTTGCCATCGTCGAGCAGCTTGGTCAGCGTGGGCCGCGAGACTCCGAGCAGATCGGCGGCCTGTTGTGTGGTGAGGGTGGTGTGCTGTGGCGCGATCGTGACAGCGTATCCGCCGGCGAGCGCTTCCAGCGCCTTGACCAGGATGTCGTGCAGGCTGTCGGGCAGCGGCACGCTGCTGGAGCCGTTCGCGCTGACCAGTCGCGCTCGCGCCGGCGCAATGTGGCCGCGCTCGCGTAGGACCTTCAGTAGGTCCACGACCTCCGCCTTGGTGGCGGCATCCGGCAGGATCGTCTGCTCGTCCATGACGCGGGCTGCGGCGGTCATGCTGCAAGTGTTACGGCAATTCGCAAGAAACGCAAGCCGATCGGGCGATCCCCATCCTGAGGTATCCCACTACGCCTACCGTGTCACGTGGTCGCCTCGGGATCGCGAGTTTGTTGCCATTTGTGCCGAGTCCCCGTTGCTCTCGTGGCTGGCCCTCTCGGCCTGATCAATCCACGCTGGGCAGGGACGGTCCGAGAATGTCGTCGGCGTCCACGATCCGGTACGCGTACCCCTGCTCGGCCAGGAAACGCTGCCGGTGTGCGGCGTACTCGGTGTCGATCGTGTCCCGGGACACCACCGTGTAGAAGTGCGCCTGCCGGCGGTCGGCCTTCGGGCGGAGGACCCGGCCGAGCCGCTGCGCCTCCTCCTGCCGGGACCCGAACGTGCCGGAGACCTGGATCGCCACCGCCGCCTCGGGCAGGTCGATGGAGAAGTTCCCCACCTTCGAGATCACCAATGTGGGGACCTCGCCCGAGCGGAACGCGTCGAAGAGCCGTTCCCGCTCCTTGTTGGTGGTCGAGCCCTGCACGATCGGCGCGTCGAGATACTCGCCGAGCTGGTGCAACTGGTCGATGTAACCGCCGATCACCAGCACCTGCTCACCGGGATGCTGGTCGACCAGCGCCTTGACCACCGGCAGCTTCGTACGGGCGGTCGCCGCGAACCGGTACCGCTCCTCCGACTCGGCCGTCGCGTACGCCATCCGCTCGGCGTCGGTCAGCGTGACCCGTACCTCGGTGCACTCGGCCGGGGCGATCCAGCCCTGTGCCTCGATGTCCTTCCACGGTGCGTCGTACCGTTTCGGGCCGATCAACGAGAAGACGTCGCCCTCGCGGCCGTCCTCACGTACGAGCGTCGCGGTCAGCCCGAGCCGACGACGGGCCTGAAGATCGGCGGTGAACCGGAAGATCGGCGCGGGCAGCAGGTGCACCTCGTCGTAGATGACCAGACCCCAGTCCCGCGCGTTGAACAGGTCCAGGTGGGTGAACGCACCCTTCCGGCGCGAGGTGAGCACCTGGTACGTCGCGATGGTGACCGGGCGGATCTCCTTGCGCTCGCCCGAGTACTCGCCGATCTCGTCCTCGGTCAAGGAGGTGCGGGCGACTAGTTCCCGTTTCCACTGCCGGCCGGCGACCGTGTTGGTGACCAGGATCAGTGTGGTTGCCTTCGCCTCGGCCATCGCGGCGGCCCCGACCAGCGTCTTGCCCGCGCCGCAGGGCAGCACCACCACGCCCGATCCGCCGGCCCAGAAGTGCTCCACCGCCTCCCGCTGGTAGGACCGTAGGGTCCAGGCCGGGCGGCCGTCCTTGCCCTGCTCGGCCAGCTCGATCTGGTGCGCCTCGCCGTCGACGTAGCCGGCCAGGTCCTCCGCCGGCCAACCCAGCTTGAGCAGTGCCTGCTTGAGCCGGCCCCGCTCGGACGGGTGTACGGCGATGGTGTCGGCGTCCAGTTTCGCCCCGAGCATCCCGGCCAGCTTCTTGCTCTTGGCCACCTCGATCAGGACCACCCGGTCCAGGGCCCGTAGCACCAGCCCGTGGGCGGGATCGTTGGCCAGTTGGAGCCGGCCGTAGCGGTCCATCGTCTCCGCCACGTCCACCAGCAGCGCGTGCGGTACCGGGTAGCGGGAGTACTTGATCAGGGCGTCCACCACGCCCTCGGCGTCGTGCCCGGCCGCCCGCGCGTTCCACAGCCCGAGCGGGGTCAGCCGGTAGGTGTGTACGTGCTCCGGTGACCGTTCCAGCTCGGCGAACGGGGCGATCGCCATCCGACAGGCGTGCGCGTCCGGGTGGTCCACCTCCAGCAGCAGCGTTTTGTCCGATTGCACGATCAGCGGTCCACTGCTCACGCTGGTTTTCCTTTCCGCCACGTCCCTGTTCACCAGGGCTTACCGACGCTGGCGGCCCATTGGGTGACCCTCCAGTCTTGCACGAGAGATAACGAACCGGAAAACTCTTCCAACAGACGGCAACCATCCCCGTACCTCAATGCGTCTCGTTGGGGACAACTGCCTGGGGAGGGCAAATGATCCATCCACGCATGGTCGCCCGGCTCGTAGCTTTGGCAGTGGTCACGCTGGTCGGCGCCGGTGCGTGTACGTTCGATCCGGAGCAGGAGCGGGCAGGGGCGGACAAGCCCACCCGGGTCAACGCTACGGAACGGGAATCGGGGGCGAGCGACACGTCCGGGCCGAACCAGTCCAATCGTCGTACCCCCAAGCCGACGAAGACGACGACGAATCCCCGGCCCAGGGTGACGCCGACCAAGCCCACGCCTACGCCCACCAAGCCGAGTGGCTGCCCGGTCGGCGAGAAACATCGGGAGGTCGAGACGTACCTCGCCAAGTTGGGCGGGTTCGGGAAGATCACCGTGGACGGCAAGCAGTCCGCCGAGGACTGCGCGGCGATCAAGAAGTTCCAGACCCGCTACGACATCCGTCCCGTCCAGGGGCGGGCCGGACCGCTCACCGCCGACGTCGCCCGGAGGCTGGCGAACACCAACACCGCCCAGTGCAAGGCCGGCTCGGGCACCACGTTCTGCATCAACCTGACCCTGCAGACCGTCTGGGCGATGCGGGACGGCAAGGTCGTGATGCCACCCACGGTCACCCGTACGGGCATGCCCGGCTACGCGACACCCACTGGCACGTACAAAATCAACTTCCGCAACATCAAGGAATGGTCCGACCCGTACGAGGTGTGGATGCCGTACTGGCAGCACTTCACCCAGGGCATCGGATTCCACCAGACCACCACCTACATCCACAATGGCCCGATCGGCTCGCACGGCTGCATCAACATGTTGCCGGTCGACGCCCAGAAACTGTGGTCCCTCGGCAAGGTCGGTACCCGGGTGTACGTCTTCGGTCGTCGCCCCGGCACCTGATCACCAAATTCCGGTACGGCGGCACAGCGCCTGCGGTGTCGCCGTACGCGTTCCTCTGGCCTTGACCGCTGAGGCGATACGCGACTTCGCTGAAATGCGTCGAGCACGTGATCTCGTCGATGAGGCGCTGCGCTGGTTGAGCAAGTCCAGCGACGACATTCGCGCGTACGCCGGCCTGGTCGAAGGAGCGGCGGGCACATCCTCACCACCGGGTGCCCCGTATGACCCGAGCGGGTTCTACCCGGCACCCTACCTGGCCATGCTGCCCCCGATCCCGAGCGGACGCAGACCGGGACAGCGGCGACCCCGGCACGCACAAGACCTGGGCCTCGTTGTACGGACGGAAAACGTTCTTTCTTCTGCTGCCGACGTGGAGTTGAAGTTCGCCATGCGAATGCGCGAGGACAAGATCCAGGAAGCGACAATCGTGATCGATCGGCCCCCCTGTGCGGGAGTTCTGGGATGTGACGAGCTGTTGTCGAGGTTCCTGCCGCCGGACGCTGTGCTCACCGTGTACTGGCCGGAAGGTAGCAAGACCTACCGGGGAGGTCACCAATGACGACATCGGAGGTCGTGGCGTACTTCCGGCATGACCTGGGCGCGGTTGTCATAACCAACGACGAGGACGTGGATCGACTGGTCGACGCACTGCTGGCCGAACCATTCGAGAACAGCGTTGCGGCGATGTACTCCACTGCCCGACCCAAACTGGCCTCGGGAGTGCCTGACCACGAGCTGCTATTGGCCGTCAACGCCGACGATTCAGTCGGTGGCCTCCGTTACATGGGCGATGGCACCTGGTACAGCAAGGGCACGCCCAGCAAACATGATGAGGTCTACTACTGCTACATGGGCAGCGATCGCGACTTCCCGCATGATTCGGAGGTCTCCCTTGAGCAACTCCGCCAGGCCGCACGGGAGTTTCTCCGGTCCGGCGGCCAGCGTCCCACCGCCATCCCCTGGCAACCCTCCGTCAGCGGCTGATCCGATCCGGCTCAATGGTTATCCGAAGTTGGGACGGCGTTTGTCTGAAGCTGGGACGCCGTAGCGGCCAGGTGCCGCGGTTGGCCAGCAACAGCGTGATGGCGATGATCGGCAGCCCGAGCAGCCAGTAGCGATGGACAGTGGACCAGTTTGGACTGCCCGGAGGCAGCCACGGCGAGTGCTGCTTGTCGATGAAGAAGGTGAAGGTAGCGAGGGTGAACTGGGTCAACGGCCCGGCGAGTGCGGCGGTCTGGGTGTGCCGGTAGCGGGCGGCGACCGCCGCCCCCGCCACGCCGGTGAACCCACACACGATCGCCTCCACCGCCAGGTCGCCCGCCGGTGCCGTCGCACCCGAACCCAGCACCGCGATGGCGATCGAGTGCAGCGCCAGCCACGCCAGCGCGGCGGGGAGGACCACGATCGCCAACCGTAGCCACTGCCGCAGCCAGCGCGGTGTCGCGGTGACGACGGTGGGGGCCATCCCGTCGGTCATCGCGAACGACGCACCCGCGCCGAGCAGCACCGCCGCCAGCCGTAGTTCGAGCAGGGCTGCGGCCGGGGCAGGATCGTCCAGCAGTGCCGGCAGCAATATGAGGGCGGAGAGCCCGGCGGCCAGTGCCAGCGGTCCCCACGGTACGGCGACCGCCAGCGGCCGGAGCAGCAGAAGGCCCTGTCGTGCGCGCAGCATCACGGGCAACGGGTCACCTCCGAATCGGGTGAAGCGTTGGCCGCGCTGGCAGAAGCGTCGGCCGGGACCGGTAGCCCGAGTGCGGTGAGTACGTCGAAGCCGGCCGTTGGTGCCGTCAGCCGATCCCAGCCAGTCGCAACGATGCCGGCCACCTGCTGTCGGGGCAGGCCGAGCAACGCCACGGCCGCGTCGATTTCCGGCTGGCCGTAGCGGCTCGGAAAGAGGCTGAGCCGATGTGCCCGTAGCAGGGCCGCGCCGTCCGGTAGTGCCTGCGCCGCCAGCCACAGCGTGATGACCGTACGGGCCTGCCCGCTGGCCGAGCACCCTCGGAACCGGATGGCAGGATCGACCGTCCACAGACCAGGCAGACCGACGATCTTAGCGGCGAACGAGGCAGCCAGTTGGGCCCGGGAGTCAGCAGCCCAACTACCCTGCCGTCCCCAGATCATGTCGGTGGCGACGTCGGCCGGGCTCTGGGTTCCGTGGAAGGAGTATGCGAATTGCCGCACCCGGGGTAGGTCGGCGCGGACCGAGGGCGGCAGCACGGCGACGACCGGTGCCACCGCCTCCCGCCACCGTACGATCCACCGCTCGTATCCGGGCAGGGCGCAGTAACGCACCTCGTTGTGGCGCTGGCACACCAGCACCGCCTCCCCGGCGTACCGGTCCTCCAACTCCTGGGTCAGCACCTGCGGAATGGAGTCCAGTTGTGGACCGACCGAGGCCACGGCCACCGTCAGGGCCACCATTCCGGCTGCCGACGGCAACAACCGCCAGTGCCGTAGCAGCGTCACCGCACCGACCGCCACCACCAGCGAGACCAGGTAGAGCAGATGCCAGCCGGTGGGCTGTGGTGCTCCCGGCACCACGTTTCGGTGTTGCAGGACCGGGGACAGCCACCAGCCCAGGTTGCTGTCCCCATTACCGAGGCCGGGCAGGACGAGGACGATCGCTGCGACCACGATGAGCCCGAGCGGCCCGGCCGCGGTCGCCGGCAACCACCGGCCGAGGGCCACCCCGACACTGACGGCCAGCGCCGGCACCACCACGACGACCAGTAGATTCGGCCACTCCAACCGTCCTGCCGGCCAGTCCGGCAGGAGACTGAGCAGCAGCGCACCGAGCAGCAGCGCACCGAGTAGCGCCGCGACCGGTGCCAGCGCCAGCAAACTCACCGTACGGTGCCGGGCAGGTATGGGTAGCACCGTGTGACTCTCGACGACGCCGGCACGGTGGTCGCGGCTGACCGCCAGATGCCCGGCCAACAGCAGCCCGGCACCCAACAGCAGCGCGGCCGTGCCGGCGTTCATCGCGAACCGTTCCCAGTCCGGCATCCTGGTCCAGCCGAGGGTGACGCCCAGCGCGAACGCCAGGACCATGGCGCCCCAGACGATCGGACTGCGTACCAGCAGTCGGGCCTCGGCCAGCGTCAGCGCCTTCATCGGGTCACCACCGACGTGTCTGCGGTCCGAGCCTGGTCGCCGACCAGCATCAGATAGCCGTCCTCGATCGTCGGCTCGGCCGGTGTGCCACCGTTGGGCCGGTCGCCCAGCGTCCGGTAGCGCCCGTCGGCATTACGCCAGTACAGCCTGGCTCCATCCGGTGGGTCCGCCGACAGCCACACCTGACCGACGGCCTGGCCGGCGAGCCCGGCCGGCGTACCGTCGAAGACCACCCGGCCGTGGAGCATGACCACCACCCGCTCACACAGCGCGCCCACGTCCTCGGTCTGGTGCGTCGACAGCAGTACGGTGCGCTGCTCGCCGAGCCGCGAGACGAGTGCCCGGAAACGCATCCGCTGCTCCGGGTCGATTCCGACGGTGGGTTCGTCGAGGATGAGCAGCTTGGGATCGGCCAGCAGGCATTGGGCGACGCCCAACCGCTGACGCATGCCACCGGAGAGCTTGCGGACCTTGGTCCTGGCCCGATCGGCGAGGTCGACCTCGTCCAGCACCCGACGTACCTCCCGGTGTCGCTGCCGGCGGTCGGTCAGCTCCTTGAGGATCGCCACGTAGTCGAGCAGGCCGAAGACGGTGAAGTTGGGATAGAAGCCCGGGTCCTGCGGCAGGTAGCCGAGACGCCGCCGCACCTCGGTACGCTGTGCGGCCTGGCTCGGGTCGTAGCCGAGGATGTCGAGCCGTCCGCTGTCGGGGGCGAGGGCGGTGGCCAGGCACCGCAACAGCGTGGTCTTGCCCGCGCCGTTCGGGCCGAGCAGGCCGGTGACCCCGGGGCCGATTTCGAGGTCGAGTTGGTCGAGTGCCGGCCTGCTGCCGTACCTCTTGACCAGCCCTTGGATCGTCACGGTAGGTGTCAACGCGGTTCTCCAACGTCGAGGCGGCGACGCCGCATGATCAGGACTGCGGCAGCGCAGACGGCTGCCACCAGAAAGCCGGACTGCGCGACCGGCTCGAAGAGGTGTCGCACGGCGGGGGCGGGGTACGGATCACCGCTGCGATCCAGCAGCGCCACCACGGCAACCAGCCAAGCGGTGACGAGCCCACCGGCGGCGACCTGCAACGGCAGGACGGTGGCCAGGGCGAGGCTGCCCAGGCACAGACAGAGCGCGGGCAACAGCCAGGCCAGCGCCAGCCAGCCGACGGGCGGCAGGAACATCGACGCGACGGTGCCCAGTCCCAGCGAGACAACCAGTACGGTCGCCGCCCGCCACAGCACCAGCCCCGGTCCGGCCGTCGGCGTCGTCGCGGTGATCTCGTGCATCGGGTCGACCTGCGGGCCGTATGCGGTTGCCACGGCCAGCACCGGTAGTACCGGTGCCACCAGCAGGAACGCCATCATCGGCCAGCCGCCCTCGGCGAGGTGGGCGGCGAGTACGGCGAATGCGAGCACGGCCACCGTGGCGGTGAGCCAGGACCAGCGTAGGGCGGGTGTGGCGGCCAGCAGACGGGCCCGGTGCTCGGGGAGGCCGAGCCGGGCGAACAGCCACTCCACCGGGTTACGCCGTGGGCTGTCCACGACCTCCAGTACCGCGTTCCAGTTGCGGTCCAGCCACGCCTCGTCCGCCGGTACGGCGCTGCGGCAGGCGGAACACCGGGCCAGGTGTGCCTCGACCGCCATCACCCGGGCCGGGTCGAGTCGACCGGTGTCGTAGTCGACCAGCAGCTCCGGCGGAACGTGCCAGGTCATCGGGGCTCCTCCCGTCACGTCAGGTACTCCCGGAGTCGTGTCTTGGCCCGCATCAGCCGGGTCTTCGCCGTCCCCTCCGGTACGCCGAGCAGTACCGCTGCCTCGCGTACCGTCAGCCCGTCCAGCACGGTCGCCTGGATGATCGACCGAAGCTCCGGCGACAGTCGGGACAGCGCGCCGCCCAGGTCCCCGTGCTCGACGCCGAGCAGCACCACCTCCTCGGCGGACGGTGCGGTGCGGGACTGTTCGGGCACCTCCGGTACCGGGATGCTCTGCCACCGGTAGCCGGCACCCCGGAGGGTGGACAGCAGGCGGCGGATGGCGATCGTCCAGATCCAGGCTGCGGCGTCGCTGTCGGTCTCGGTGAAGCGGTGGGCACCGCGCCAGATGGCGACGAACGTGTCCTGGATGGCCGCGTCCACCACGTCCGGGTCGGCGCACCGACGGGCCAGGCGCGACCGTAGCCACGGTGCGTGTCGTCGGTGCAGTAGTTGGAGCGCCTCCACCTGCTGACCGGCCACTGCGCGTAGCAGGTCGGCGTCACCGCTGTCCTCCGTCGGAGGCGGGACGTTTCGGCTACGAATCCACCGCACGACTGGACTATCGCGACCCGTCGCGGATTTGGTTCACGCCCGTCCTCTGGAGTGACCTTCGACCCGGGTCGACTGCTGGAAGTAACCGGGTCGTGGCGGTTTGCTGTGTCTCGCGGATCGCGGAAGTTGGTGCGGTCGTACGACGCTGGACTCGATTTCAAGACTTTGACAAGCTTCAATGTGTCGACTGTCGGGTCGAACTCCGGAACCGACGGCAATCACCTGTCCAGGGAGGCTCTGTGAAGCTCATGGTGCGTAGTCCACGAACCGTCCTCGCCGCGCTCGCCACCGGGCTCGCCGGTCTGCTGGCCGGCGGTCTGCTGGCCATCGCGCCCTCCGCCAACGCCGAAGACTCCGGCTCCGTACAGGCGGTCGCGGTGCAGGCCAGATACAACCCGATCGGTGCGACCGCCACCGGGCCATCCGGTCCGGCGAGCGCGAAGTTCACGGCCGGGCCACACTGCTGTCCGTCCAACGCCCTCGTGCTGACACCGAAGCAGGTCATCGGGGAGGCCGACCTTCAGTGGCTGGACCTCGGCCTGAACTGGGACAACGCCGGGATTACGTCGGTCGACGTCTGCTACGCCATCAGCACCAGTGTCGTGGGCACCACCTACATCAGCCAGACCCGGGTGAGCGAGATGACCACACCCAACTCAGCCGTCGTACGGTTGGACGATGGCACCAACCGCACCACCCCGACAGCCAACTGCTACACCGTGCCAGCCTCGTTCACGCCGAGCGGTGCCCTGAGCCTCAGCCTCAAGGTGGTCTTCGGCAACGTCAACGACCGGATCACCATCGGCATGGTCAAGGTCGGTGGCGTATCGCCCTGAGCACTGATCCGACGGGACGGCCCGCCGTGCGACTCGGACGCGGCGGGCCGACCGACATCCCCTTTGGAAGGTGGCACGAACAGGGGAGCAGAGGTAAAGGCTCGCCGTGTCACGCTGCCCCCCCGCACACGCGGACAGGGACAGGGGACAGGGCGATGAAACGTACCGGAATGGTCGCGACGGTGGGTCTGTTGGTGCTGGCGCTGACCGGCTGTGGGGAGGACAGCGGCGGTTCACGGGAACTCGTGCCGGACCAGGCCCCCCTGCCCTCGGCATCGTCCGTTCCCACCGCGACGTCCGCCCCGGCCGGCGGTGGCGTGTCGGCGGCTGCGCTCTGCGACTACCTGCGGTCCGAGCTCCCCGGCCTGAAGGCGGTCGGTTCCGAGGTGGGCGCGATGGCGCAGCTCACCATGGGGCTGAGCGGCTGGTACGACCAGCAGGGCGGAGCCGTGCCGAACGGCGCGGAGATCGACAGGCTGACCACTGCGGAGTGTCCCCAGGTGCGTACCGACGTGTTGAAGGTCGCCGGCATCACCAGTTTCCTGGCCCTCTGACCGGGCCAGCTTGGCAGGCGCTGCTCCGCCCCGGTGCGACTTCACCCTGGTCAAGGCGGCGGAGGGTCAGGTCTCGGGGTCGGGTGCGCAGCCGGGCCGCCACATGGGATGGATGGCGTCCCGGCCGGGCAGGTGGAGCGGCGGACGAGCCTGGTAGCCGTACCGGATGAGCAGGTCGCGGTGGCCGGCGGTGAAAGCCTCGGCGTACGCGGCCGTGCCGTAGCGGTCGAGTCGGGTGTGATGGTGGTCGAGCAGCCTGCCGGCGATGCCGGTGCCCCGCCGGTCCGGTCTGATCGCCAACAGAGCGAGATGTTCGTGCGCCTTCTCGGGGCGTTGGCCGTCCAGCAGTTGGCCGATCGTCGTGAACCGGTCGATGTGCTGGTGGCAGGCCACGGTTAGTCGCTTCTGGTAGGCAGCGGGTGGGGGAATCTGGCGGTAACGGTGGAACCAGACACCGGCACCGATGAAGCCGTTGGCGTCGGTGAGGACGTCGACTTCGCCGAAGAAGAGGGCGTGTTCGACCCAGATCCGGACAGCCTCGGTGAGGACAGCGGCTCGCTGCTGCCGGTCAGGGACGAGCCAGGTGGCGAGTGGCAGGTCGTACGCGGCTTCGGCGACGAGTTCCGCGATGGCACCGACTTCGGCGTAACGGGCACGTCGTACGACCGGCGACTGTCCTGACATTGCGAAGTACCTTCCGCTGGCGCATGGGGAGTGCGCCCGTGCCGAGGAAATGGGCGATGGCTCCGATGCGTGTTTGATTGCTGGCTGAGTGTTGCCGCAGTTGGCGCTTTAGGCGTACGCTGCCCGGCGTAGTTGTGCAATTACACCTCGCTATCAAACGCCCTTCAGACGTTTAGGACGTCCCTCTAGGAGCGGGAATGAACCATGCACTTCGTACGGCCATGATTGACGCGGGCGAGACCGCCGAATCGCTGGCGAGACGGGTCGGGGTGGATCCGAAGACCGCCGCGCGGTGGGTGACGCGGGATCGGATTCCGCACCCCAGACATCGGACGGCGGCGGCTGCCGTACTGGGTAGGGACATTGGGGACCTTTGGCCGGACGTCTACAAACGACGGGGGCCCGCCTGGTTCCGTCCCTGGACGGACATCGAGCGCGAGGCGACAGCGCTCCGCTGGTACGAACCCGCGTGGGTGCCAGGCCTGTTCCAAACCGAGGCGTACGCACGGGCCACTCTCGCCGGTGATATGCGGACCTCGGCCGAGATCGACCGGCTAGTGGCCACCCGACTCAAGAGGCAGTCCATCCTCGGTCAGGACCAGCCGCCCCTGCTTGTCGCGGTGATCGACATGGCCGTCATTACCCGGCTTGGGGAATGTGAGACAGCATTGCGGGCGGCACAGATCGAGCGGCTTGTGCAATGCGCCGAGTTGCTGAACGTCGAGTTGCATATCGTGCCAGCCAGCGCCGGACTTTATCCCGGCCTCGGCGGACCGTTCATCCTTGCCGAGATGAGCGACGGGGTGCGGGCAGTGTACGCGGACAGCCAACTCGCGGCGCACATCCTCGACCGGACAGGAGGCGTTACTACCGACCGGACAGAAGCCATTGCTACCCTCACGGGTAGGTGGGAGCGAATACGTAGTCTCGCACTCCCCGGTCCTGCGTCATTGGCCCTGATCAAGGAAGCGGCATCATCATGGATGACCTGACCGGCGCCGTTTGGCGCAAGAGCACCCGCAGCGGTAACAACGGCGGGGCATGTGTGGAGGTCGCTGACAACCTATCCGGTGTCGTCCTGGTTCGTGACACCAAGGACCGTGACGGCGGGACGTTGACCTTCGGCCCGGCTGCCTGGGCGGGTTTTGTCACCTCCGCCAAGTCGGGTGCCTTCGAGGCTCGTTGAGCGAAAGAGGAACGAACCCCGGTCCCCTCGACGATGAGGGAGCCGGGGTTCACTGCTGTCTGGGCCGGATCAGTCGGCAGGCGACCGGTACGGGTACGGGAAATGCCTGGATAACCAGGGGTACCTAGGGGGTGGCGCCCTGTCAAAACGGGTTCTCAGGTGCGAGTCTTGGGTACAGGGACGGGCACACGTGGGGAGGACGGATGACAGTCGACCGCGAGCTGAGACCCAACGACGAGGAACAGCGGACCGTCGAGCCGACGGTTCCGCTGGTCACCAATGCTCCTGTCTCCCGCGCCACCGTCATCTGGTACGCATTGGCGGCGGTCATCCTGGTCGGTTGGTTCCTGTTCGGCTGGTTGGTGCTTCAACAGGGCTTCGTCGACTCGGTCGGTGAATCGGCCGGCACCGCGTTCGCGCTGCTGCTCATCATTTCCATCGTCGGTACGCTGCGCCGCAGTCGACGTCGTTGACGGCCGTCCATCGGTTCACCAGCGACTATTCCTCCAACACCGCTGCCGTGATGCGGTGCAGTGCGAAGGTGTGCAGCATCTCGGTGCGTTCGTCCTCGGCCCGCAGATAGCCGGCTGCCATCGAGACCGGCCGGACCAGTCTGGACATGGTCGCGCCGTGCGCGTCCACGTACCCGACCCAGACCAGTGCCTTGTCCCGGACCGCCTGCTGGAGCACGGCCATCGCCTGGGTGTGCGCCTGCGACTGGCCGGAGTCACCGCCGGCCCGGCCGTTGAGGGAACGTACCGAGGCCGGGACCCGCCGGGCCGCCCGGGCCGCAGCGTCACCCCGCCGGATCTGCTCCACGATGCCGAGCAACCGGGGAACGGTCAGCTTCGGGGTGGCCAGCGGATCGGTGACCCGGTTGGCGATCGACGTACGGGCCGGTGCCCGACGGGGCTTCGCCCGGGTCAGCACCGCCGCACCGGTGGCGTCCTCCGGAACCGGCGCGTAGCCGGCGTCCCGCAACGCGTTGAGCAGCCGCCCCACCTGCAACGGCGTCACCAGCACCGTCGGGGCCAGTCGCCGCAGCGAGAGTACGGCCATCCGCCGATCCGCCAGCACCTCGGTGAGCAGGGCCTCGTCGTCGCTACGCAGGTACGCCCCGGCCGAGCCGGCCCGTAGCCCACCGTGCTTACGGGCCACGTCGTCGATCAGATAGGTCAACGTCTGCGGGACCGGGGTACGGGATCGCCGCTTGAACAGGGTGTGCAGGTCGTCGGCGGCGTAGCCGGCGTCCAGCGCCTGCCGCAGGCTCGCCCCGGTGACCCGGTGCACGCTGGCCCCACCGGCCGACTCCAACTCGGCCACCGCGTCCAGTTCGGCGGCCAACGTCGGCTCGGGTGGGCCGGGCACCACTACGGTCAGGTCGGCCTGCATCAGGAAATGGTCGACCGGGGCGGGCAGCAGCGCGTCCAGTGCCCGGATGGCGGTGGCCGGCTCGGCTGTCGGCTCCCCGGACCCGGTACGTCGACCGAGCGGGTCCTGCTCGGCTGCCGTCGTACGGGCGTCCCCGGCGATGACCTCGGTCAGCATCAGCCGGCCGTACGAGGTGAGCGCGCCGAGCCCGGTGACGCCGAGCTGGGCCGCCTCGGTCAGCACCTCACGGTAGGCCGCCTCCCGCCCCTTGCTCCGGCGTGGCGCGTGCCAGGCCAGCAACTCCAGCACCTCGTCGGCGACCGGAGCGGCCCCCGGGTCGAGGTCCGCCAGGATGCCCAGCACCGCCCGGCGGGCAGCCGGTGCGCCGGCCCGTTCCACCTCGGCGGAAAGCGCGGTGATCAGCCGGTCCCGGTCGTCCCGCTGGCCGACCAGGCCCGCCTGCCGGGGCATGGACAGCCACGCCCGGGCCAGATGATCCCAGCGTTGCGCCAGGGATCCGCTACGCCAGACCTCGTAGCTGGCCGTGGGCAGCACCTGCTGATCGGCGCCGGTACGGGTGGTCGCCGCCCCGACCAGGTCGGCTTCCCCGGCCAGACCGGCGGCGTAGGCGACCTCCAACAGCAGGGCGGCCGTCGACTCGTCCAGCCCGGTGCTCCGGGCCAGCCGGCGCAGGTCCCGTACGCCGATCCCGCCGGAACGCAGCACCGGAGCCGGCTCGGCGGAGAGCGCCTCCAGCAGCGCCTCGGCGTGCCGTACGGTCTCCATGGCCTGGCCCGCGCCGGCGGAGTCGGCGGCCTTCGGTTCCCGGTTCGGTGCGGCGGGCGTGGGCGGCTGCGGCAGTAACGGGCCGAGTGGGCCGCAGTCCCGGCGTAGCAGCAGCCCGACCTCCCGGGGCAGTTCCACGGTGGCGCCCCGGGTCGGGGCCCCGGCGTCGACGATGGGCACCAGCAGCGAGTTGTCGACCAGCCAGCGCACCGGGGACGACTTGCCGACCGGTTCGCTCCCGTCGGCGGAAGTGGCTGGCTCGGCAACCGTGAGATCGTCCAGGACCCCTGGTGGGAGCGTGCCAACCGGTGGACCGGCGGCCAGCCGGTCGAGGATCGCCCGGGCCTGGGGCGACGCCGACAGGACCGTCCGGCGCAGCCGGGCCGGGTCCGCGACGAGGTGGGCCGCCCGGGAATCCAGCGCCGCCGCCGGCCGGCCCAGCCCCGCCGGGTACGGCAGGCAGACCTCTTCGATGCTGGCCACGACGGTAAGGGCCGACTCGGGGCCGTACAGCAGGAACAGCGCGCGGAGCCGGTCGAGCGCCCGACGGGCGGTGGCCCGGTCGACACCCCGGGGTGTGGTGGCGATGGTCAGCACGGCGTCGACCGAGGTCAGACCATCGTCCGGGTCACGGGTCAACCGGGCAGCGTCGAGGATCTTCAGGGTGAAATCGTCGAGCCCGTCCAGCGCACGGGCGACCGAGACCCGCGACTGTGCCCGGATGGCCAGCGCGGACAGGTCGGCCGGTACCGGCACGACGAGGTCGGGACGCATCTCCAGCAGGGCGGCCAGGGCGTCGTCAGGCAGCAGCCTGAGGTGGTCGGCGAGTGTGGTGGTCATCGTCTTTCCACGCTATCCGGCCGAGGGGCTGTCCTGCCTCTCGGACGGCTGGGTCGCTCGGAGCGCGCCGACCCGATTCCCGGCGGCGCTGTGTCGCCCGTTACAGCTAGCCTTGTGTGACACAGCAGTCTCAACGAGGCAGGGGTTTACAGGTGCCGACGGGTCGAGTGAAGTGGTACGACGCGGCCAAGGGATACGGGTTTGTCACCAGTGACGAGGGTGGCGACGTGTTCCTGCCCAAGGGCGCGCTGCCGGCTGGCGTCACCGACCTCAAGGGGGGCCAGCGGATCGAGTTCGGTGTGGTGGACAGCCGGCGGGGGGCTCAGGCACTCGGCGTGAAGCTGCTGGACGCCCCGCCGTCCGTGGCTGAGTTGCGTCGCCGGCCAGCCGAAGAACTGCACGGCCTGGTCGAAGACATGATCAAGGTCCTTGAGGCGAAGGTTCAGCCGGATCTGCGTCGGGGCCGGTTCCCCGACAAGAAGACCGCCCAGACGGTCGCTCAGTTGGTCCACGCGGTGGCCCGCGAGCTGGAGATCTGAGGAGTGAGGCCGGTGTCCGCGGCGCGACGCAGCAGTGCGTCGATCGCGGCCCGGCCCTCCTCGCCCAGGTCAGCGGTGAACTCGTTGACATAGAGGGCGATGTGTCGGTCGACCACGGCGGTTTCCATCTCCTGGGCGTGCCTCAGCACGTACTCGCGGGAGGCCGCCGGGTCGGCCCACGCGTGTCGTACCGAGGCCCGGATCCAGTCAGCGGCCTCGGCTGGGTCGACCGCACCTCGGCGGGCCAGGATCGCGCCCAGCGGGATCGGAAGGCCGGTGTCGGACTCCCACCATTCGCCGAGGTCTACCAGTGCGGTCAGGCCGTAGCGGGGGTAGGTGAAGCGGGCCTCGTGGATCACCAGGCCGGCGTCGTAGCGACCCGCCGCGACGCCCGGCATGATCTCGTGGAACGGCACGATCTCGATCCGGGCCGGGGGATGCTTCGCCGACCAGAGGCGGAACAGCAGGTACGCAGTGGTCCGGTCGCCGGGTACGGCGACCGTCGCGCCGGTCAGGTCCTCCCTGCTCCGGCCCCCGAGGTTCCGGTCGCTGCGGGTGAGCACCAGCGGGCCGCAGCCACGCCCGAGCGCGCCCCCGCAGGGCAGCAGGTGGTAGTCGTCGAGTAGCCAGGGCAGCGCGGCGTAGCTCACCTTCACCAGGTCGAACGCGCCACGTTCGGCGGCGGTGTTGGTGACGTCGACGTCGGCGTAGGTCACCTCGACCGGCGGCGCACCCGGCACCAGGCCGTGTACCAGGGCGTGGAATACGAACGTGTCGTTGGGGCAGGGCGAGATCGCCAGAGAGAGCGCCACGTTGTCACCGTAACCATCGGCTGGTCGGGCCTGCGACGGGCGGGTCCAGGTATGTGCGCCAACTCCCTGTCGAGCTGGGTGCACAAACGGGGCGGCAGCAGCCAAGCGGGGACGGTTGGTAAGGGGGCGGCAGCAGCCAAGCGGGGACGGTTGGTAAGGGGGCGGCAGCAGCCGAGCGGGGACGGTTGGTAAGGGGGCGGCAGCAGCCGAGCGGGGACGGTTGGTAAGGGGGCGGCAGCAGCCAAGCGGGGCGGTCGGTAAGAGGGCGGCAGCAGCCGAGCGGGAGCGGTCGGTGTCGGCAACAGAGCGGCGGTCGGCAAAGAACGGGCGGCAGACAGCAGTTGTCGTAAGGTTGCTCAGCTTCGGTTACGCGGGCCTTCTGCGGAGGCGTGAACGGGGCAGCTCGACAGGTTCCGCGAAGGTCCTCCCGGCGGTCACCAGCACGCCTTTCGGTCGGCGCGCAGCCGGGCCCGTAGTTGTCCACAGGGCTGCTGGTTATCCACAGCTGAGGTTCGTGAGGTTGAGCTGCCCCGGCACCTGCGGAACCCTCTGCGCGTGGCCGAGCAGACGGAACGAATCGATCTTGCGGCGTTGCTTCGCACCCTGCGCCGGCGGGCGGATCTCAGCCAACGGGAGTTGGCTGCCCGGGCTGGCATACCGAAGAGCACCGTGGCGCGGATCGAGGCGGGGCGGGCGCGGGATCCACGGTTCCGGACCGTGGAGCGGCTGGTCCGAGCGGCTGGCGGTCGGCTTGATGTGGGTGCCGACGCCACCCCCGGCGTTGATGTTGACGCGGGACCGGTTTCTCGGACCGGGGAGCTGCTGCGGCTGGAACCGGTGCCACACGAGGAGATGCGCGACGAGGCGGGCCGGCACTACCCGGCACATCTGGACGTACGCGAGGTGCGCCACCCGAAGGACTGGGCAGGTGCCTGGTGGGCGTACTGGTACAACCTGCCGCCGCAGCGATGGCCGCTACGGGTACCGGCCGCGACGTACGACCTGTGTCGGGAACGGCGGGATCTGCGCCGCTGGCGGGAGGAGGTACGTCGGAGCGTACGGCTGCGGAGGGTGACCGCGGGCCTGCCGGTCGGCGCCTGGCAGTGGTTGGCTGAGCTGCCCGATGGCAGTCCGGTGGGGGAGCTGCGGGCACGCCGCCGCGGGGGCTACCCGAGCGACTACGGGGCAGCCGAGCCCGCAGTCGTGCTGGACAGCGTCTTCGTCGTCTCCGACTGTCGTCGGTTGGGTATCGCTCGACGGCTGATGGCGGAACTTACCGCCGAGATGGACCGTTCCGAGATCCAGGTCGCCCGGGTGGTGGTCGATCATGGGGAGGTCAGGTTCTACGCCGCCTGCGGGTTCCAGGTCGAGGCGACCAGACCGGTCAAGCTGACCCTGACCCTGCCCCGGCCGTCGGCGTGGCCCGCCTGACCAGCCAACCAAGGGGGCAGCCAACCAGGGCCCGGCTAACCGAGCGCGACAGCGGCGGCGGTCAGGGCGTCGAACGCCGCCCGGATGCGCCACGCGCCCCGGTCGCGTGGGCCGATCGGATTCGACACCGCGCGCAGCTCGGCGAACGGCAGCCCGGCCTGGGCGGCGGCCACCGCTACGCCATACCCTTCCATGGCCTCGGCCACCGCGTCCGGGTGCCGGGCGGCCAGCCGCTCCGCGCTCTCGGCGGTGCCGGTCACGGTGCTGAGGGTGAGTACCGCGCCGGTCGTCGCGTCGGGCAGCGCGGCGGACAGCTGACCGAGCAGGATCGGGTCGGCGGTGATGGTCGACCCTCCGCCGAGCTGCTCCGGTGACATACCCAGGTCGTCGACCGGGATGAACCCGTCCGGTGATTCGGCGCCGAGGTCGGCCGCGATGCTGCGGGTGCCGAGGACGATCGCGCCGAGCGCGGCCCGGTCCGGGAAGCCGCCGCAGATGCCGGCACTGACCACCGCGCGGTACGGGCTGCCCGCCGCCTCCGCCAGGGCCAGCAGCCGGTCCTC
>NZ_JBHTMP010000046.1:0-55369 GCF_042679305.1 Micromonospora sonneratiae | reverse complement strand
GTCGGCCGCCTGTGGCCGTCGGTCGCCGCCGGGCCGGTGCTCGCCGTCGCCGGCATCGGTTGGCTGATGGGCTTCCCCGGAATCGTCAGCGGCCAGGAGTGGCTGGCCGCACTGTTCTCCCCGATGTACGGAATGAGCCAGTACAGCGACTACGAGACGGTGCCCGGTCGGCTCACCACGGCCCAGGCGGTGTGGCTGGGAGCCCTCGCCGTCGGCGCGTACGTCCTGCACTCGGCGAAGAGCCGCCGGACCCGGGTGGCGGCGCTGCTGCCAGTGGCGCTCGGCGTGGCCGTGGCGATCGCGGTGATGCCGCACGACCGCTACCTGCCACGCGCGATCGACCCCGTCGCGCAGGAACTCGTCTGCACCACGGACGCCCCGAAGGTCTGCGTCGCCCGGGTCCACTCCTCGCTGTTGCCCGACGTCACGCCCCGGGCGCGGCAGGCGCTCGCGCTGCTCGCGAAGTTGCCGCAGCCGCCGGCCGAGGCACACGAGGACACCACGACCTGGGATCGTGAAATACCCGAGCCCCGACCGGACCCGGCGGGAATCGCGCTGATGACCATCCAGGTCGATGATCGCAGCCACCTCGCCTCCCCGAACGACCTCGTGCCGCAGATCGTGGCCCGGGTGTTCAGCAACCAGAGTCGATGCCCCGACGGGCTGAGTTCGTCGGTCGTGCGGGCGGCCACGTACTGGTTGGTCGGCACCGAACCGCCGGCGGAGCCTGGCTTCGACGACGGCGGCGAGTGGAACAACCAGGTCCGCCAACTGTGGCAGAGCCTGCGGGAACTACCCGAGGCGGAGGCGCTGGCCCGGGTGACGGCAGTACGCGAGGGCGCCCTGAACTGCGCCGACCTCGACGAGATCGTGCGCGGCAAATGATGCGGTGGCTGACGCTCTACCTGCGGTCACGTCGGGTACCGGTGGCCCTGGCCACGGCCCTCGGAAGCACGGTGGTGATGTGGGTGCTCGGATCGGTCGTCAGCGACGGCCCCCCGGGCGTCACGATGGTCGTGCTCACCGTTCTCCTGCTGGTCGTGGCGCTCACCGCCACGCTGGGCGGCCCCGACGAGGAGCTCGACCGCACCGCCGCGCTGCCCTGGGCACCGCGCCGGGTCACCCACCTGCTGGCCGCACTGGCCGTCGTGGTCGGCCTGCCGCTCCTGACCCACCTCACCGGAACCAGCTTCGGGCCAGCCTGGCTGGTGATCCGGGACGCTGCCGGCCTGCTCGGTCTGACCGCGCTGGGCGCGCCACTACTCGGGGCCGGCCGAGCCTGGTTCGTGCCGCTGGGCTGGACCCTTGCCGCAACGGTCTATCCGGCAACCGGCCACCTGCTCGGGGAGATCCTGACCTGGCAGTCCCAGGCACCCGGCAGCACACCGGCGGCAGTGACAGCCGTGCTGCTCGCGGTCGGCGGTCTCATCGCGTACGCGATCGCCGGCCCGGCCCGGCGCGCACCCGCCGAGACCGCCCTTTGAAGAACGGCTCGGTCGGCTGGCTACGTCTGCTGGCCGATCGGCCGGACGATCACGGTGTTGACGTCGACTCCGCTCGGCTGGTTGATCGCCCAGGTGATCGAGTCGGCGAGGTGGTCAGCGGTCAGGAGCTGGCAGTCCGGCAGGCCGCCGAGGTCGTCCCAGAACGGGGTTTCCACCCGGCCCGGCGCGATCAGGGTCACGCCGACCCCGTCACCGGTGACCATGCGCCGGGTGTTCTCGGCGAGCCCGGTCACCGCCCACTTGGTTGCTCCGTACACGTTGCCGGGCGAGGAGATGAACCCGGCGACGCTCCCGACCAGGATGATCCGTCCACGCGTCTCCTTCAGTGCCGGCAGGGCGGCCCTGATCAGCAACGCCGGGCCGAGCACGTTGGTCAGCACCATCTCGCGCCACTGGGCGGGATCACCGGTGGCCAGGTCGTCGCGGGTGGCGAAGCCGGCGTTGGCGACGACGTTGTCCAGTCGCCCGAACTCCTTGACGGTGGACTCGACGGCCGATTCCACCGCCGCGTAGTCGGCTGCGTCGCCGGGCAGGGTCAACAGCCCGGCCGGCTCGGCCAGCGACTCGGCAAATCGGCGGAGCCTGGCTCGGTCACGTCCGGTGACAGCGACCCGGTGCCCCTGGTCCAACAACCTTCGTGCGGAGGCCGCTCCTATGCCGCTGGAGCCGCCGGTGATCAGGGTGACAGGAGAGTTCGTCATGTCCGGGAACCCTAGAAGCTAGAGCCGACTCCAGGTCAAGGCGTTACCCTGGGCGCCATGCCTGAGGTCACCCCCGGTCTGACCATCGGCCAGGTTGCCGAGCGCACCGGGCTGAGCGTGCACACCCTGCGCTTCTACGAGCGTGAGGACATCCTCGCCGGTCCCGTACGACGCGGGCCGGGCGGTCGCCGCGCCTACACCGAGCAGGACGTGCAGTGGCTGATCTTCTGCACCAGGCTCCGCGCCTCCGGCATGCCGCTGACGACGATCCGCCGGTACACCGAACTCGTCCGGCTGGGCCCCGGCAACGAACCGGACCGGCTGGCCGTACTGCGCCAGCACCGCGAGGACGTGAGCCGTCAGATCAGCGAACTCACCGAGTGTCTGACCCTGATCAGCCACAAGGTCAAGATGTACGAGGACAGCCTCACCCGGGACGGCACCGGACCCTGGCGGCACGGGGCCGTCGAATCACCGGACCGCGACGGTTCGACCGACAGTGGTGGTTCGCCGGTCAGATCTCGCAGTTGACCAGGACCGGTTCCGGGTGCAGGGTGACCCCGAACCGGTCGTGTACGCCGTCACGGATCTCCCGGGCCAGGCCGAGCAGTGCCTCGGTCGTACCGTCGCCCCGGTTGGTCAGCGCCAGGGTGTGCTTCGACGAGATCGCCACCCCACCGGCCCCCTGGTACCCCTTGGTGAAGCCGGCCTTGTCGATCAGCCAGGCGGCGCTGACCTTGACCACTCCACCGGCTCCCGGCCAGGACGGCGGGTCGCCGATCTCCTTCGCACGGGTGCACAGTTCGGCGTACGCCGCCTCGTCGAGCACGGGGTTGGTGAAGAACGAGCCCACCGAACGGGTGTCCAGGTCGTCCGGGTCCAGCACCATGCCCTTGCCAGCGCGCAGCGTCAACACCGCCGACCGGGCGTCGGCCAACGGCACCCGGTCGCCGACCTCGACGCCGAGTTTGCGGGCGAGTTCGGCGTACCGGATCGGGGTGGACAGCGGTGAGCGGGCCAGCTTGAAGTCGACGGTGAGCACCGCCCAGCGGTCGCTGTGCCGGAAGATGCTGGACCGGTAGGCGAAGCCGCATTCGTCCGCGGGCAGTTGGACGGTCCCGCCGGTGACCCGGTCGTACGCCCCGACGGCGGTGACCGTCTCGGCGACCTCCTGGCCGTAGGCCCCGACGTTCTGGATCGGGGTGGCACCGGCCGAACCGGGGATGCCGGACAGGCACTCCAGCCCGGACCAGCCGGCCTCGACCGTGGCGGCGACCAGGTTGTCCCAGGTTTCGCCGGCCTCGGCCCGGACGGTCACCGTCGTCTCGTCCTCGGCGACGACCCGGAAGCCCTGGGAGCGGACCAGTACGACCGTGCCCGGGAATCCGCCGTCTCCGATGACGACGTTGCTGCCGCCGGCAAGAATCAGTACTGGCTGATCGAGCAGCTCGGCTTCCCGTACACTTTGTGCGATTTCATCCGCATTTTTCACCGTAATGAGCTGGCGCGGCGTTCCCCCGAGGCGCAGCGTCGTGTACCTCGCCAGCCTCTCCGGCTCGGCAGGGTCTACGGCGAAGCCCGATTGGGCACTAACGTCTGGCACACCTTCACCCTAGGCTGAAGGACAGCCGGAACACCCACTGGTAGGCCGGTCGCACGGGAGGACGTCATGAGCAGGCCGCATGGCAGCAAGGACTTCTGGGTCGGAGCACTACGCGTCGAAGGGCCGGCCTTCCGGGCCGCCGCCGCCGAGGCCCCGCCCGACACACCGGTACTCTCCTGTCCCGGATGGACCGTGACCGATCTGGTCCGCCACCTCGCCTCGGTCTACTGCGCGGTCCGTGGCTTCGTCACCCAGGGCAGCACCGAGCGGCCCACCAGCTTCCAGTCGATCGTCGACCCGCCGCCGGGGTCCACCGCCCTGGACCTGTGGCAACAGGAGTTCGACCAACTCGTCCGCCTGCTCGACGGTATCGACCCGGAAGCACCAGCGTGGAACTGGGCCCCACAGCCGAAGAAGGCCGGATTCTGGCCCCGCCGGGTCGCCCACGAGACCGCCATCCACCGGTGGGACGCCCAGATGGCGATCGCGGCCGGTGAGCCGATCGAGGCCAAGCTCGCCTCCGACGGGGTGAGCGAGGTACTGGACACCTGCCTTCCCGCCGGCCGACGACGCGCCTCCGACCAGCAGTTCCACGGCGTGGTGCAGCTCACCGCCTCCGACACCGACCAGCAGTGGTATCTGCGGCTGCGGGGCAGCGGCATCGCGCTGCTCGACACGGACACGATCCTGGACACCCACGACCCCCGCGCCCGCGTACACGCCACCGGCACGGCCAGCGACCTCCTGCTGGCGCTCTGGGGGCGGATCGGCCTGGACGTCCTGGACGTGACCGGGGACGCGAGTCTGCTGGAGGGACTGCGGGTAGGGATACCGGCCGACTGACCTACGCACCTCGACCGACCCCGGCACCGCCCGCGTCAAGGCACCGCCCGCGTCAAGGCACCGCCCGCGTCAAGGCACCGCCCGCGTCCCGGTATCGGCAGCTCGACGAAAGGCCTGGTCCCCCTTGAACAGTCCCGCCCCGGAGCCGATCACGTTTCCCGAGGACTTCGTCTGGGGTGCGGCCACGGCCGCGTACCAGATCGAGGGTGCCACCCACGAGGACGGCCGCGGGCCGTCGATCTGGGACACCTTCTGTCGTACGCCGGGCAAGGTGTACGCCGGGGAGACCGGTGACGTGGCCTGCGACCACTACCACCGCTACCGGGACGACGTGGCGTTGATGGCCGACCTCGGACTGCGGGCGTACCGCTTCTCGGTGGCCTGGCCCCGGATCCAGCCCGACGGTTCCGGCCCGGTCGACCCGCGTGGGCTCGACTTCTACGACCGGCTGGTCGACGAACTGCACCGGCGGGGGATCAAGCCGATCATCACGCTCTACCACTGGGATCTGCCCCAGGCGTTGGAGGACCAGGGTGGCTGGACCGCCCGGGACACCGCCGAACGGTTCGCCGACTACGCGACCGTGGTCCACCAGCGGCTCGGCGACCGGATCGGCACGTGGACCACGCTCAACGAACCGTGGTGCTCGGCCTACCTGGGCTACGGCAGTGGCGTACACGCCCCGGGTCGGCAGGATCCGGCGGCGGCCTTCACCGCCGTACACCATCTGCTGCTCGGGCACGGCCTGGCCGCACGGGCGCTGCAGGCGGCCGGCGCGACCACCGTCGGGATCACCCTCAACACGGCCGCCGTCGCCCCCGGCGATCCGGACAGCGACGCGGACCAGGCAGCGGTACGACTGGTCGACGGCCTGCACAACCGGATCTTCCTCGACCCGCTGCTGCGTGGCCGTTATCCGGCGGACATGCTGGAGCACATCGCCCGGTTCACCGATCTGGCCTACCTGCACAGCGGCGACGAGGAGATCATCGCCGCACCGATCGACCTGCTCGGCATCAACTACTACCAGCCGACCTACGTCGCCGCTCGGCCCGGCGATCCCGGCTGCGACGGGGCCTACCCGGGTACCGAGGGAATCGAGTTCCTCCCGCCAACCGGACCACTCACCGCGATGGGCTGGATGATCGAACCCGCCCACCTCACCATGCTGCTGGACCGGGTCGCCCGGGACTATCCCGGCGTACCGCTGATGATCACTGAGAACGGCGCCGCCTTCGCCGACACGATCGCGCCGGACGGGCAGGTACCGGACGCCGACCGGATCGCCTACCTCGACGGTCACCTACGGGCCGCACACGAGGCGATCCGCCGGGGCGTCGACCTGCGCGGCTACCTGGTCTGGTCGCTGCTGGACAACTTCGAGTGGGCCGAGGGCTACCGGAAACGGTTCGGAATCGTCCATGTCGACTACCCGAGCCAACGCCGGACGCCCAAGGACAGCGCCCACTGGTATCGGGAAGTGATCCGACGCAACGGCCTGTGACGTGCTGGCCGGCGACCAACTACAGCCGGTGCCGGACCCAGACGTTGGGCTCGACGTAGACAGCGTGGTCGTGGGTGACGTCGCAGTGCACCGGGGCGAGCGCCTGCGGAACGTGTACCGGACCGGTCGTGTCGAAGGGCAACCCGGTCCAGCGCCGCCATTCGGCGAGGGTGCCGGGAATGACCATGGAACGGGTGGCGACACCTTCGATGCGCCCACCGGCCCGTACATGCACCCGTAGCCACGGGTCGACGGGGAGGCCGTCGTCGCGGGTCTGCGTCACGTACTCGCTCATCGGCAGGTCGGGATGGATGTGCTTGCCGTTGGGGCGTACCGGTGCGATCAGGGTGTCGTAGCCGAGCCGACCGGCGTTGTCCCTCATCTCGGCCAGCATCCGGGCGGAGAGGCCGCCACCGCGCCGGTCGGGCTGGATGCAGATCTCCAGAGCCGACACGATGTTGGTGGGGGTACCGGCGAGGCGGTTGAGGGTGGCCCGCTGCACCACCCGATCCCAGCCGCCGTCGGGGAGGGCGTCCTCCTCCTTCCAGGCCAGTGGCACCGAGTACGCCCGGGCCACGGCACGTTCCGGCTGGGCCGGGTCGAGCGCCAGCAGGATGAACTCCGGATACAGCTCGTGCGCCACGCCGTAGTACAGGGAGGCCATCGGGTCCCAGCTCATGAACTCCGGCCAGGCAGCCTCGAAGCCGTCGAGTAGCGGGGCAAGGTCGGGCCGGTCCGCCAGAGTCACGATGTCGAGATCCACCGGGCGAATGCTAGGTCACGTCCAACCGGCCGCCCACCGCATTAGCCGGAAGACAGGGGTCGACGATCGCTGGACGTACCCGCCACATGCCTGCCGTACCCACAAAATGCCGGGCAGGGAGCGGGTGGGCTTTGCGATCATGGCAACGGCACCCGTCGACCAAGGAGCAGTACGTGACGCCAGAAGTCCCCGCCGACCCGAACGTGTTGCATCCGATGCCCGGCCAGCCGCGCGTGGTGCTGCTGAAGCCGCTGGTCACCTCACCGTTGATCGAGGTCGGCGAGTTCTCCTACTACGACGACCCGGATGATCCGACCGCCTTCGAGACCCGCAACGTGCTGTATCACTACGGTCCGGAGAAGCTGATCATCGGGAAGTTCTGCGCCCTGGGCGAGGGTGTGCGGTTCATCATGAACGGCGCAAACCACCGCATGGACGGGCCCTCGACCTTCCCCTTCCCGATCGTGGGCGGCTCCTCCTGGGCCAAGCACTTCGATCTCATCACCGGCCTGCCCGGACGGGGTGACACCGTGGTGGGCAACGACGTCTGGTTCGGCTACCGCGCGATGGTGATGCCCGGCGTCCGGATCGGCAACGGAGCGATCATCGCCTCCGGTTCCGTCGTCGTCGACGACGTCCCCGACTACGGCATCGTCGGCGGCAACCCGGCCCGGCTCATCCGCCGCCGCTACAGCGAGGAGGACGTCGCCCGCCTGCTGGCGCTGGCCTGGTGGGACTGGCCCATCCAGCACATCACCGAGCACATCCCCACCATCATGTCCGGCAGCATCGACGAGCTTGAGGCTGTGGCACCCGATCACCGGTAGCGGCTGGCCGGGGGGACACCCGGCTCGACCCGCCTCAATCCGGCGAGGCGTACGAAGATCGACCTTCGTTCGACCGCGTTGCCCGCCGAGTCGAGCTGATATCCGTCGAGCCAGGTCCATCCCCGGTAGGTGGGCCAGTCGCATCGCCGAATAACCCGGAAGAGAATCGGTACGGCGAACTGGGCGCTGGCGGTACGGGTCACCCGCAACAGGTCACCGCTCTCCGGCAACCGCACGGCACCGGTCACGTCATGGCCACATCGATCAGCAGGATTCCTGCACCGAGCCACAGGATTGCCGTGATCGCCTGGGTAATCAGCCGTACGGCGCGGACCAGCCAGAGCCCGACCAGCCAGATCACGGCTGCGGTCCCGCCTGGCAGGCCCGTCGGATCGCGTCGCGTTTCACCCGCAGTTCGACACACGGTGGGTGGTCCTCGACGTGCGCCCGGGTGCAGTCGAGTTCGTGCCCGACGATCCACACAGAGGCGTCGGTAGCGGTGGCAGTGCCGGTGTGGGCCACCGACACCACGATGTCGCGCTGGTAGGTGTCACCGACGCCGGTGGGGTGGTACCAGTCTTCGGACCGGAGATGGAGTCTGGTCCCAGCGGGGATGGGCGGCGTCTCGGACCCGGTCACCAGCGACCTCCGTTCGCGCGGAACCGATGCCGACTCCACATCAGACCGACCGCCTGTTGAACGTACGACGGGTGGCCGGCGTCGGTGCCATCTCCTCCTCGGCCGGGACGGCTTCCGTTGCCGGCTCGGGCTCGGGCTCATTGTCCATTCGCCGCGTGGGCGGTACGGGAATCCGCGGAACCGGCTCATAATCGCCGCTGTACATGGGCGTTGTCCTTTCACGTGGTCGACCCAAAAGGCAGCTCGCCAAGAAATCAGAATTGGTCTTGCAACTCCACTTGTCTCAGCGAGGCCGCTAGAAATAGCGTGCAGAACGCAGGGCGGGCAAAGCGACAGCGCCTCGGGACGATTTCGGACGTTCTTTGCGTCCTAAGGAAAGGATGGCGAACGTGAATGAGCCTCTGCGGCTAGCCATGTCGGCAGCCGGCGAGACCTGCGAGTCTCTGGCTGAAAAGGTTGGCGTCGACGCGAAGACAGTGGGTCGTTGGCTGTCGCCCGGACGGGTTCCGCACCCACGTCACCGTCGTGCAGTCGCCCGAGTCCTACAAAAGGACGCGATGGAACTGTTTCCCGACCGTCGTCGCGACACACCCTGGTTCCGCCCGTGGCGGGAGGTGGAGCAGGAAGCCCTGGCGTTGCGCAACTTCCAGCCGCTCGTCGTCCCGGGACTGTTGCAGACCGAGGCGTACGCACGGGCACTGTTCACCGGTGCCGGCCTGGTCCCGCGCGCGGACGCCGAGTCAAAGGTCAAGGGCCGGCTGGAACGACAACTCATCCTCGCGCGCCCACACCCACCGACCCTCACGGCGGTTGTCGACGAGAGTGTCCTACGCCGTGCCGTGGGCGGGCCGGCAGTCATGCGCCAACAAATGCTGCACCTAGTCGAGGTATCCGCCGAGTGTCCGCACGTCCGGGTGCACGTGGTGCCGTCCACGGCCGAGGCGTACGCGGGCCTGAACGGCCCGTTGGTGCTGGCCGACCTCAAGGGACCACGGGTGGTGGCGCATCTCGATTTCCAACTGGCCGGCCATACGGTCTCAGATGAGGCGGACATCTCGAGGCTAGTCTCCTCATGGGAGTCTTGCCGCAGCGAGGCGCTGCCGTACCGGCAGTCGGTCGAGTTGATCAGGGAGTTGGCGGAGACATGGAACTGAACGGGGCCATCTGGCGTAAGTCCAGCAGAAGCAGCGGCAACGGCGGTGACTGCGTCGAGGTGGCCGACAACCTGCCCGGCGTCGTCCTGGTCCGCGACAGCAAGGACCGCGACGGCGGCACCCTGACCTTTGCTCCGGACGCGTGGCGTACGTTCGTCGCACTGGCGAAGTCTCGCGGCTAGACACTCCAACCCGGCGCAGCCAGCAGAACCTGGCGGCCCTGCTCCGACACCGCGTTGATCACATCGTCGAGCACCGGTACGGGAGTTGGTACGAGCACAGCGGCCGGGTGATCGCGTTGGCCCTACACCCGTTCGTGATCGACCAGCCGTTCCGGCAACCGCCGTAACCGGGCGCCCAGCATCCGAGCGTGCCAGTCGAGCAAATCGTCGCAATGCGTACGAATACTCAGTTGGGGTGGACAACCCCCTTTACGATCTTCGCCGTACCCCCGGTTCGTGATCGGACCGACCGGATAGGAACGGAAACAGATGAAGAAGATCCTGCGTCGCCCGCGCCTCCGCAGCCTCCTCGCCGCCACTGCGGTAGCCGGTGGTCTGGTGCTGACCATGGCCACGCCCGCCCAGGCGGACTACACCAGCCCGATCTACCCGACGTTGAAGGCCTGCAACGACGCCCGCCCGAAGTACTACTCGTCGTGGACGGTGCCCCAGCAGTGCCACAAGATGTACGACTGGAAGGGCGAAAAGGTGGTCGGCTACGCCTTCCTGGTGAAGACCCGGTACTGAGCTGACGTCAGTCAGCTGACTTCAGGCACTGAGTTCCGGTGTGACGGTGGTCGTCGAAGAACACCGTCACACCGGCTTCAGTCCCCAGTGGACCGATCTCGAAAGATCTCGCAGGCGATGAGCGAACTCGTGAACCACCTGGACAGCCGCGACGACGTACGACTGGTCCCCGGCCCACCGAAAGTCTCCGCGCCATGACCCGGTCGACCGGAACACTCGTCGGCTACTGGAACCGGCAGGCAGCCACCTACGACGCTCGGATGGCCGGTCTCGAACGTCGGTTCTTCGCCGACAGCCGGGGCTGGGTGTGCCGCCGGGCACGTGGCACCACACTGGAGATCGCCGTCGGCACCGGCGCCAACCTCCCCCACTACCCCGGCGAGGTCGACCTGACCGGCATCGACTGGAGCCCCGCCATGCTCCAGGCCGCACGCCACCAGGCCGAACGGGTCCGTCGGGTGGTCACCCTCAGCCGGGCCGACGCAACCGCGTTGCCGTTCCCGGCGGAGACGTTCGACACCGTCGTCAGCACGTTCGCCCTGTGCTGCATCCCCGACGAACGCGCAGCTCTCAGCGAAGCGCTCCGTGTCCTGCGACCCGGAGGACATCTGCTGCTGGCCGACCACGTCGCCGCCTCCTTCTGGCCACTACGCGCCCTTCAACACATCGTCGACCTGGTCAGCGTCCCGCTGCATGGCGAGCACTACACCCGCCGACCGGTCACCACGCTGCTCAGCCTCGGCGTCACCATCGAGGAGAGCGAGCGGCTGGCCATGGGCGCGGTCGAACGTGTCCATGCCCGAAAGCCCCACTGATCCGATCGCTCGACCAACACTCACGGGCCGGTGACGCCGATCGCGTGGCGGACGGTGGTCGGGTCGGCCAGCACGTCGAGCAGCGCCGTGGCCAGGTCGGCGCGGGTCAGGCTGGAGCCGGCGATGTTGGCCTCGAACGCCGTACGGTAACGGCCGGTGCCGGGCTTGTCGGTCAACATCGGCGGTCGCACGATCGTCCATTCGGCGGCGCTGGCGACCAGAATCTGTTCCATGCGCGCCAGGTCGACGTAGATGCTCCGATGGAGCGCCCGCACGATCGGAAGCACGGTGCTTCGGAACCAGAACGGCTCCCCACCCCCGTTGCGCAGCACCGGCTGGGCGCTGATCGCCACGATCCGGCGTACGCAGGTCGACTCCATCGCCGTCAGGATGCTGCGTACGCCCCTCGCGCAGACCATCGAGGTGTCCTTGCGGCTCGGCGCGCCGAGCGCGGAGACGACCGCCTCGACGTCGGCGAGGGTCGGCCTGATGGCCGCTGGATCGAAGACGTCGGCCTGGTGGACCCGCAGGTTCCGATGCTCCAACGGAAGTCGGTCGGGGTCACGAACGACCGCCCGTACCTCGTGTCCCGCTTCCAGCGCCTGCTTGACGACGAGCCGGCCGGTGCCCCCGGTGGCCCCGAACACGGTGATCAGCATCGGTCAGCAGCCGCCCGCCTGGTAGCGCCGGTAGCCGACGAACTCCAGCGCCGCGCCGACCACGACCAACACCGCACCGAACAACACGAAGACGGTGCCGAACCCGGTCAGCGGCAGCAGGTCCGCGACGGTGAGCAGCACGAGTGCCACCCCGCAGAGCAGATTGCCCGCGACGACGGTCAGGGCGAGGCGGGCCGGGATCCGTGGGTAGCCGGCGATGAGGCCGAGCGCGGCAGCCCCGCCCAGCATCGCCACACCGAACGGGACCGACCAGGTGGTCGGCAGACCGAGCGGACCGCTGAGCCACGAGCCACCGGCCAGCAGGATGACGCCGAAGACGAGGGTGCTCCAGGCGTCGATCAGCAGGACGGTACGCAGCAGGGCCGGTGCCGGCCTGCCGTCCACCGTACGTGGGGCTGTCATGGTCGGGATGGTCATACCCGTCTCCTCGTCTCGTCAGCCCGGACCGGACCTGGCCCGGCTGCTGAGGAGACCGTGGCAGCACCGACGCCATGGACTCAATGACCTCCGAGGTCATGGCCCCGGTGATCCATCGACGGCTACCCTTCCGCCATGAAACTGGAGCAGCCATCCCGGGTGGGCACCCTGCTACGGGAATGGCGGCAGCGCCGTCGACTCAGCCAACTGGAGCTCGCCATCCGGGCGAACAGCTCGGCCCGGCATCTGTCCTGTGTGGAGACCGGTCGGTCGCGGCCGAGCCGCGCGATGCTGCTGCACCTGGCCACCGTCCTGGACGTACCGCTGCGCGAACGCAACACCCTGCTGTTGGCTGCCGACTACGCCCCGGCGTACCAGGAGAGCAGCCTGGACGACGAGGGCATGACGTCGATCCGGTCCGCGCTCGACACGATGCTGACGACACACGAGCCGTACCCGGCGGTCGTGGTCGACCGTATCTGGAACGTGGTGGCCGGCAACCGGGCGATGTCCGTACTCATGGACGGCATCCCGACGCACGTGCTGGAGCCACGGCCGAACGTGTTCCGGCTGACCCTGCACCCCGACGGGCTCGCCTCCCGGCTGGTCAATCTGGCCGAGGTCCGCGCCCTGTTCCTGGAACGGCTGCTCCGCCAGGTCCAGGCCACCGGGGACACCGAGCTGAGCAAACTGTACGAGGAGGTGCGTGCCTACCCCATCCCCACCGAGCCGGATGCCGGAGCGGATGCACCGGCGACCCGACCGTGTCCGGTGCAGGTGCCACTACGGGTCCGTACGCCGTGGGGTGAGCTGTCGATGTTCGGCACCATGACCACGTTCGGGGCACCGGCCGACGTGACGCTGTCGGAGCTGGGGATCGAGTTGTTCTATCCCCTCGACGAGTTCACCGCAGCGACCCTTCGCGAGTTGGCCGCCCTGACCGCCGGCTAGCCACACCGCCCTCAGTCCGTCGCGAAACCGGCGGCGACGGTCCGGGCGGCGGCAAGGGCGTCGGGGCTGAACAGCACCAGTCGGGCCTGCGCCACCCCGGCCGGCTCGGCCGCCCGCAGTACGGTCAGCGCCTGTCGTACGGCATCCTCGACCGGCCAGCGGTAGACGCCGGCGGAGATCAGCGGGAATGCGACCGAGGTCGCGCCCAGTTCGTCGGCGACCCGCAGACTGTTGGCATAGCAGTCGCGCAGCAACCGGGACCGGTCCTCGTCGGCGGACCAGACCGGGCCGACGGTATGGATCACCCAACGGGCGGGCAGGTTACCGGCGGTGGTCGCCACCGCCTGACCGGTCGGCAGACCCCGACCGTAGCGGGAGGCGCGCAGCGCCCGGCACTCTTCGAGGATCGCCGGTCCACCCCGTCGGTGGATCGCCCCGTCGACCCCGCCGCCGCCCAGCAGGGACGAGTTGGCGGCGTTGACGACGGCGTCCACCCGTTCCCCGGTGATGTCGCCCTGGACCAGCACGATCTCCATTCACGCCTCCTCGAACGGTTGCGGCGTAGCGACCGCGTAGAAGTTTGCCAGCGGGACGTATCGGGCGCGTCAAGACCCGTGACTGCCGCCGTACCACGCGCTGACATTGCCTCAGTCGGCCAGCAACGTGGGCGGGCCCGGGTCAGCAGAGGAAGTCGATGGCGGTGGTGTCCACCGATCCCGTTCCGGATCAAGAGGTCAGGCGTACGCCCATCGGCATCAGCCTCGCCGGGGGCTGTACGACGATCGTGGTCGCCGCGATCGTCGCCGCCACGGTCTTCCCGGCGGATGCCGTACCGGGACGTCTGCTGGTCGTCGCGGTCGCCGTCGGCGGGTACGCGGCGGTCGTACCGGATGTTCGCGCGACCATCGGCGTGGCCGGCTTCGCGATCCTGCTCTTCACCGGCTTCCTCGCCAACCGGTACGGCGAGTTGACCATGCGCGACGGCGACGTCTGGTGGTACGCCCTGCTGATCGGTTTCGCCGCGTTCCTCGGGTTGGCCCAGCGCTGGATGTCGACCGCGAGATAGTCGCTTGCCAGGCTGCATATCGTCATCTCGTGCACAGTCCACCTCCCGCCGAAGCGGTCGAGTCGATCAAACTGCCGGACGGCCGTCAGCTCGCCTGGTCACAGTGGGGACCGGCGGACGGCCAACCGGTGATCTTCTGTACCGGCGCGGGCATGAGCGGCTCCCTGGGCTTCGGTGTCGACGTACTGCCCGAGTTGGGTCTACGGCTGCTGGCCGTGGACCGCCCCGGACTCGGACGATCCACGACCCACCCGGCCAAGACGCTGGCCAGCTGGGTCGAGGACGTTCGTCACCTCGTCGAACGGCAGAACCTGGACCGGGTGACGGCGGTGGGCTTCTCCCAGGGCGCTCCCTTCGCCCTCATGCTCGGCGGGGCTGGCGTCGCCCGGGCGGTCGCGGTGGTGGCTGGCCAGGACGACCTGGCTACGGTCGAGCACCTCCTCCCCGAGGAGGTCGCGGGGATGGTCCGGGCGGCCCGGCAGGACCCCGTCGGGTTCGAGCGCCACTTCGCCGGCCTCGCCACGGCCGAGGGCATGTGGGACATGGTCATCGGCATGTCCGGTCAGCGGGACCGCGCCCTCTTCTCCGGCGGTAGTTTCGGTTCCGCCTACCTCCGGTCACTGACCGAGGGGTTCAGCCAGGGCCCGGCGGGCTACGCGCGTGACCTCGTCAACGCCGTCGGCCGGTGGCCGACCCCGGTGGAACAGGTCGACGTGCCGGTCGATCTCTGGTACGGCCAACTCGACACGAGCCCGGTCCACTCACCGGACTTCGGTGCGACCCTGGCCGGGCGGCTGCCGAATGCCCACCGGCATCTCTACCCCGCCGAGGGCAGCTCGATCCTGTGGACCCGGGCTGCCGAGATCCTCACCGTGCTGAAGCAACGGGCCGGCGAAGACTCCTGAGGTCAGGCAGGGCCTCCTGAGGTCAGGCAGGGCCTCCTGAGGTCAGGCAGGGCCTCCTGAGGTCAGACGCGGAGTCCCGGGATCAGGAATGGCCCCCTGCGGTCAGGCGCGAACCGTCACCGACGGGGTCTCCTCGATGGAGAGACCGAGCGAACGACGGGCCAGCAGCGTACCGCCGGCCACCGCAGCCGGCATGATCAGCACCGCGCCGAGCGGGACCAGGAAGCAGCAGAAGACGGCCACCCCGAAACCGAGGGCCATGGGCCGGTTCGTCCGCAGCACCTCCCGCCGGCCGGCCAACTGCTGACCGCGCCGTTGGAACGGTACGGCCACCAACTCCAGGGCGAGGATCCAGCCACCGAAGACGGCGGCGATGACCGGGATGACGATCTGTCCCACCAGCGGGATGAATCCGCCGAGGAAGAGCGGCAACCCGATCAGGATCGACAGGCCGACCAGCCGCAACGAGTCGACGATGCTGCGCCCGAGCGACCGCCACCAGGGCACCTCGACCTCGTTCGGCACACCGCCGAACCGGTCCTCCACCATCTCCGAGATCTTCTCGTAGAACGGGTCACCGATCAGCAGGGTCACCGCGGTGAAGGTGAGTACGGTCAGCAGGCCACCCACCGCCAGGAAGGCGATCGCGACGACCAGTCGGGTGGTGCTCCGCACCCCCTCCGACCAGTCGTCGGCGAACGGGGTGACCCACTCGGCCAGGTCACCGACGAAGTAGACCAGGGTGACGAACGCGCCGATGAACAGCAGACTGGAGATCAACGCCGGGATGATGCCGAGCAGCATCATGCCGGGGCTGCGGACGTACAGCTTCATGCCCCGCAGGAGCAGGCCGACCCCGGTGAAAAACTGTTTGGTCGTACTGACCGCCGGGGCGGTGACCCTGGAAACGTCCACGAGCGGGAAGCCTACTGCCCGGCCGCCAGCGCGGCCGAGAGGCAGTATTGCGTGGTGCGCGAGGAAGGATTGCCTGGTGCGTGCCGCTCGACTGATCTCCCTGGTGCTGCTGCTACAGGCCCGCGAGACGATGACAGCCACCGAACTGGCCCGTGAGCTGGAGGTCTCCGAACGGACCGTCTACCGGGACGTGCTGGCGCTCTCCGCCGCCGGGGTGCCGGTCTATGCCGACCGGGGACGGGCCGGCGGTTACCGACTGCTCGGCGGTTACCGGACCAGGCTGACCGGGCTGAGCCGGGCCGAGGCGGACGCGTTGTTCCTGTCCGGGCTGCCCGGACCGGCCGGAGACATGGGCCTGGCCGGATCCGTGGCCGCCGCCCAACTGAAGGTGCTGGCGGCGCTGCCACCCGGTCTGCGGGACGCCTCCGCCCGGGCGGGTCAGCGCTTCCACCTCGACGTACCCGGTTGGTTCCGCAACGCCGATCCGCCGCCCGCGCTGTCCGATCTGGCCGAGGCGGTCTGGCAGGACCGGACCGTACGACTGGACTACCGCAGGGGCGACCGGTCGGTGACCCGGACGGTGGAGCCGTACGGGCTGGTGCTCAAGGGTGGCGTCTGGTACCTCGTCGGCCGGGTCGGCGACGATCACCGTACGTACCGGGTCGACCGGGTGCTGACCGTCACACCCGAGGAGGCGACCTTCGTCCGGGACGAGACGTTCGACCTGGCCGGCTTCTGGGCCGACCGGGCGGCGGACTTCCTCCGGTCGATGCTGGCCGACCAGATCACCGTACGGCTGAGTCCGGCCGGTATGCGCGCGTTGCGGGTGGTCGCCGAACCACCGGCCGTGGCCGAGGCGGAAGCTGCGGCCGGCGAGCCCGACGGGCAGGGGTGGGTGACCACCCGGCTGCCCGTCGAGTCCATCGACGTCGCCTACCACGAGATGCTCCGGCTCGGACCGGAGGTGGAGGTGCTCGACCCGGCGGAGCTGCGCGACCGGATGGCCAGCGCCGCCCGCCGGCTGACCGGCCTGTACGCCGACTGAGCTGGCCGGCCGTCCGGCGGGACAGGGTCGGCGAGCGGCCCGGTCGGCGGTAACCGGTGGCGTCGCCCGGTCAGCGGTAACCGGTGGCGTCGGCCGGCTTGCCGGGGTCCTGCACCTCCACGATGTACCGCCACGCGTCGGGTTGGCTGCCGTCCAGGTCGGTGAAGCCGTACACCTTCGCGAGCTGTGCGCTGGAGAGCGACTGGCCGGACCAGCGGGCCTTGTCCGGGTCGGCTGCCAGGGCGGCGACCGCCCGCCCGACGAAGGCCGGGGACTCCGAGATGACGAAGTGCGGCTCGTTCACCGTCGCGTCCCGCCAGTTCTCCTCGGTGACGCCGAACAGGTCGAGCATCATCTCCGAACGCAGCCAACCCGGGGTGAGTGCCACCGCCGTGGCCCCATGTTCGCGCAGTTCCTGGGCCTGGCTGTAGGCCAGCCGGTTGACCGACGTCTTGGCGAGGTCGTAGAAGACCGACAGCCGGTAGTTGGTGGCGTTGTATTCGGTGGTGCCGTCGCCCATCTCGACCACCAGCCCACCCGGGTTGCGGATCAGCAGCGGCAGCGCGTAGTGGCTGGTGATGATGTGCGTGTCGATGGCCAGCCGGAGGGTACGGAAGCCGGCCTCCAGCGGCTGCTCCCACACCGGCTTGTGCCAGGTGAGCAGCTGGTCCGCTCCCCAGATGTCGTTGACCAGCACGTCCAGCCGGCCCTGCTCGGCGTCGATCCGCTCCACGAGGGCGCGTACCTCGTCGGGCACCAGGTGGTCGACGGGCACCGCGATGCCCACCCCGCCCGCCGCGTTGATCAGCTCGGCGGTCTCCTCGATCGTCTCCGGCCGGTCCATCTCGGAGCGCCGTTCGCGGGTGCTGCGTCCGGTGGCGTAGACGGTCGCGCCCGCCGCCCCCAGTTGTACGGCGATCTGACGGCCCGCGCCCCGGGTCGCCCCGGCCACCAGCGCGACCTTTCCGGTCAGGTCACCTGTCATGTCCTTCGTCATGTGACCGACCCTGCCAACAAAACTTGACAACCTGTGTCCGATTTTCTCGCCGCTGACCACGCCAGTCAGAACTTCCCGAATTTCGGGACAGCTTTCCCGTATTGCAAGACGCAAAGCTAGGGTCGAGGCATGACGGGCACGCCGAACGTGTACACCCATGGCCACCACGAGTCCGTACTCCGCTCACATCGGTGGCGTACGGCGGAGAACTCGGCGGCGTACCTTCTCCCCCACCTCGCGCCCGGGATGTCGGTGCTGGATGTCGGCTGCGGACCCGGCACCATCACCTCGGATCTGGCCAGCCTGGTCACACCGGGACGGGTCACCGCCGCCGAGCCCACCGAGACCGCACTCGGGCTCGCCCGGGCCGAGGCTGCCGCCCGTGGCCTGGACAACATCGACTTCGCCCTCGCCGACGTGCACGCGATGCACTTTCCCGACGCCAGCTTCAACGTGGTCCACGCCCACCAGGTCCTGCAACACGTCGCCGACCCGGTACGCGCACTGACCGAGATGCGCCGGGTCTGTCGACCCGGCGGACTGGTCGCCGCCCGTGACAGCGACTACTCGGCGTTCACCTGGTTTCCGTCGGTGCCCGCGCTCGACGAGTGGCTCGACCTCTACCGGCAGGCCGCCCGCGCCAACCACGGCGAGCCGGACGCCGGTCGACGGTTGCTCTCCTGGGCCCGCGCCGCCGGCTTCACCGACGTCACCGCCACCGCCGGCACCTGGTGCTTCGCCACGCCCGAGGACCGGCACTGGTGGGGCGGCATGTGGGCGGACCGGATCCTGAGCTCCGACCTGGCCCGACAGTTGCTGGCCACCGGCACCGCGACCCAGGCCGACCTCGACCGAATCTCGGCCGGGTGGCGGGAGTGGGCCGACGCCGAGGATGGCTGGTTCGTCGTCCTGCACGGCGAGATCCTGTGCCGCGCCTGAACCGCAGCAGCTTCCGGGACCACCTGTCCCCGCTGGCCGGCGGCTGTGGGAGCACCCACCCGCCCACCGGCCGGTGGCTGTGGGACCGCCCGCCCACCGGCTGACGTCAGGAATTCCGTTCGGCACCCGTCCCCTGGCTGCGGCATCCTGTCCGGGTGCATCTGCTGCTGGCCGGCATCGTCGGCTCCACCGCCTACGGCCTGGCCGGTCCCGGCTCGGACGTCGACCGGATCGGCATCTTCGCCGCGCCGACGGTCGCCTTCCACGGGTTGCATCCTCCCCAGGAGTCGATCGTCACCACCGAGCCGGACGTGACCTATCACGAGGCCGGCAAGTGGTGCCGGCTGGCGCTGAGCGGCAATCCGACCGCAACCGAACTGGCCTGGCTGCCGGACGACCTGTACGAGACACGGACCGAACTCGGTGACCGACTGATCGCCATCCGGTCGGCGTTCCTGTCCGCGCCCCGGGTCCGGGCCGCCTACCTCGGCTACGCGGCGCAGCAGTTCCGCAAGCTGGAGTCACGCGGCGACGGCTCGTTCTCGGCCGACACCCGCAGACGTACGGCCAAACACGCCCGGCACCTGGCCCGGTTGCTGCACCAGGGTCGGGAGTTGTACGCCACCGGTCAACTGCTGATCCGGCTCGAAGACCCGCAGTCCTTCCTGGACTTCGGGGAACGGGTCGCCGCCGGACACCTCGACGAGGCACGTGACCTGCTGGCCCGGACCGAGCGGGACTTCGACGGGATCCGTACACCGCTGCCACCGCAACCGGACGAGCCGGTGGTCGAACGCTGGCTGCTCGACGTACGCGCCGCCCACCTCCCCATGGACAAGAGCCGCTTTCCTGCATGAGCAAGGGGAAAGGCCGCGAGACCGAGGCCAACGACGACGCCCACGGCGTCGCGCTGGTCGGCACCCGGACACCTCCGTGCACCATGGGCGGCACGGGTCGCACCGCGACCGTGCCTGTCGTGGCATGCAGGTCACCAACCAACGGTCGCGGCTGAAAGCCGCCAGCAATCACCCGACGGCCGCTGTTGGCTTGGCCGGTGCCGAACCTGTCTCCACCCCAGACCGTCACCGCGCGTCGCGCCATCAGCAGGTCACCCCTCCTCGGCTGGCTGGCCGTGGGCTGGGTAGCGATGGGCATCTTCGCCATCGTCACCGCCGAGATCCTGCCGATCGGGCTGTTGACCTCGATCGGATCCACGTTTGCCGTATCCGACGGCACGGCTGGTCTGACGATGACCACACCGGGCGTACTGGCCGCGATATCGGCCCCCGCCGTCGCCGTCGCCGTCGGTCGGCTCAACCGGCGGACGCTGCTGTGCGGCCTGATGCTGCTACTGGCCATCGCAAACGTCCTGGCCGCCACCGCGACGTCATATCCGGTCGTGGTGGCGTCCCGGGCACTGGTCGGCATCGTGATCGGTGGATTCTGGTCGATCGGCGTCGGTCTCGCGGCACGGCTGGTACGGCCCGAACGTGTCGGTGTGGCAACCGCAGTGATCTTTTCGGCCGTACCGTTGGGATCGGTCTTCGGCGTTCCAGCCGGAACCCTCATTGCCCAGTACGGTGGCTGGCGTACCGCATTCGTCGTGCTCGGGGTACTCGCCGTGATCGTGTTGGTGGCACTGGTCGCGGTGCTGCCACCGTTGCCAGCCGAGCTACCGGTCAGGCCCGCCGCGTTGGTGGACCTGGTGCGCGGTCGCACCGGCCGCACCGCGGTGATCCTGACGGTCCTCGTCGTGACCGCGCACTTCGGCACCTACACCTACGTGACCCCGTTCCTGCAACAGGTCACCGGCGTTGGCTCGGTCACGCCGTACCTGCTGGTCTACGGCATCGCCGGTGTCGTGGGCAACTTCGTCGCCGGCACGACCGTACGGCTGCGACTTCGGGCGACCCTGATCGCCAGTGCTGTCATGCTCGCCTCGGCCATCGCACTGCTACCCGTGTTCGGTACTGAACCGATCGGTGCGACGTTGCTGCTCATCGCGTGGGGTGCCGCCTACGGGGCCATACCGATCTGCTCGCAGTCCTGGTTCGCGGCCACGGGCGCGACCGAGGCCTCGTCCGTGCTGTTCACAGCATCGTTCCAAGCCACCATCGCATTCGGCGCGGTCCTCGGCGGCGTCGTGGTCGACGCGGCATCACCCTCGGTCCTCATGGCCCTCGGCTCAGGTGTCGCCCTGCTCGTCGCGCTCGTCGCGGCAGGGTCGGCGAACCCGCTCCCCGGAATCAATCGCGCCGAATGAATCGGTGACGGTCTCAGCTCACCTACGTCAACCGTTGAGGAAGTCGGAGATCCGGGCCCGCAGGTCGGCCCGCTCGGTCCAGAGGACCCCCGGCTTGTCGTAGATGTGCAGGGTGGCGTTCGGCAGCGCCTGGGCGAGTTGCTCCGCGACCGGGGCCGGGTGCAGTTCGTCACCGGCACAGCCGATCACCAGCGCGTGGGCGGTGACGCTGGCCAGCGCCGACCGGTCCCGGACCGGGAACTGGTCGGGCAACGTGGACAGTGCCGGGGCAAGCCCGTCGCGCTGCAACTGTTCGAGCCGCTGACGTAGGTACGCCCAACCGGCGGGCGTGTTGCGTACCGCCGGCGGCAACTCCCGGGACACCTCCTCGGCCAGCTCCGACTCGTCACCGGACTCGATCGCGTCGAGCAGGTCGTCGAGCCGCTGGCGTACGGCCGGCGAACGGGGCTCGTCCAGCACCGCCGGCAGGTAGAAGACCACCCGGTCGAAGCGCTCCGGACTCTCCACCAGCAGCCGGCACAGTGCACCCGCCCCCAGACTGACCCCGAGCGCCCGGGTGGCCCCGCCCAGGTCGGCCATCGCCCGCAGGTCACGGGCAAGATCGAGGTAAGTCCACGGGCCGACCGGCGCGTCGGAACGCCCATGGCCCCGGAACTGGAAGAAGATCTTGCGGCCGGCTACGGCGCTACCCAACGGCCGCGTGGTGGCGATCCCGCTGCCCAGGCCATGGGCGAACACGGTGACCGGCTCGCCGGAGCCGGTGATGAGCCGCTCCAGCCGTACGCCGTGCGGGGTGTCGACCAGTTCGGTCTCCGGCTCGGGCAGGGCCGGTCGCCCGGTCCGGGGCGCGCTCGGTCCGGGACCGTACGTCCGGGGGCCGGCGTCGGGTGGCGGTGGCCAGCGGAAGTCTCTCACCAGAAGCCCTTACCGTCGGTAAGGTCGCGTAGCCCGACCCGAACGTCGAGCAGATAGACCAGTGCGGCGGCGATACCGATCAGACCGAAGATGCTGATCACACCGAAGCCGAGCAGGGTCAGTACGAGGCAGATGCCCAGAATGGCCAGCCAACCCGCCTTGGGCAGGGTGCCGATCGCCGGGAACGCCGCAGAACGCTGCGTGAGGCAGTGCACGAACGCGACCGCCTCGATGACGATCGCGAAGACGAGCAGCACGTTGTTGATTACTTCCCGAACATCGGCGAAGAACAGCGGCGCGGCAGAGACCATGCACTGAAGCTTATGTCGGTTGCCCCGGGTACGGGCCACCACGCCGCACCCGGGGTTGACAACCGGGAGTCACTCCGCCGTCGGCGGCGTGTCCTTCGTGGTCTTGCCTGCGGTCGACCTGGTGGCTCGGGTGGACTTCGCCGCCGGCTTGGTGGCCTTGGCCACTGTCGGCTTGGTGGCCTTCGTCACTGTCCGCTTGGTTGCCTTGGCCGCTGGCTTCTCCTCAGCCGGCGCGACCTCGACCCGCGCCACCACCTCGGCCGGTGTCACCATCTCGGCCGGTGTCACCATCTCGGCCGGTGTCACCATCTCGGCCGGTGTCACGTCGACCGGCGTGGTCGACTCGGTCGCCTCGATCAGCTCGGTCGGGGCCACGGTCGGCTCGACCGGCTTCACGGTCGGCTCGACCGGCTTCACCGTCGGCTCCACCCGGGTCGCGGTCGGCTCAGCCGGGGCTGCGGCCAACTCCGCTGGCGCCTCGGTGACCGCCATGTCAGCGTCGACCGTGTCGGCGGCCCGTACGATCCCCGAACCGACGACCCGCTCACCCCGGGCCACCAGGGTCTCGTACGCGGCACGGGCCCGTTCCTGGGCAACGTGGGCACCGGCCACCAGCGCGCCGGCGTTGTTGAGCGCCTGCGTACGCAGCCACTCGGCGTCGATCTTGCCGGATTCCGCCCGCTTCCGCAGACGGCCTGCGGCCGTGTTCGCGGTCCGCAACGCGGCAACGGCCTTCTCCCGCAGCTCGGCTGTGGTGGCCGCAGCCTTCTCCCGTAGCTCGGCACCCGAGCCCTCGGCCTTGCCGCTCAGTTCGTTGATCACCTCGGGCAACCGGCGCACCTGCTGGTAGGCGAGGTCACCGACCCCGGCTACGGCGTACAGCGGTGCGGGGATGCGGGTCCTGGTCTCGCTCATCACTTCTCCTCCTCGGTCACCGATGCGGTCTCGACGACGCTGGTCGGCTCGGGCTTGGCTTCAGGCTTGGCTGCGGGCTTGACGGGTGGCGGCGGGGTGGCACCCGTCTCGGTCACCGCCACGGATTCGATTACGTCCTCCAGCGAGGTTCCCGCCTGTGGCACGGGTGTCCCCGCCTGCGGCACGGCCGGTCCAGCAGCCGGTTCGACGACCGGGCCGCCGGTCGGCTCGACGGCCGGTTCGGCGACGGCATCGTCGGCGCCGGTGTCGGCCCGGTTGCGAAGGTTCTCCCGGCGGAACGTCTCGTAGATCTGGCTCAGGGACTGCTTCTGCGCCATGGTCAGATCGGGGTCGGCCGCGATGGCGGCCAGCACCCCCTGCCCCTCCCTGTCGTCGAGCAGCCCGGCCCGCAGGTACATCACCGGGGTCGAGACCCGTAGCGCACTGGCGAGTTGTTGCAGGACCTCAGCGCTCGGCTTACGCAGTCCACGCTCGATCTGGCTCAGGTAGGGATTGCTGACACCAGCCTGTTCGGCCAACTGCCGCAGCGAGATCTTGGCGTTCCGGCGGAGATCACGGATGAACCCGCCGATGTCGCGAGGTAGATCCTTGGGAGTGGCCATGACCCCACGGTACGTCGCACTGCTAGCTCCTGCAAGCAAACTGCTAACGGAAGCTAGCGATGCTGGTAAACCCTTTTGCCAAGGGCAGCCGACGCTGCATAACCTTCGCCGGTGACGAAGATCGAGGTGGCCGGGGCAGTGCTGTCGTACGACGACACCGGCGGTGACGGGTCGGTGGTCGTACTCCTGCATGCCGGCATCGCCGACCGGCGGATGTGGCATCACCAGGTCACCGCGTTGGCCGCCCGCCACCGGGTGATCTCCCTGGACCTGCGCGGGTACGGCGAATCGGAACTGCCCGACACCCCGTTCGCCCATTACGACGACGTGGCCGGCCTGCTCGACGCCCTGAACGTGGAACGTGCCGCCCTGGTCGGTTGCTCGTTCGGTGGGGCGGTGGCGATCGACACTGCCCTGGCCCATCCCGGGCGGGTGTCAGCGCTGGCGCTGCTCGGCACCGCCGTCTCCGGACACCGCTGGTCGGCCGAGGCGAACGACCTGTGGGATGCCCTGGCCGGCGACGTGGCCGACGACGACCTCGACGCCACCGCCGACGCCGAGGTGCGGTTCTGGGTGGTCGGGCCGAGCCGACAGCCGACGGACGTCGACCCCGAACTCCTCGCGTTTGCCCGGGAGATGGACCGTCAGGCCCTGGCCGGTGAGGCGGCGCTGGCCAAGGTGTCGGTACGGGACCTCGACCCACCCGCGATCGGCCGGTTGGCCGAGATCGACGTACCGGTGCTGGTGACAGCCGGTGCCGCCGACGTCCCGGACATTTCACGACTGGCCGACCGGATCGCGGCGGAGGTGCCCGGCGCGATCCGGTTGCCGGATGTGCCCGACGCCGGGCACCTGCTGCCACTGGAGCGCCCCGGTCCGGTCAACGACGCGCTACTGACCTTCCTGCCCGCCTGAGCCGGGCACGACACCACCTCAACCCGGCACGACACCACCTGGACCCGGCACGACACCACCTGAGCCGGGCACGACACCGCCTGGACCGGGCCCGACACCAGTCGTCAGACGGTCAGGGACGGGGCCTTCCGGACCACACCGCCGTCGGGCTGCGTCACCTCGGCCAACTCGTCGAGGACCGGGGCACGTACGCCCAGCCGGTGCAGTCCGGCTACCACCGCCGGTAGCCGGCCCCGCATCGCCCCATCGTCGATCTTGACGGCGACCGCGCCGTGCCCCGGCAGGGCCGCCACGATGACGCTCTCCGCCCCGCTCTTGGCCAGTAGCCCGGGTATGCCGGTCATCAGCCGGGTGTCCTCGGCATCGGTGCCGGCGACGAGCAGCGGGTGGGCCCGCATCGCGTCCGCGACGGTCCGCTCCACCGACCCCGGCTCGGCCGAAACCAGCCGCAGGTACGCCCCGGCCAGCCCGGTCAGCGACACGGCCAGCACCGGGGCCCCGCAGCCGTCGACCCCGACGGCAGCCGCCACCTCTCCGGTCGTCTCCTCGACCGCAGCCCGGATCCGCTGCTGCAACGGATGCTCCGGTCGCCAGTAGCCGTCCGTCGGCCAGCCCGCCACCAGGCAGGTCAGCAACATTCCGGCGTGCTTGCCGGAACAGTTCATCTGCAACCGGGTCGGCCCACCACCGGCCCGGTACGCGGCGATCCTGGCCGCCTCGCCCAACGGCAGGGCCGGTGAACAGCGCAGCGCCGCCTCCTCCAGGCCGGCGCTGCGCAGCAGGGCGCGTACCCGGGCCAGGTGGAAGTCCTCGCCGTGGTGACTGGCGCAGACCAGCGCGAGATCGGCCGGGTCGACCAGCCGCAGCCCGGAGCGCAGCATGCCGATCGCCTGCATCGGCTTGTTCGCCGAGCGCGGGAAGATCGGTGACGTGACGTCACCGGCCGACGCCAGCACTGATCCGGCCGCGTCGAGCACCACCATCGAGCCTCGGTGCGCGCCCTCCACGAAGCCGGAACGCACCACCTCAGCGAGCGGTACGCCGCCCGAGTAGATCTTTCCCATGTCGTGGACCGTACCGAGCCGCCCTGCGGCAACCTTAGGGAACCCTCAGGTCTGAGATCTACGGCAGAGAACTGCCGGAGTTCTGTCCCGAATTGTGCCTGGTCACGGCCACTTCGATGCCCACGCCGGGCGCCCCGCACCTGGTCACATGATCGATCAGCGCTCAGTCGTGCGACGCGCGCTCGGCCTCGCTCCGCTCGATGCAGAATTCGTTGCCCTCGGGGTCGAGCAGCGTGACCCAGCCCCGCCCATCTGCGACGCGGTGGTCCTCGTACAACTTCGCACCGAGGGCGACGACCCGCTCCACCTCCTCGTCGCGGGTCCGCTGGGTCGGCATCCAGTCGAAGTGAATCCGGTTCTTGACCGTCTTACCCTCGGGTACCCGGATGAACAACATGCCCGGCACGGGTGAGGGCGCCTCGACGAGAACCTCGGAGTCACCCGGTTCGTCCTCGTCGGACACCGGCCACCCCGTGACCTCGCTCCAGAACGTTGCCAGCGCGAATGGCTCGGCACAGTCGATCGTCACATGGCGAAGGATCATGGCGCCAACCGTAGTGGGGTGATCGGGAGAGCCGCCGCCCCGCCCGCCACCCCACCTCGATCGACGAACGACGCCAGCCGGCTGGGTCACAGGACCTGGCCGCCCACTATTCGCCGGTCGGGATGCCCAGCAGCTCACGGGCCTCCTGCGGGGACAGCGGAGCACGCTCGGCCAAGTGGGCGAACCCGACCGCCCGGGCGACCAGTTGCATGTTCGACTCGACCGGGCGGCCCTTGGCGTAGTTGAGCGTGTCCTCCATCCCGACCCGCAGGTGACCACCGGTCGCCAGGGAGGTCAGCATCACCGGAAGAGTGCTACGGCCGATGCCCGTCGCCGAGAACGTGGTCCCCTCGGGCAGGTCACGCAGGGCCTGCCGACAGGCGACCAGGGCCTCGGCCGTACCCGGCATGCCACCGGGCACCCCCATCACGAAGTCCACGTGTACGTGGCCACCGGCCGGCAGCCCATGCTTGCTGAGCAGCCGTTGCAGTGAGGTGAGCTGCCCCAGGTCGAAGATCTCGTACTCGGGCACGACGTTCCGCTCCTGCATCCGGGTGTGCAGGTCGACGATGAACTCCCAACGGTTGAGGAAGACGTCGTCACCGAAGTTGACCGTGCCCATCGTGCAGGAGGCCATGTCCGGGGCGGCGTCAAGCACCGCCAGGCGGTTGGCCTCCGGGTCGGTCACCGCGCCGCCGCTGGAGAGCTGCACGATCAGGCCGGTGCTGGTCCGTAGCGCCGCCACGGTCTCCCGCAACCGGCCGAGGTCCAGGGTCGGCCGGGCCTCGTCGTCCCGGATGTGGACGTGGATGACGGCTGCGCCGAGTGCCTCGCACTCCTTGGCCGTGAGCACCAACTCGTCGAGAGTCACCGGCAGTGCCGGCACGTCCGCCTTGGTCGACTCAGCACCGGTGGGGGCAACCGTGATCAACGTCCCTGTCGTCATGTCGGCGATCCTAGACGCTGACCAGGCGATCCGGTCAGACCCACTGAACGATGACTCAGGGCGAGTCGCTGCCGGCCGGTCGGACCGGGGCGACGATGGTCAGGCCGGGTCGATAGCCGCCGCGCTCTCCCCGATCATCAGCCGCGCGTCGTCCGCCACGTTGCGCTTGACCACGGCCAACGCGACCGGCCCCAACTCGAAGTGGCGCACCGCCGTACCGACGAACCCGACCGTACGGCCGTCGTTGGTCACCGGCGCGCCGACCGCCGGCAGCTCGTCGGTGGTCACCCCGTCCAGGTGCAGCAGTACGAGTCGCCGGGGCGGACGTCCCAGGTTGTGCACCCGGGCCACCGTCTCCTGACCGCGATAGCAGCCCTTGTCCAGGTGTACGGCCGGCGCGATCAGGTCCACCTCGGCCGGGATGGTGCGATGGTCGGTATCGAAGCCGACCCGGGGCAGCCGGGCGGCCACCCGGAGCGCCTCGTACGCCCACAGTCCGGCCACCGGCACGCCGGCACCGGTCAGCTCACCGACCACCTCGGCCATCGCGGCCCGGGGCACCAGCAGGTCGACACCGAGGCGGACGCGTCGAGCCCAACCGCCACCGGGCAGCGGCGCCACGTCGTACCGGATGGTGGGTCGGGGTGGAATCGAGCCGGCGGCGAACTTCGGACCCGGCACCTCGACGGTGTCCGGGTCCGCCAGTCCGGTGATGCCCAGCGCACCGGCCGCCTGGACCGCGTTCGGCCCGACCAGCGACAGCACCGCCCAGTCGGCGGTCACGTCGCGCGGGTCCACCTGGCTGAAGAACCGCATCTTCTCCAGGTAGGTGAGCAGGTCGGCGGTGCTGCCCGGCTCGGTGTCCAGCCAGGTGGTGTCGCCGACCTCGGCGACCATGGCGTGCTGCTCGATATGTCCGTGTGGCGATAGGACCAGCAGCTCGGTGCCCTGCCCGTCGGCCAGGTTGGCCAGATGCTGGGTGGTCACCGTGTGCAGCCAGGTTGTCCGCTCCACGCCCGGCACCGCCAGGACCCCCCGGTGGGAACGGTCGACCAGACCGACGTCGGTGGCCAGCGTCCGCTGCTCCCGCATCGGGTCGCCGTAGTGCGCCGCGACCCCGGCCACCCCGGCCGAGGCATGCGCCGGCTCGGGCTGGTCCCGCGTCTCCTCGTCGAGTGCCTCGACGGTTACCGCACCCGCAATGTCGATCATTACTTCTCCCCGCAGTTGCCACACACGCCGAAGAGCGAGACGTGGCCGATGTCGACCAGGAACCCGCGCTGGTCGGCCAACTGGCCGGCCAGCGGACCGAGCAGTTCCGGCTCGATCTCCTCCACCGCCCCACAGTTACGGCAGACCAGGTGGACGTGCTGATCCGGACCTGCCGCGTGATAGGTCGGCGAACCGTGCGACAGGTGTGTATGGGTAACCAGCCCGAGCCGCTCCAGCAATTCCAGGGTGCGGTAGATCGTGGTGATGTTCACACCGGCGGCGACCTCACGTACGGCGGTGTGCACCTGCTCCGGAGTCGCGTGCTTCAGGTCGAGGACAGCTTCGAGGATCAGTTGCCGCTGCGCCGTCAGCCGCAACCCGCGGGAGCGCAGCATCTCAGCCAGGGATGAGTCCGACACCGAACCAATACTAGGCCGTGGTACGTGGGTCGCGGCGTGCCCTGGCCGGGCACCGTTCAGCCCATGCTCTTGGCCCCGTCCAGGGACTCGCGGATGATGTCCGCGTGGCCGGCGTGCTGGGCGGTCTCGGTCATGATGTGCATCAGCACCCGTCGGGCCGACCAGCGCAGGCCGGACTCGAACCACGGGGCCTCCGGCAGCGGGTGGCTGACGTCCAGGTCGGGCAGGGTGGTGACCAGTTCATCGGTCCGACGGGCCGTTTCGGCGTAGTCGGCCAGCACCCCGGCCAGCGTCTCACCGGGCAACATCCGGAACTCGTCGGCCCGTCGGGCCCAGTCGGCCTCGGTCATCGTGTTGAAGTCCCCCATCGACGCCGGACCGTCCAGGATGAAGTCCACCCAGTTCCGCTCGGCCGCAGCGACGTGCTTGATCAGGCCACCCAGGCACAGCTCGCTGACGGTGGTGCGCTGCCCGGCCTGCTCGTCCGTGAGGTCACGGGTCGTGAAGATCAGGAAGTGCCGGTGTTTGGCCAGCATCGCCAGCAGGTCGGCCCGCTCCCCGGTGGCATCGGTGGTGACGGCCGGCGCACCGGCGGTGGCATCGGTGGTGACGGTCGACGCACCGGCGGTGACGGTCGACGCACCGGCGGTGACGGTCGACGCACCGGCGGTGGCGTCGGTGGCGTGGGTGGCGTCGGTGGTCAGATCGGTGATGGCCATGGGCTCTGCCTTCCGGTTGTTTCCGTTCGGTCGATCGAGAACGACGCTAGCGACCGTAGCGGCCACTTTCTGACCTAAATGGCGGGTGACAATCGGGAACATGGCGAACACCAGTACCCGGACGCTGCGGCTGCTCTCCCTCCTCCAGGACCGGCGGCACTGGCCGGGCAGCGAGTTGGCCGATCGGCTGGGCGTCTCAGCCCGCACCCTGCGCCGGGATGTCGACCGACTGCGCGAGTTGGGCTATCCGGTCCAGACACAACGCGGCGTGGACGGCGGATACCAACTGGCCGCCGGGGCGGCACTGCCGCCGTTGGTGATCGACGACGAGGAGGCGGTCGCCCTGGCCGTTGGTCTACAGACCGCCGCCCAGGGTGCGGTGGAGGGCATCGCCGAGTCCTCGGTACGCGTGCTGGCCAAGTTGGTGCGGGTCATGCCGGCCCGCCTGCGACGCCAGGTCGAGGCGCTACGCGCGATGACCGTGCCCGTTCCCTGGAACGGCCCGACCAGGGTCGGGGTCGACCCGGCAGTGCTTCCTGCGGTCGCGCTGGCCTGCCGGGACGGCGAGCAACTCCACTTCTCCTACACCGCCGCCGACGGCCGGCACACCAACCGGCACGTCGAGCCACACCGGTTGGTCTGGATCGGTCGCCGCTGGTACCTGGTCGCCTACGACCTCACCCGGCACGACTGGCGCAGCTTCCGCGTCGACCGACTCGCCGCGCCACAGGGCACCGGCACCCGGTTCCGGCCCCGGGATCTGCCCGCCGCCGACGCCGCCGCATTCGTCCGCGCCAGCCTGGACAGCCTGCCCCGTTCGTACCGGGTGGAGGCTCTGGTCGATACGCCGGCCGCGATCGTACGAGAGCGGCTCGGCAACTGGAGCACGGTCGAGGAGGTCGATGCCGGGCGGAGTCGGGTACACCTCACCACCGACTCGCTGGACTGGGTGGTCATGGCACTGGGCCTGCTCGATGCCGACTTCCAGGTCCTCAGCCCACCCGAACTGCTCAGGCAGATCCACGACTGGGGAGCCCGGTTCACCCGGGCCCGGGGTGCCGAGGACGCCGGAAACAGCCCGGGTGCCGGGGGTGCCGAGGGTACGGCCCTGGATGCCGGGGGCGCCGTGGGTATGGCCCGGGATGCCGGGGGCGTCCGCCCGGCCGACTGACTGGTACGGCCGACTGACTGGTACGGCGGCGTACCCGCTGCGGAAGTCCCGACCTTCGGCGTACCCGGTTCGTTAGTCTCAGTTCTCGTGTCCGGCCATCAGATCGTCGCAGTGCTGGGTCGGGGCGTGGTCCCGGCCGACCAGCCGGTGGTACGCGCCGACGACCTCGGGGTGCTGCACGGCGACGGGCTCTTCGAGACCATGCACGTCCGGGCCGGGCGGCCCTGGCTACGTGACGAGCACCTGGCCCGGCTGGCCCGGTCCGCCGAGACCCTCGACCTGCTCCTGCCGTCGACGACCGAACTGGCCGACCTGATCGACACGACGTGCGCCAACTGGCCGGTCGACACGGAGGGTGCCCTTCGGCTGGTCTGTACCCGGGGGCCGGAGGGCAGTGGCCCGGTCACCGTCTTCACCACCCTGTCGGAGGTCGGCCCCGCGATCCGCCGGGCCAGACAGGCCGGCATCACCGTCGCGACCCTGCCACTCGGCGTCGCCGCCAACTCACGAGCCGGTACGTCCTGGCTGCTGACCGGGGTCAAGTCGACGTCGTACGGGGTCAGTGCCGCAACCCGGCGCTGGGCCGTGGCCCACGACGTGGACGACGTGCTGTGGACCTCGATCGAGGGCTACGCCCTGGAAGGCCCGACGGCGAACGTGGTCTGGCTGGACGGCGACACGCTGTGCACCGTACCGGCGGACTCCACCGGCATCCTGCCCGGCGTGACGGCCGGTTGGCTGCTGGCCCACGCCGACCAACTGGGCTTCCCGGCTGCCGAACGGCTCGTCACACCGGCCGAGCTGCGTCAGGCCACCGGCGGGGTGTGGTTCACCTCGTCGGTACGGGGCCTGGCCGAGGTACGCACCCTGGACGGAATGCCGCTGCCCGCCTCACCGCACACGGCCGCGCTGCGGGAACTGCTCGGTTTCGCCGTCTCGGACCTCCAGACCGGGCCCGCCGGGGTCGTGTCCCGGCTGGTCTGACCCGCCCGATCGGTTGATCATGAAGTTGTTGCCCCGAAAACCCCCGTTTGCTGACAATAACTTCATGATCAACCAGATCGGTTGACGGTTAGCCGCCGACCCGGATGAGCCGGGCGGAGAGATGCGGAGAAAGGCTGTGCCCCATCGCGGCCATCTCCTGGGCGTAGAGCAGCGCACCCTCCACGATGCCGAAGAGCCGGTGACCGCCGGTGACCTCCTTGGCGGTGCCCGTACGCACCACCGCGTCGGTGGCGAACTCGACCCGGGTGCCGGTCAGCTTGCCCAGGTACAGCTCCATGATGCCGGTCGGGCTGGCCATCATCGCTTCCAGATCGTCGGTCGCCCGACCGTCCTTCATCACCGGACGCCACCAGCCGACCTCGCGGGCGGACTGCCGGATCGGCTGGCTCTGCTCGTCGAGCAGCCAGGCCCGCGACTCGTAGAACAGGAACGGCCGCCCGTCGTGGCTGATCCGGATCTCCTGCGCGTAGTCGAAGTCCTCGATCGTCGGGTAACCGCCCCGGCCCCGGCCCCGCCACACCCCGATGTAGGGCAACAGGCCGAGCAGCGCCGGGTGCAGGTCGGGACCGACCCGCAGGTCGTGGGTCTCCTCAAAGGGGTACGGGTCGACCGGCGGCGCGTTCAGCCACGGCGGCTGTAGGGGGTTCTCCTGCGGACTCGTACTCACCAGCAAACCTTCCGTTCGCGACTGCGGGGCTCGCTCCGCTCACTCCTCGCGCTCACCAACAAACCTTCCGTTCGCGACTGCGGGGCTCGCTCCGCTCACTCCTCGCGCTCACCAACAAACCTTCCGTTCGCGACTGCGGAGCTCTCCGCCTCACCAGCGTCCCCTTGAAATACGCACAGCCAGATAGACCAGGCCACCGGCGAGTATGCCGAAGCCCGCCACCAGCAGGCTGACGAACCCAATCTCGGTAACCATCGTCAGATCATCCTATGCTGGCCGCCATGGCTCGTTCTCTCGTCGTCAAGGTGACCGCCGGTGCGGACGCACCGGAACGCTGTGCCCAGGCCTTCACCGTCGCTGCTACCGCGATCGCCTCCGGGGTGGACGTTTCGCTGTGGCTGACGGGTGAGTCGTCCTGGTTCGCCCTGCCCGGCCGGGCCGCCGACTTCGAACTGCCGCACTCGCCGCCCCTGGCGGAGCTGCTGCACGTGATCCTGACCAGCGGGCGGGTCACCGTCTGCACCCAGTGTGCCGCGCGTCGCGAGATCACCGAGTCCGACCTGCTACCCGGCGTACGGATCGCCGGGGCGGCGGTCTTCGTCGAAGAGGCGATGGCCGACGGCGTCCAGGCACTGGTGTACTGACCCCGATACCGCACCCCGGTCGGGCGTCACCCGGTGCAGTCGACGCTGGTGGTCGTCACGCGGATCTCGCCGTCGACCGCCTCCACCACGACGCTGAGCGGCCCGCTGCGGTAGGCGTACCGGTCGGGCTGCTCGGCCAGCACGACGGCGTCGGCACCGGCCAGCGGTCGCAGGGTCGCGTCGAGCGACGCCGACAGCGCCCCCCGGCCAACCGACCGGGCCGTGTGCATCGACCCGTTGCCTGAGCAGGGCACGGTCACCCGGTTGACCGGATCACGGTCGGTCACACCGAGCGCGGCGAGCACCCGGGCCGGCTCCCCGTCGATCGGGAGTGCGGTCAGAGGCTGGTCATCGACGGCGAAGTCGGGTGACGACGGCCGGCAGCCGGTGCTCGCGGTCAGTTTCACCACGCCCGGGTCGGTCACTCCGCCCTTGATCGCGACGAACTCGCCAGCATCGGCCCGGAACGTCCCCGTGGCGGGCCGGACCGTCGCCCGGTACGAGGCGGGCAGCGCCAGCCCGATCCGGCTGAGCAACGGCCGGTCGTCGGTCTCCCTGGTACGGAACGTCACGTCCCGTTCCAGGGTCGCGCCTTCCCAGACCAGGCTCAGCTCACAGCCCTCCTCAAGCCGTGGGGTGGAAAGCTCCACGACCACGTCCGGACCGGCAGCGGCGACGAGTGCAGCGATTGCCCGCTCGACGACCGGGCTGGCCTGCGCGATGTCGTGCTGCTCCCGTACGGTCGGCACGTCGTCCCGGGCCGAGACGTAGGTGATCACCAGCAGCAGCACCGCCCAACCGGCGGCGGCCACGACGAGCCAGGGACGCCACTTCCGGCGGGGCGGCGGGACCGGCTGTCCCTGCGGCCACGAATAGGCCGGTGGGACCGGAACCGGGCTCTGGCTCGGGCTCGGTTGTCCGGCTGAGTCGGGGTGCTCGATCACGTCCGCCATGGTGGCACGAAATGTTCAGGATCAGCATCCGAGGGCGAGGCGGTAGCCGACCCCTCGTACGGTGTGCACCTGTGGCCCGTCCTCGACGGCGCGTAACTTGCGACGCAGCCGTTTGACGGCGGAGTGCAGGATCGCCGTGTCGCCGAGATAGGCTCCGCCCCAGACCGAACCGAAGAGCCGTTCGTACGTCCACACTCCGAGCGGTGGGCTGGCCAGTCGGGCCAGCAGTTCCCGCTCCAGCCGGGTCAACGCCAATGGCTGGCCGCGCCAGGTCACCAGGTGTTCGGCCAGGTCGACGGAGAGCTCACCGAGACTCACCGACTCGGGTGGGGGATCGGGGGCACCGTTCACCTGTGGAAACAGCATGGCCCGCAACTCGGACAGGTCAGCACAGATCACCACCGGTCCAACGTCGTCCAGCCGTCGGACGACGCGTTCCCGAACCGTCACATCGGCAGACACGCAGACGACGAGCGGAATCTCACCGTTAACCACCGTGCCCTCCCCCCGCCGGCCAGCCCCCACTAGCCAACGCCGTCCGATCAATGTAGTCAACAGTGATCCAGGCCGATTTCCGACAACAGCCCGAATCACGCCCAGTTACTGCTTGAATACTGCCTGCCTGAATCCATTGATCATTACCACTATGCTGCCTCAGCATGACTCCAAGCCGGCATGGGGGCCGCCAGCTTCAACCCGAGAGTGCCCACACGCCGTGCTGGCAGCGCCGGACATCCCGGAGCTGCGATCGGCGTCTCGGTTCGAGCGCCGAGACAGTGGGGAGGAAGCATGTCAAGACGCCAAAGGAGCTGGAGCGCGAACCGCTCCAGACTCTGGCGACCACTCGCCGTGGCAGCGGCCGTGGTTCTCGGCATCACCGCGCAACCGGCGGTCGCAACCGCGGCCGAGCCGGACGCGCCGGTGAGTTCCCAACTCCTGGCGGAGTTGGGCACGAAGGGCACCACCGGCTTCATGGTCTACTTCCGTGAGCGGGGAGACCTGAGCAAGGCGGCGAAGAAGACCGACGACGACGCCCGGGCCACCGAGGTGTTCCAGCAGCTCACCAGCACCGCGACCCGGAGCCAGCAGGGGCTGCGGGCCGAGTTGGACGAGCGTAAGGCCAAGTACACGCCCTACTGGATCGCCAACGCGATGCGGGTCGAGGGTGACAAGGCACTGGTGGACGAGATCGCCGCCCGGCCCGAGGTGGAGCGGATCGAGCACGTCCGCAGCTACAAGCTGATCAAGCCACAGCCGGCGGAGGCTTCCACCAGGTCCGGCGTCGACGTCCCCGAGTGGGGCCTGGTCAACATCGAGGCCCCCCGGGTCTGGAGCGAGTTCGGCGTACGTGGTGAGGGCGTCGTCGTCGCCAACATCGACAGCGGCGTCGACTACCAGCACCCGGCCCTGGTCGGCAAGTACCGGGGCAACCTCGGCAACGGGACCTTCGACCACAACTACAACTGGTTCGACCCGGCCGGCATCTGCTCCGGCGACGCCCCCTGTGACAACAACGACCACGGCACCCACACCATGGGCACCATGGTCGGCGACGACGGTGGCGCGAACCAGGTCGGTGTCGCCCCCGCCGCCAAGTGGATCGCCGCCAAGGGCTGCGAGACCAACAGTTGCTCGGAGTCGTCCCTGCTGGCCTCCGGCCAGTGGGTGCTCGCCCCGACCGACCTGAACGGCCAGAACCCCCGGCCGGACCTGCACGCCGACATCGTCAACAACTCCTGGGGCGGCGGGCAGAACGACCTCTGGTACCAGCAGACCGTCGCCGCGTGGCGGGCGGCCGGGATCTTCCCGAGCTTCTCCGCCGGTAACGACGGACCGGGCTGCGGCAGCGCCGAGAACCCCGGCGACTACCCCAACTCCTACGCGGCTGGCGCGTACGACGTGAGCAACAACATCGCCAGCTTCTCCGGACGGGGTGCATCCACCCTCGACGGCTCGATCAAGCCGAACATCGCCGCACCCGGCGTCAACGTCCGGTCGAGTGTCCCGGGCAACGGGTACGCGGCGTTCAACGGCACCTCGATGGCGGCACCGCACGTCTCGGGCACGGTGGCGCTGATCTGGTCGGCTGCCCCGAGTCTGCGTGGTGACGTCGTCGCCACGGAGACGCTGCTCGACGACACCGCTACCGACGTCAACGCCCTGACCTGCGGTGGCACCGTCGACGACAACAACGTCTTCGGCGAGGGCCGGCTCAACGCGTACCAGGCGGTCAACAACGCCCCGCGCGGACCGGTCGGTCAGATCACCGGTGCCGTCACCAACGCCGCCGGTGGCGCCGCCATCGCCGGCGCGACGGTCACCGTCGACACCCGTAGCGCCACCACCGGTGCCGACGGCCGCTACCGGCTGACCGTGCCGGCTGGCGAGCACGAGGTGATCGCCAGCGCGTACGGCTACGCCACCCAGACCGTCACGGTCACCGTCACCGAGGGGACTGCCGTCACGCAGAACTTCCCGCTGGTGGCGTCGCCGACGGTCACCGTCTCCGGCAAGGTCACCGACGGCTCCGGCCACGGTTGGCCGCTGTACGCCAAGATCGAGGTGGCCGGCCGGCCGGGTGGTCCGGTCTACACCAACCCGGCAACCGGTCAGTACTCGTTCACGGTTCCCGGTAACAGCACCTACAAGATGACCACGACGGCCAACTACCCCGGTTACCAGACGGTCGTCACCGACCTGACGGTCGCCGCGGCGGCCAAGACCGCCAACGTCGCGATGCCGATCGACCCGGGCTGCACCGCAGCCGGTTACTCGGCCGGTCTCAGCGACCCGCTGCTGTCGGAGACCTTCGACGGTACGGACACCCCGGCCGGCTGGTCGGTGGTGAACCGGACCAGTGGCGGCGGTTGGGGCTTCCAGGACATCGGCAACCGGGGCAACCTGACCGGTGGCTCCGGTGGCTTCGCCATCATCGACAGCGACAAGCTGGGTAGCGGCAAGACCCAGGACACCGACCTGATCACCCCGGCGCTGGACCTGACCGGAGTGAATGCGCCGGTGTTGCGGTTCAACAGCGACTTCCGCGCGCTCAGCAGCCCGGCCGACATCGACGTCACCGTCGACGGTGGGGCGACCTGGACCAACGTCTGGAACCAGACCGCCAGCCGGCGGGGCCCGGTCCTCGAAGAGGTTCCGCTGACGGCTGCCGCCGGTGCGGCCAGCGTCCAGGTGCGTTTCCGCTACAAGGGCAGCTACGCCTGGTGGTGGGAGGTCGACAACGTACAGGTGGTCAACCGGCTCTGCACCCCGATCCCGGGCGGTCTGCTGACCGGCTTCACCACGGACAAGAACACCGGTGCTGCGCTCAACGGCGTAGTTGTGTCCAGTGTGGATGCTCCGGCGGACAAGGGCACGTCGGTCGCGACGCCGGACGACCCGAACATCGGTGACGGCTTCTACTGGCTCTTCTCCAGCCAGGTCGGAGCGCACTCGTTCACCGCCACGAAGGCGCCGTACCAGGCGACCACGAAGTCGGCGACGATCGTCGCGAACGCCACCCGGAAGGCCGACTTCGCCCTCAAGGCGGGCCGGCTGACGGTCAGCACGGCCACGGTCGAGTCGCACCAGCCGTACGGCAGCACCCGCAGCACGAAGGTGACCATCAAGAACACCGGTAGCGCTCCGGCGAACGTGGAGATGTTGGAGCGTAACGGTCCGTTCGGACCGCTGCTCCTCCAGCAGGGCTCGCCGCTGGTCGAGCACACGGTCAAGGGGATCAGCAAGGCCCAGAACGGAGTCGCGTACGGCGCTGCGGGCAACGTCGCCCAGGCCGCGCCGCAGGTCGACGACGCGTGGACCCGGGTGGCCGACCTCCCGGCAGCCGTCTTCGACAACGCCGCCGTGACCCTCGATGGCAAGGTCTACTCCATCGGTGGTGGCAGCGGTACCGGCAACGAGAAGAAGATCTGGGTGTTCGACCCGGCGGCCAACGCCTGGACCGCCCTGCCCGACATGCCCTCCGCCCGTGCGAAGCCATCCGCGGCTGCGGTGAACGGCAAGATCTACGTCCTGGGTGGCTGGGCCAGCGGCGGCACGCCGGTCGCCACGGTCGATGTCTTCGACCCGGCGGCAGGCACCTGGAGCACGCTGAGCGGGGTCACCAACCCGTCACCGGCTTCGGCGGCGGGTACGGCAGTGGTCAACGGCAAGATCTACCTGACCGGTGGCTGCCTGGACGGCAACTGCACCGACTCGAACAAGCTGGTGGTCTTCGACCCGGCCGCTGGCTCGTTCAGCACGGGTGCGAACTACCCGCACGCGGTTTCGTGGATCGCGTGTGGCGGCATCGGTGACAACGTCTACTGCGCCGGTGGCACCGGTGAGACCGAGTACACCGACGGCTACGTCTACTCCCCCGCCTCGGACGGGTGGACGGCGCTGCCGACGATGCCGGCGGAGTTGTGGGGCTCGCAGTATGCCGCCGCTGGTGGCCTGCTCGTGCTGGCCGGTGGCGTGACCGCCGGTTCGACCGCGGTCTCCAACCGCACGCTGGCGTACGACCCGGCCGCCGGGTCCTGGCTGGAGCTGCCGAACGCGCAGTTCAGCCGCTACCGGGGTGCCGCTGCCTGCGGCGCGTACAAGATCGGTGGTTCGCCCTCGTCGTTCGTCGGCTCGAAGGAGACGGAGCTGCTCGGCGGACTCGAGATGTGTGACGCGGCCGGGGACGTGGCGTGGCTCTCCACCACGCCGACCACCTTCACCCTGGCTCCGGGTGCCTCCAAGACGGTGACGGTCAGCCTGGCCGCCACCGCCGAGAACGGCATCGCCCAGCCCGGTGCCTACACGGCCGAGCTGGGTGTCAAGTCGGACAGCCCGTACCAGGCACCAGCGGTGAGCGTGAAGATGAACGTCCAGCCGCTGGCCAGCTGGGGCAAGATCCAGGGCACCGTGGTCGGCCAGACCTGCGCTGGTGACCGCGTCGCGGTGAAGGCCACGGTCCGGCTCAACAACAACAGCGGTGGTTACACGCTGACCGCCGACGCCCAGGGCAAGTACGGCTACTGGGTGCCGAAGGGCAGCTACGAGGTGATCGTCGCGAAGGACGGCTGGATCCCCGAGGTCCAGCGGTTGCAGCTCGATGCCGGCTTCGTGTCGACCGTCGACTTCGTCCTCGATCCGGTGGTCGCGTGTGACAGCCGGGTGGGCGGGATCTGATCTGAACTGATCAGACTCGTCGCCTGAACCAGGCCGGTGGCCGTCGGACCCGTACCGGGTCCGACGGCCACCGCTCGTCTCGGCTTCCCGGCGGGAGCCGGCCGATCGGACGGGCAGGGCCGACATCTTATGTGATCATCTTTGCTGCTTGGATCATCAGAACGGCTGGTTACCGCGCCAGGTCGCCGGAATCGGCGTGAATCTCGTCTCGCATGATCTGGGCGACCAATACCCGGATCTTCGGGGTGTTGTCCGTACGCTGCGAACATGACCGAGCGCCCCGCGACACCCGAACTCGCACTGGCCGAACTACGCGCCGGCAATGAACGCTTTGTCACCGGCACCCGCATACACCCGAACCAGGACGCCGAACACCGGGCCGCCCTGGCCGGCGCACAGGCACCGTTCGCCGTGATCTTCGGCTGCTCCGACTCCCGACTCGCTGCGGAGATCATCTTCGACCGGGGGCTGGGTGACCTGTTCGTGGTCCGTACCGCCGGGCACACCGTCGGCACCGCGGTGCTGGGCAGCGTCGAGTACGCCGTCACGATCCTGAAGACGCCACTGGTGGTGGTGCTCGGCCACAACTCCTGCGGTGCGGTACGGGCCGCCTGCGACGCGGTCTCCGAGGGAACCTCACCGTCGGGCTTCCTGGGCGCCGTCGTGGACGCCGTCATCCCCAGCGTCGCGCTGGCGGCCAGCCAGCAGGTCAACGACGTCGACCAGATCGTCGACATCCACATCCAGCGCACCGTCCGGCAGTTGCAGCACCTCTCCGAGACGCTGTCCAGGGCGGTGGCCGAGGGGCGCTGCGCCGTGGTGGGAATGTCCTACCAGCTCAGCGACGGGAAGGCCCGCATCGTCAGCACCGGCTGACCGGGGATGGCGAGGTGACCGGTCGCCGTTCGAGGTGACCGGTCGCCGTTCGAGGTGACCGGTCGCCGTTCGAGGTGACCGGGGTCCGGGTGACGGCGGGCCAGCGGGTGCGAGGACGTGGGCATCCGGCTGGCCCACCGGCCGCCCGGCGGTACGCACCGGAGGCGGAACCGGGCAGGTAGCTCTGCGCCGGGTACCTGACCATGCACACGGGAGCCGACCTCGACCGAACGTTGCGAAGAGGTTGGCGGCGACGTCATGTCCCGGCAACCATTGTTGACGAGAATTGCCTGCACACCCCGTACGGCCGAGGTGTCCGATGCAGGTTCACCGCCCCGGGCTGATGATCCGTATACCACCGCCGCCGACCCGCCTGTTGGCAATGTCTCCGCAGGTAAAACGACTTCTCCGCAGCACCGGATCCGAATGATCGAACAATCTGCGGTTAACGTGGAAGCATCCCGCGCCAGGCAATACGAATTCTGCTAACATTTGCGTGTTTCAATATATAGGTCCGCCATGGCATTCTCGCACAACACCACGACCAACGCACCTGTCTGCCATTCGGAAGGATCAACACGAGAGAGGAACGGTGATGCTGCCGTGCTGATCGCGGCGTCCAACCGCATTCGTGACCACCGAGCGATACCGGTTCGAGACGTGGGTCGTGGCCACGCCATCGGACACCATGGAGAACTACTACAGGGCACCTTCCAGGACCGGTCCGGTAGATCACACCGGGCACTCGTGACCATGCCACTACCCGGTCTGGTCACCACGGCCGAGTTCCGGCCGCTGCTCGACCGGGCACCGGACGCCCCGTTGGTGACGGTCCGACCGGCGTGGCGGCGCAAGGCACAGGCCGCCGCCGAACTGATGCTCCGGGAACACCTGCCGACCGCCAGCGGCGGTGAACTCGTCCTGTCCGGACAGGCGCAGCCCGGACTCGGTCTCGGGTCGTCGACCAGCGACGTGACGGCCACCCTCCGGGCCGTCGCCGACTGCTACGGGCTACGGCTGTCCACTGCCGAGATCGCCGCCCTCGCCGTACGTGCCGAGGGGGCCTCCGACTCGGTGATGGTGGAGGACCGTGTGGTGCTGTTCGCCCACCGCAGCGGGCGCATCCTGGAGGAGTTCGACAGCAGACTTCCGGGCATGCTGGTGGTGGGCTGTGACACCGACCCGGCCCGGGGCGGCGTCGACACCCTCGCGTTCCGCCCGCCCGAGCACACCCCCGCCGAGGTGGCGAGCTTCCGGGTGCTGGTCGGCCTGCTGCGGCACGCGCTGGCCACCCGCTCGGTGGCGCTCCTGGCCCAGGTGGCCCAGGCCAGTGCCCGGATCAACCAGCGATACCTGCCGACCCGTGGATTCGCCACGCTGTGTCGTACCGCCCGGGAGGCCGGCGGACTGGGCGTGCAGGTGTCACACAGCGGCACGGTGGCCGGGGTGATCTACGACGCCGGCCGCCCCGACGCGGAACGACAGGCCGACCGATGCGTACGGCTGCTACGAAGACGTGGTTTCGCCGATCCGCAGATCCTGACCGTGACGTCGGCTGGAGCACTGGTGTGAGCCGGACACAGGCATACCGTGACGTGGTCGAGGCGCAACGACTGCCGCGCCTGATCCGATTGGGCCCCAACTACTACGCCGCCGTCTTCACCCTGATGAAGCTGCTGCCCGCCTGGTACATCCTGCGGTCCGCCGCCGACCGGGGTGAACTCGGCCCCGACACCGTCGTGGTCGAGACGACCTCGGGCACCTTCGGCCTGGGCCTCGCACAGCAGACGGCGCTGACCGGCCACCGGCTGATCCTGGTCGGCGATCCGGCCATCGACGACCGGCTGCGCCGCCGCCTGGAGACCCTCGGTGCCGAGGTGCAGATCGTCCAACAGCCGGCACCGGTCGGTGGGATCCAGGCGGCCCGGCTGGAACGGGTCCGCGAGATCCGGGAACGCCACCCCGACTCGTTCTGCCCCAACCAGTACGGCAACCCGGACAACCCGCTGTCCTACTCGTACGCGGCAGCGGCCATCGCCGAAGCGGTCGGACAGGTGGACTGCCTGGTCGGGCCGGTCGGCTCGGGCGGCTCGATGTGTGGCACCGCCACACACCTACGGACCGCCTTCGACGACATGCGGGCCGTTGGCATCGACACCCACAACAGCGTCCTCTTCGGTCAACCGGACGGACGCCGGGCACTGCGTGGTCTCGGCAACAGTCTGCTGCCGCCCAACCTCGACCACCGGGTCTTCGACGAGGTGCACTGGCTCGGTCCGGCCGAGGCGTACGCCGGTGCCCGTGAACTGCTGGCCCGACACGCCCTCTTCATGGGCCCGACCAGCGGTGCCGCGTACGTGGTCGGCAGGTGGTGGGCAGCGGAACACCCGGACGCCACGACGGTGATCCTGTGCCCGGACGAGGGCTACCGCTACCAGGACACCGTCTTCGACCCGGACTGGATCGCCGCACAGGGATTGGACCGGCCCGGCCCACCGGAACCGACCCCGGTGTTCCACCCGGCCGAGGTCGACACCGGCTGGACGTACCTGGGCTGGAACCGGCGCGGGCTGGACGAGGTGGTCCGGCAGCCGGCCACCCGTGGTTGACCACGGACGGAGGAGGAGGGTTTTCCATGGCGGACGACACCGGCCGCATCGTCAGACCACTCACGCCGACCGCCCGGCGGATCGTGTTCGGCGCCACCGCCGACCAGGACATCGACGCCGAACTCTGGCCGATGACCGACATCGACCTCGCACACGTCGTCGGCCTCGTGGAGCGTGGGCTGGTCGGCACCGAGCGGGCCGCGCCGCTGCTGGCCTGCATCCTGGACCTGCGTCGACGGAACTTCGACCCGCTACGTGGCCGACCCGCGCCACGCGGTCTCTACCTCATGTACGAGGACTTCCTGATCGGGAAGGTCGGTACGGACGCCGGCGGCAGCCTGCACACCGGCCGGTCCCGTAACGACCTGAAGGCCACCGTACTCATGCTGCGGCTGCGCCGGCACGTCGACGAACTGCTGGACGAGACTCTGCGGTTGCAGGCGATCCTGTTGTCCCGGGCCCGACGTCACGCGGACCAGGTGCTACCGATCTACACCCATTTCCAGCCGGCCGTCCCGGTCACCTACGGACACTATCTGCTGGGCGTGGCTGCCGCCCTCGACCGCGACCTGGTCGGCATCGAACAGGCTGCGGACGGGCTGCGGGCCAGCCCGATGGGGGCATGCGGTGTCGGTGGCACCGACCTGCCGCTGGATCCGGCCCGGGTGGCCCACCTGCTCGGTTTCGACCGGTCGGCGATCAACAGCATCGACGCCGTGGCCTCCCGGGACACCAGTCTGCGGTTGCTGTTCGCGGCTACCGCCGCATCACTGACCACCAGCCGGTTCGCCACCGACCTGCAACTGTGGAGCAGCCAGGAATTCGGTCTGCTCCGGTTCCCGGACGAGCTGGTCGGGTCCAGCTCGATCATGCCGCAGAAGCGCAACGTGTTCCTGACCGAGCATGTAAAGGCCAAGCCCGCCCTGGTGTTCGCCGCCGCCCAGACCCTCGCCATGGCGACCAGGGGCACCCCGTTCACCAACTCGATCGAGGTGGGCACCGAGGGGGTGTCCGGGGTCTGGTCCGGCCTGTCCGCCGCCCTCGAATCCGTGGTGCTGACCAGGCTGCTGGCCATGGGCGCGGAGCCCGTACCGGACCGGATGACCGAACGTGCCGAGCAGGGGTGGACCACCGCGACCGCGATGGCCAACCGACTGGTTCGGGACGGCGTGCCATTCCGGTCGGCACACCACGAGATCGGTAAATTGGTACGGCGTGGCCAGCGGGTCGACGACATGCCGACGGCGGCCGATGTGGCACGCGACAGCGAATTCGGCGGTGGACCCGGCCCCGCCTCGGTAGCCGCCCAGCAGCAGCTGTTACGGGGCCGGTGGGCGGCACACCTCGCCGTGCATCGATCCCGGCGGGACACGTTGCGCAGTCGGGCGGCCGAGTTGGAGAAGGCCGTCGAGGCGATCCTCGGCGACGTCGACGACAGGAGGTGGTTGGCATGACCGACTCCACACAGCACCCCTGGCTGGTGCTGGTCGAGAGCAACACCACCGGGACCGGCCGACTGTTCGCCAGCACCGGTCGGGCACTCGGCTTCACCCCGGTGCTGCTGACCGCGGACGACAGTCGTTATCCGTACGTGGCCGCCGACGGTGTGGCCTTCCTGCGGGTGGACACCGGCGACCCCGCTGCCCTGGCTGCGGCCTGTACCGGACTGGTCGCCCGCGCGCCGATCGGTGCCGTGCTGTCCAGCAGTGAGTACTTCGTGGCCGCCGCCGCCCGGCTGGCCCGTCAGCTCGACCTGCCGGCCCCCGACCCGGACGCGGTGGTCCGGTGCCGCAACAAGGCCATGCAACGGCGTACGCTGGCCGGCCACCCCGGCGCGGTGCGGTACGTCGAGTGTTCCGACGCCGACCAGGCGGCCGAGGCCACCCGGCAACTCGGCGGCAGTGTGGTGGTGAAACCCTGCTTCGGCTCCGGCTCGGAGGGCGTCCGGGCCTGTTCCGGGCCGGACGAGGCGGCTGCCTGGGCACAACGGCTGCTGGCGGTACGGCACAACGAACGGGGCCTGCCGATCGAGCCACGGATCCTGGTCGAGGAGTTGGTCACCGGTCCGGAGTACTCCGTGGAAGTGCTCGACGGCACCGTGTATGGCATCACCGCCAAGCACCTCGGCGAACCGCCGTTCTTCGTGGAGACCGGGCACGACTTTCCGGCCGTACTCGCCCCCGCCGACGCCGACCGGCTGGCGGAGGTCGCCCGCCGAGCCGTCGAGGTGCTCGGACTCGACCACGGTCCGGCGCACGTCGAGCTGCGGCTGTCCGCCCGGGGACCGGTGGTGATGGAGGTCAACCCGAGGCTGGCCGGCGGGCTGATCCCGCAACTGGTCCGGCTGGCCACGGGAATCGACCTGATCGCCGCGACGATCCGGTCCGCCGCCGGCCGGGGCCCGGGTGGCCCGGTCACCCGGGGGGCCGACCACCACGCCTCGATCCGGTTCCTCCTGCTACCCGACGACGGGGAGGTCCGTACGGTCAGCCTGGACCGGGCGTGGGCGGTTCCGGGCGTGGTGGAGGCGGTCTGTACGGCCACCGCCGGTGAACGGCGGCAGCATCACCACTCGTTCCGGGACCGGATCGGACACGTACTGGCGTTGGGCGAGACCGCCACGGACGCGGCCTCCGCCGCCGAAGCGGGTCGCCGCGCCGTCACGGAAGCGCTGACGGATGGGCCCGTACCGGTCGTCGAGCCGGCGGCTGCCCGTCCCTGACCCCGATCGAGCCGAAGCCGAGCAGAACGGAGACGACCATGCCCTCCCTCCGGGTAGCTGTCCTGCGCGCGGACGATCACCACCACCGGTACCTGGAGTCGATGCTCCGGTCCCGCTTCGACGTCGTGTTCACCGCCGTCGAACCGGGCTCGGCCAAGGTACGACGGCTGTGGACCCGGCGGCGTTACCGCGACTACGCCTACTACCGCTACCACGACATTCGGCGCCGGCTCACCGGCAAGGACCGCTACCGCCGCGACTACTTCCGCCACGATCCGCCGATGTACCTGGGGGCGGCCGACGCCGTCACGGTGTCGTCGATCAACGATCCCGAGGTCTCCACCGGCCTGGCGCAGGCCCGGCCCGACGTCACCGTGGTGATCGGCTGCTCCATCCTCGGTGCGAAGGTGCTCGACACGGCCGGTGACCGGATCGTCAACGTGCACGGCGGTCACCTGCCGGACTACAAGGGCAACCACTGCGTCTTCTTCGCCCTGTACGACGGTCAGCCGGAGAAGGTCGGCGTGAGCATCCACCACGTGAACCAGGGGGTGGACACCGGGGCACTGATCGACGTGGTCCGCCCTCCGGTGCATGGCGGGGAGACCGCCGAGCAGCTGTACTGTCGCGCCGAAAAGCTCGCCATCCACCGGCTGGTCGGGCTGCTGGGGCAGCTTGAGGCCGGCGTCGACCTGCCGGCAATCCCGCAGCCGCAGCGCGGCCGGACGTACCGGACCCGTGACCGGGGCCCGACGCACGACCTGCGGATGTGGGCCCGGAAGCACGGATTCGGCCGGGCCTCTCGGCGGCGGACCGCCATCCCGGGTACGCGGCCGGCACCGGAGACCAACGCATGACGGCCAACCGCACCGGTACCACCGACCTGATCGAATCGTCCGCCGACAGCACCGGACCGGATCGGCGTCGACGCGGCGGCGGGGTGCTGGCGGGCACGGCGGCGTACGCCCTGTGGGGCCTGCTCACCCTCTACTGGCCGCTGCTCGAACCGGCCCAGCCGCTGGAGATCCTGGCGCACCGGATCGTCTGGTCGTTGGCGCTGGTCCTGGTGGTGCTGGCGGTACGCCGGGACTGGCAGTGGCTGCGCACCCTGGGCAGGGACCTGCGCCGGCTGGGACTGCTGCTGGCCGCCGGTTGCTTCGTCGGCGTCAACTGGGGCCTCTACATCTGGGCGATCAACAGCGGGCATGTGATCGAGACGGCGCTCGGCTACTACATCAACCCACTGTTCAGCGCGATGCTCGGCCTGCTGGTGGTACGCGAGCGGCTGACTCCGGCGCAGTGGGTGGCGATCGGGCTGTCCGCCGCCGGTGTGCTGTGGCTGGCCATCGACTCGCAACGGCCGCCATGGATCGCACTGGGGCTGGCGGCGACGTTCGCCTGCTACGGTCTGGCCCGGAAGAAGGCCGACATGCCGACCTGGCAGGGGCTGGCGGTGGAGACCGCTCTCCTGACGGTGCCCGCCGTCGGCTATCTCATCGTGTTGGCGGCAACGGGTGAGGGGCATTTCGGCGGCGACACGGTGGACTCCCTGTTGCTGGTGAGCACCGGCCTGGCGACGGCCGCGCCCCTGCTGCTGTTCGGCTTCGCCACCGTACGCACACCGTTGACGGTAATGGGAATGTTGCAATATCTACTGCCGACGATCCAGTTCCTCATCGGTCTGTTCGGCCTACACGAAACGATCACCCCGGCCGGGCTCGGTGCGTACTGTCTGGTCTGGGCCGGTGCGATCATTTTCCTGGTGGCCTATGGCGCGGCCAATCGTCGAGCTGATCGCGCGCTGGAAAATATGTAGGGTCTCCCCATGGGATTTGAGCATCATGGACGTACCCAGCGTCTGGACTGGGTGGATCCGTCGATCCGGGAATGGGACTGCGTGGTGGTCTGGTCCGATCCCGCCGATCCGGAGGCCGGAATCGTGCTCGACCGTTCCGCGTTCTATCCGGGCGGTGGCGGGCAACCACCGGACTTCGGGGTGCTGCTGTGGCAGGGGGTGAAGACCCGGATCGTCGGATCACGCAAGGGCGACGACCTCTATCTGCTTCCCGCGCCCGGCGACCCGGTTCCGCCCACCGGCACCACCGTCACCGGTGCGATCGACGACGAGCGTCGCAGCAGCCTGATGCGGGTCCACTCCGGGTTGCACGTGTTGTGCGGCACGGTCTTCCGCGACTTCGGCGCACTGGTCACCGGCGGCAGTATGCAGCCCGGCGAGGCCCGGATGGACTTCAACCTTCCGGAGATCCCGCCCGGGTTCAAGCAGTCCCTTGAGGATGCCGTCAACGCCGAGATATCGGCCGATCGGAAGATCGTCGTCCGGGTCCTGCCCCGGGAAGAGGCGTTGGCCATTCCCGATCTGGTTCGTACCCAGGACGCGCTGCCGCCGTTGGAGACGCCGGAGATTCGCGTGGTGGACATCGTCGGGCTGGATGTCCAGGCCGATGGCGGCACCCACGTCGCCTCGACCGGTCAGATCGGTCGCGTACAGGTGCAGAAGGTGGAGAGCAAGGGCCGGCAGAACCGGAGGGTACGCATCAGACTCACCCAATGAGCGATCGATGGACCATCGACGTCTGGCATGATCCAACGGTGACAGCAGCCACCGATGTCGACCACCCGACCCGCTCGATCACCCACCGCGCCGCGAAGGTCGTCACCGAGACGTTCGCGCCCGCGGTCCTGGCCGCGCTGATGCCACTGATCATCGCCCTGCACGTCAGCGCCGACCTGCTGACCGGTCTCGGTTGGGCAGCCCTGGCAGTGTTCTTCTCCGCGGTGATCCCGTTCGGGGTGATCCTGCTGGGCGTCCGCCGGGGCCAGCTCACCGACCACCACATCGGTCGCCGGGAGCAGCGCCGCAAACCGTTGCTCTTCGGCCTCGTCTCGGTGGTCACCGGGCTAACCCTGCTGATCGTCCTCGGGGCACCACGCGAACTCGTCGCCATGGTCGTGGTGATCTTCGGAGTGGTGCTGATCCTGACCGTGGTCAACATGTTCTGGAAGCTCAGCGGGCACGCCGCGGTGGCCTCCGGCTCCGCCTCCGTACTGGTGATCATGTTTGGTCCCGCGCTGCTGGCCGCATTCGCGGCCGTCGCGGCCGTCGGTTGGTCCCGCGTCGTGCTACGCGCCCACACCACCACCCAGGTGATCACCGGCACCATCGCCGGCATCCTGATCGCCACCCCGGCATACCTGTTGATGGCGTAGTCGTGGGCCACGATGGTCGGTGAGCCGGCCCGCCACCGATGTCGGCCGGCGTGGCACCGACGGTCGTTGGCGGTACGTCATCGACAACCCCTTCGGCGTGGCACAGCTACCCGAGCAGGCGTTCCACCCCCCTCAGGCGAACCTCTTGACCAACCCGAGGGGTGGGGCGGGGCAGTGAAAAGCGGACGCCGCCCGGACCTGATCCGGTCCGGGCGGCGTCCGCTACCACTACAGCCGTACGGTCAGCCGACGGTGACGCCGACCTCGTTGAAGCCCCGCGCAGCGGTGACCGACAGGTCGCCGTTGCCGTGCCGGGACAGGGCACGCAGCGTCCAGGTCCCCGGAGCGGCGAAGAACCGGAACTGGCCGGCCGGCGAGGTGACCACCTCGGCGGTGAACTCACCGGTGGAGTCGAGCAGCCGGACGTACGCCCCGGGCACCGGCTCGCCGGAGTCGATGCGTACGACGCCGGTGATCACGGTTTCCTTCTCCAGGTCGAGGCTGGCGGGCAGCGGAGCGGCCTGGTCCGGAGCCGCGCAACCGGCGGCGGTGTTGGCGGTGGAAACTGGTGCGGTCATCGTCAGGCCTCCCCGGGCTCGTCACCGAGTGCGACCGGCACGCCGACCAGCGAGCCGTACTCGGTCCAGGATCCGTCGTAGTTCTTCACGTTCCGGTGGCCGAGCAGCTCCTTGAGCACGAACCAGGTGTGCGAGGAGCGCTCGCCGATCCGGCAGTAGGCGATCGTGTCCCGGTTGTCGTCCAGGCCGGCCGCCGCGTAGATCGCCCGCAGTTCGTCGTCGGACTTGAAGGTGCCGTCCTCGTTGGCCGCCTTGGACCACGGCACGCTGACCGCGGTCGGGATGTGGCCGGCCCGCTGCGCCTGCTCCTGCGGCAGGTGGGCCGGGGCCAGCAGGCGTCCCGCGAACTCGTCGGGGGACCGTACGTCGACCAGGTTCTGCGTGCCGATCGCAGCCACGACCTCGTCCCGGAACGCCCGGATCGACGCGTCCGGCTCCTGTGCGACGTACTGCGTGACCGGGCGAGTGACCGGGTCGCTGACCAGCGGCCGGGCGTCCAACTCCCACTTCTTGCGGCCACCGTCGAGCAGCCGGACGTCGCCGTGCCCGTAGAGCTTGAAGTACCAGTACGCGTACGCGGCGAACCAGTTGTTGTTGCCGCCGTACAGGATGACGGTGTCGTCGTTGGCGATGCCCCGCTCGGAGAGCAGCGCCTCGAACTGCGACTTGTTGACGAAGTCCCGCCGGATCGGGTCCTGCAGGTCGGTCCGCCAGTCGAGCTTGACCGCACCGGCGATGTGGTTGGTGTCGTAGGCGGCGGTGTCCTCGTCGACCTCGACGAAGACGACGCCCGGGGCGTCGAGGTTCTTCTCGGCCCACTCGGCCGAGACGAGCGCGGTGTCGCGACTCATCAGTTCACTCCCTGTAAGGATGGTGTGAGTCAGCGCGTGAACAGTGCGCGATGTGGACGGTCGCACCCCACACGCGAGACCCATGGAAGACGGATCACGGGGGTTGTGCGACGGCGCCGCTGCCGGGCGTGGAGAGGTGTCAAAGGGTACGCAGCACGAGCAGCCCCGCCGTCAGATGACGGGGCGACACAGGCAGGTGGCCACGCGGCACAGGTCGACCGCGCGCCGTTTGGTGAGGAGCGTCCCCATAGCCTCGGAGCCTAGCAGCCGTACCAGCACTTACCCAGGGCTGACCACGATCCGGGATAAGCACCATCCGGGGGCGTCGGCAGTTACGCCACCGAGTTGAGTGGGACGTTCTTGGCCGTCGCCCGTACGGCCAGCCCCTCCGGCAACGGGCGCACCTCCTGCACGTCGAGCTGGAACGGCAGTGCCGGCAGCGGCAGTTTCACGGAGATCTGCTGGGCGTACGCCTTGATCAGAGCCTGGACCAGCGGGTTGTTCGGTGCTCCCTCGACGGTGAGTTCGTCGAACTTGATCGACACCCGCCCCTGGTCGACGGAGAGGTCACCCGTGCCGTGAATTGCCCGGTCCTGCCCCATGACCTTCAGCGAGCCGGCCACCTCGAGTTTGCCGTTCTTCTCGGCGAGGGTGATCCCGGGCTTGTTCATGAACTCCGCGACGGTGTCGTAGGAGATCGTCCCGGTGCCCACCACGGTTTCCGCGGTCACCGTTCCCTGACCGGAGCGCAGCGCGTCCAGCGGCGCGTCGACGTTACGGGCATCGATGTCGACCTTGGGTAGGCGCACGCTCTGTCCCCGGACCGGGCCCTGGAGGTCGTGTACCACGATGTTGATCGACTCGTACCGTCCGCTGGCGACCTGGGTCAGGAACGGGAAGCCACCGACGCTGGCCTCCGGTTTCGACGAGGAGATCTGCTGCCGGGCGATCTCCCGCTCGACCTGTTCGGCGATGGCCCGCTCGGCGACCCCGACCGCCAGCCGGTCGGCCACCACCAGTATGCCGCCCAGCACGAGAAGCAGGACGACCAGTGTGATGAGCAGGCGACGTCCCCGCCGCCGCCGCCGAACCGGTTGCTCCGGGTACGCCTGATAGCTGTCTGCCACGCCGCCTCCTGACTCATCCGGTGCTGTCAGAGCACCGATACGTACCCGACATCGTTGATCCCCAATCCAGGTTGCTGGATCAGAGGAAGAGCACGCTCATCGCGTATGCGGCCGGTGCGGCCAGGGCGAACCCACCGAGCGGGCCCTGCATGTGGCGGGCCACCCACATGGTCGGCGGTTCACCGGCCATCTGTCGGCCCGCCTCGGCGTAGCCGACCGCGAGGTCGGTCAGGGCGGCGGTGGCCGCAGCGATCAACCCGACCACGGCGGCACTGGTCGGGCTGAACCCGACGAGGAAGATGCCGATCACTCCCGCCGCCAGCGTTCCGACCATCGCGCCGATGACCACCCCGGCCGCTCCCCGGGGCACCTGTGGGGCCAACCGGGGCCAGGGCAGCACCGCATCGGTCAGTCGGGCCACGGTCAGTGAGATGCCGGCCGAGGCCAGGCAGACGAAGATCGCCTGCGTGCCGATGGGTACCCGGCCGAGCACGATGAGGGTCGCGAGGGCGACGACACCGACCACGATGAGCAGGGTGGAGCCGAGCGAGTCGGTGACCCTGACCCGGTCGGCCCGGCGGACGAGTTGGCCGAGGACCCCGGCGACGAAGCCCGCCACCGCCACGTAGCCGAGCGGAGCCAGTCCGGCGACCTCCGCTGTGACGGCGGCCACGTCAGCGGCGACGGCGGCGGCGATGGCGACCCCGGCAACCAGGAAGAGTGCCGGTGGACGCATGGCCATGGTCCAGGCGAGGACGAAGAGCACCTGCACCCCGAACACGACCACCGCGAACGGGATCCGGGCACTGCCCGGGCCGGCCAGTTGCGCCCCGAAGACCAGACCGATGCCGAGCAGCGCGGAGAAGCCGGCGATCGCGATCGCCAACGACCGGCGGACCGGGACGACCTCGATCTCTTCTTCTTCCAGGTCCTCGTCGACGGGCGGCGGACCGGGTACCAGCTCACCCCTGGGCCGTCGGCCGACGCCGAACTCACTCCACTCGTCGTGCGGTGATTCGTCGATCGCCATCGGCGGACGTGCAGGTCCAGCCGGCCCGGGCTGGCCCGGGGGGACCGGCGTACGGCCACGGCCGGGCGGGCCGGGCCGTGGTCCGTCGGCCCAGGAGTCGCGACCGGTCTCGGGGGGCATCGAGGGGTACACGCACTGATCGTGCCAGACCGGACGGGTGTCCCGCCGACCACGGTTTCCACGAAGTAAAAACCTGTGCCTACAGAGCAACAAAAACGACAAATCGATCAGGCGCCCAGAGGATCTAGCAGCGGAATCAGTTAAGCTCAGCCCGAATCGCCCGTCAGCGACGCCGGGACCGACACCAGTCTCCAGCGGCGCCCGCAAGTCGGAACACCGCTGGCCACCGCGCGGCGAAGCCGCCGGGACGGAGGTGATTGCGTGGAGATCCTGCTGCTGGTGACCGCGCGTGCGGGCGAACCCTCGGCCGTACTGCCGGCCCTCGACCTACTACCCCACTCGGTGCGTACCGCCCCGCGTGACGTCCGCACCCTGGTTTCCGGTCCGAGCCCGGACGCGGTACTCGTGGATGCCCGGTCGGAGCTCAGTGACGCCCGCGCCACCTGCCGCCTGTTGCACTCCACCGGTATCGGGGTACCCCTGCTGGCGGTGGTCACCGAGGCGGGTCTGATCGCGCTCAACGCCGACTGGGGCGTCGACGACGTGATCCTCGCCAGTGCCGGCCCGGCCGAGGTGGAGGCCCGGCTCCGACTGGCCGTCGGCCGGCTCAACAATGCGACCGCCGGGGCCAGCGGACTGATCCGCTCCGGTGAGCTGACCATCGATCCGGACACCTACGCGGCCAAGCTGAAGGGCCGTCCGCTCGACCTGACGTACAAGGAGTTCGAGCTGCTCAAGTTCCTCGCCCAGCACCCGGGCCGGGTCTTCACCCGGGACCAGTTGCTGCGGGAGGTCTGGGGCTACGACTACTTCGGCGGCACCCGGACAGTCGACGTGCACGTACGTCGGCTGCGCGCCAAGCTCGGTTCCGAGTACGAGTCGATGATCGGCACGGTTCGTCAGGTGGGTTACAAGTTCGTCGTCCCGCCAGCCCGTTCGCTGCCCGAGTCGGAGCCCGCACCGGTGCCCGTCTGACCGCCAGCCATCTCCCCTGACCGCCAGCCACCTTCCCTGAAACGTCACACCTCACCTGACCACCAGCCACCTCCGCGGAACGTCACCGCCTCACCTGATCGCCAGCCACCTCCGCTGAAACGCCGCCGGGCCGACGTCCGGTGGCGTTTTTTCGCGTCCCGGCACGCCGGACCTCGGTTTCCGGCCCTCGACCGCCGGTTGGACGTACCTCGGGTGTGGAGGCCGGCAGCCACGACCAGTCCCGCCCCGGGCACCCCCACCATCCGAGTGAAGATGGGAGAAAGTTTTACGTAGCCCGAAATGCCGTACCTATCCTGATTTCCGGCTTGAAACGAAGGAGGGCGGTCCGTGACACCGGTGACCAGGGAGTCGGCGTGGACCGGGTCCGCCAGCAGGAAGTGGCGGGTCCGTTGATGGCAAAGGTATCGGCCACGCGCGTATTGACCATAACCACTTTGACCATGTGCTCGATCCTGGCCGGGGCCTTCGCGCTCGGACTCAGCCACAACCCGACCAGACGGGACCCGGCGCGTCAGGCCGCAGCCTCGACTCCGACCGATCCGGCACAAGCCGTCGCCGCCGACCATCCGCCATCCACCGCCACGGACACACCGCCCGAGCCGTCGCCCACCCCGAGCCCGGACGAACCCACCTATCCCCCGCTGCCGCCCGAGGAGGGTGGCCCGTTCGGCAGCCGGATGACCACCGGCTCGCGCGAGGTGGCGCTCACCTTCGACGACGGCCCGGACCCGCGGTACACACCGCAGGCCCTCGCCCTGCTGCGCGAGTACGACGTCAAGGCGACGTTCTGCCTGGTCGGAACGAACGTGACGCAGTATCCGGAGTTGGTCCGGGAAATCGTCGAGGACGGGCACACGCTGTGCAACCACTCCTGGTCCCACGACATCGGGCTGGGGGCCCGGGCCGAGTCGACGATCTGGACGGACCTGTACCTGACCAACGAGGCGATCCGGGACGCCGTACCCGGAGCGCGGATCGCGTACTACCGCCAGCCGGGTGGAAACTGGACCTCCAGCGTCGTCGCCGTCGCCCGCGACCTCGGGATGACCCCACTGCACTGGACGGTGGACCCTCAGGACTGGACGCTACCGGGTGCCGGCAGCATCGCGGCCACGGTCACCGCCGACACCCTTCCCGGGGACATCGTGCTGCTGCACGACGCCGGCGGTAACCGGGAGGGCACCGTACAGGCACTGCGTACGATCCTGCCCAACCTGGCACGACGCTTCTATCTCGATGCGCTGCCCACCCGGTCCAGCGAGCCGAGTTAGCGTCGTCACCCGTACGGGAGCAGGAATGCCGGCTAACGTAGCGAGGTGAGCAACGACGCGTCTCCGATGGGTGTCCACATTGAACTCCCCGGGAGCCTGGACGACGACGTCATCCGGGACGTCCTGGCCCTCGCCCGTGCGGCGGGGGACACCGACGGGGCGGACCCGTTCTCCGAACACACCCTCCTCCGCCTCCGGCAGGGGTACGGTACCCACCTGCTGATCCGCGACCCGGACGGCACCCTCGCCGGCTACGCCCACCTGGAACTCGCCACGGGGGGCACCGACAGGACCCGCGCACCGGAAACCGCCGACGTGAACGCAGCGGCCGACGTAAAGGCAGCGTCCTACGTGGACGCAGCGGCCGGCGTGGAGGCAGCGGCCGGCGTGGAGGCAGCGGCCGATGTCGAGGCAGCGGCCGAGCTGGTCGTACACCCGGCTCGCCGGCACCGGGGCCTCGGCCGCGCCCTGGTCACCGCGAC
>NZ_JBHTMP010000045.1:0-56565 GCF_042679305.1 Micromonospora sonneratiae | reverse complement strand
GGGCGCGCGCCGCCCGGATCGCCGCCACCCGGCTGACCGACCTGCTGTGGGTTTCCGGCGACGGGACCGGGTTGGCCGGCATGCTGGCCGTCGCCGCCGTGAACACCACCGTGGCCGCGCTGCCCCGGGCCGTCGCGTGGTGTGCCGACGGCCGGCTGTGGGAGTACGCCGCCGACCCGGACACCCGGGTGCTGATCGTCTCCGAACTGCTCCGGGTCTCCGCCCCGAGTCCGATCCTGCCCCGGGTCGCCGCCGGCCCGGGTCGGCTCGCCGGCTGCCCGGTGCGGCCCGGTGACCGGCTGGCCCTGGTCGCCCGGCATGCCGCCGACGCGCACCGGTCGGACCCGAACTGTGTCTCCCCGGCCCCGGCCAGGGTCGCCCAGTTGGTCTTCGGTGCCGGGTCGCATGCCTGCCCGGGTGCCCGGTTGGCTCGGGCGCAACTGTCGGACACCCTGGCTGCCCTGGCCGCGTACCTGCCGGTCGTGGTGCGGGCCCGGGCGGAGCGGCGGGCCGCCCTGCCGGGTTGGGCCACCCTGTCGATCCGGGCAACCGCATGAACCTCGCCGGGGTACGGGTGGCGGTCACCGGGGCGAGTGGCTTCTGCGGAGCGGCGGTGGCCCGCGCTGCGGCAGCCGCCGGGGCCGAGGTGACCTGCCTGGGTCGACGGCTGGGGCCGGTCGGCCGGCACGTCTTCTGGGACGCCACGCTGGCGCCCCCCGACCTCGCCGGGACCGACCTGGTCGTACATCTGGCTGCCGCGGTCGGCGACCCGGCACCGGGCCGGGCCGCCGACCGCACCTTCGAGGCGGTCAACGTGACCGGCACCGCCCGGCTGATGGAGGCCGCCGGAACGCGGCCGGTGGTCTGGGTGAGCAGCGCCAGCGTCTACGATCCCCGGGTACGCCGGGACCGGATCGCCGAGGACCATCCGATCGGCGGCCAGTTGACCGGGTACGGACGTACCAAGGCGGCCGGCGAGCGACTGGCGCTGGCGGCGGGGGCCGTGGTGTTGCGTCCCCGGGCGGTCTACGGGCCGGGTGATCCACATCTGCTGCCCCGGCTGTTGGCGGCGGTGCGGGGTGAGCGTCTGCTCCTGCCCGGCCCGGATGTGTCGCTGTCCCTGACCGCTGTGGAGAACCTCGCCGACGCCTGCCTGGCCGCGGTCGCCTGGCCGGCGGGCGCCTACAACATCGCCGACGAGCAGCCGTACTCCCGGGATGCGGTGGCCCGGGCGGCCCTGACGGCGACCGGACGGACGGCGCGGGTGACGCACGTGCCGGTTGGCCTGGCCGTTGCGGCAGCCGCGCTGGCCACGGCCCGCTCCCGACTGCCCTGGGCAGGGCCGCCCAGCCTGACCCGGTACGCGGTCGACCAGCTTGCCCACGGCGTGGTCCTGGACACCACCAGGGCACGGGCCGAGGGCTTCCAGCCCCGCCGCTGTTTCAGCGATTTCCTGACCGACCTGGCCGCTGCCCGGTGACCAGAGCCCGGTGACCAGAATGCCCGGTGACCAGAGTGCCCGGTGACAGAGCCTTCGCCATTCCAGCCGATCGGTTACCTAATCTCAAATTGCGCTATCCCCCACCAAACCGATTGTTCCGGTTCAGCCGTTCAGCGTGATCATCAATCGGACCCGTCATGATCGACAATCCGGTCAACGCATGTCGACGACCCTCGATACCATCGTCGGATGCCCGCTCCCAGGTCCAGCCGGCGTACCGCGCGAACCTCGCCCGGATGGCAACCTCCATCACTCGCCATCGTTATCATCGTTGACGGATGGACACGCTCCACATTCAGAAGTCTGCTCGACGAAGGAATGTTGCCTGAACTCGCCGATTGGCTGGGGCAAGGAGGAGAGCTCATTCATGACGTGATTTCTGTTATCCCATCCGTGAGTCTCGCTTCACACGCGACACTGCTGACCGGACAGCCGCCGAGAAGACACGGGATTCCCGCGCATCTGTGGATGCATCCCGTCAGTCGACAGGTCGTCAACTACCAGACCCGGGCCGTCCGTCGACTCAATTCCGATCTGACACCGGACACCGCAACGGTGTTCGAGTACTACCCGGACAGCACCGCCACACAGACCCTGGTCACCAGAGGGGCGAGCAGTGTCACCAGGCTCGCCACCCAGAACTCCCTGCGACTACTCCGCAGGATGACCAGCCAACTCCGCCGGACCCCCTGGGGACTACATGTCTGCTGGCTTCCGGCAGGCGATACGGCAGCACATCGCTTCGGCCCGGACTCGGTCGAGGTGGCCCGGGAAATGCGGACCGTCTCGACCGCGGTCGGCGAACTGCTGGACGAACTACAGAAGCTGGGCGTACGCCAGCGGACCTCACTCGTACTGGTGCCGGACCATGGCCATCGAAGGTCACTGACGTCCACTCCGCTGCAACGCGTGCAGAATGCGTTGCGGGACGTGGCGCCCACCTGGGACGTACGGGTGAATCCCGTGGTGGCACTCGGCCCCACCGCGCCCGACGATGTCGTGGCCCTCACCAGCGGTGGCTCCTCGCTCCACGTCTATCCGCCCGATCACCTGGGACCCCGGGGCGCCGGTGAGTTGATCGAGGCGATGAGCGGATGCGGCGAGTTCGGGCTCGTCGTCGGACAGTTGACCGACTCGTCACATCTCGTGGCCTCCGCCGACGGTACGGCCCGCCTCGAGTGGCAGGACGGGAAGACCGACGCGCACTACACGGTGACCAGCGGGTCCGATCCACTCCGTCTGGCTCTCGACGAGAGCGGAACCATCGACCTCGACACGCCACGGTTGGACCAGCCGTACCCGGACTTCGTCGCCCAGTACCTCAGCTCGATCGTTCCCGGCCGGTCAGCGCCGATACTGGCGTTCGCGCAGCCGAACCGCTACTTCACGACCGGCCCCCGACCGGCCTGGCGGTTCGGGTTCCACCGGGGCAGCCACGGCGGCCCGCTGGCCGACGAGGTGCTCGTCTCGGCCATCGTGCAACGCGCGGAAGCCCGGGCCGGCGAGATGCCGAACGGTCCCGTCCGGTCACGCGACCTGCTCAGATTCTGCGGCATCCTGCCGCTGCTCGACGGACCTTCCTGATTCGTGACGCAAACTGCATCGAGGTAGCGAGACATGGAGACGCCCCCGGAAATCGCACCGCAGCCGAACCCGAAGCCGAAGCCAAAAGCGAAGACAGGGACAACGGAGGAGCAGAAGTATCTGGAGGCGCTGGCCGCCGACTACCAGTCCCTGCGTGGCACATTCGACCGCCTCGACCAGACGAGCACGGGCCTCCTGGCCGTCGCCGTCACACTCACCGCCGCCTTCGGCGCCTTTCTGCTCGACTCCTGCAACCTCCCGTCCTTCACCTGCACCCCGCGCACCTGGGCACCGCTGTACGCCTTCCTACCGCTGGCCCCGTTCGCGACCATGCTGCTCTTCGCCGACATGGGAAACGCGAAGACCCTCCGGATGTACTACACACGTGCGGTGGAGGCAGAGCTGATGCGGGTGACCAACGCGCCCTCGATCTCCTTTGCCGAGGGTTACCCGATCCGGCTGCCCGCGTACGGCCATCTCTCGGTGGGACTCTTCGGTCAGCGTCGGGGCCGTCCCCGCTACCGCCTCACCCTGCTCCTGCTCTACGTATCGGTCGCTTCGCTCTACGCCTTCACCACCGGACTGAGTCTGTGGATCGCCCGGCCGATAGACCTCCAGATAACGATGCTGTTCGTCTACGCATTCATTACCGCGGTGATCATACGCATCACCTGGCTGGGCAGTTTCGGTTCACGGACGCTGTGGAAGGACGCCACGATGCCCTTCTCCTGGGCGGTCCACGACACGGAACAGCTTCCCGGAGCCAGGACCACCCCGACGCGCATCACGAGATCGATCAGGGCCTACCTGTTCGTACCCAGACCACATGAACTGCTGGTCCGTTTCTGGATAGTTCCATTCTCCTGGCTCCTGGCCGCGCTGCTCAGCGATTCCCTCGGCGGACGTCAACTGGTGACGGCGCTGGTGGTGGCGGCCGTCTTCGAGTTCGTCGTCTATCAGGGGCGCTATGTCGCCAACGACCTACGCGGCATCGGAATAGACGACGAATACTCGTCCTACAAGAGGAGGAACAGGTTTCCCTGGCCGGTCAAGCCGTCCTGGGTCCGGTGGGCGATCCTCTCCATAGTCGTACGGGTCGGTCTCGCGGTGTGGATATCGCTGCGCATACTGCCCTCCGGTCCGGACCGGATCCTCCTGGTGGCGATCGCGGCCCTGGCCGTACAGGCGACGATCTACGAGGCGCTACGGGAGCGGGTGTCCGTCTCCACCGGTACGCCGACGACCCTCCTGTCCCCCGGAAAACTGGCCATCTACCTGGTCGTCGGACTCGGATATGCGCTACGCGCATGGATCGGATTCGCCCTGGGCGGCCTCGGTCAGTTCGGCGCGCTGGCGATCGTCCTGCCGGTCCTGGCCATGCTGGCCTTCGGCGTCATGTCCGTCACCATGGCGTGGGCGCTCAGTGTCAGCACCCAGGTGGTCCCGACAACGGACCGGGTGCCGAGCGACAGGTGCAGCCGGACCCTGTTGAAGATGACCCACCTCGGACCGCTGGGTGTCCAGGCACGTCTCATCGCGCCCGGCGAGATCGAGTACGTCAACCACATGGCCCTCGACCCCGGCCAGCAGGAGTCGCTGCGTCACCAGCGGTTCCTCGAACCCGTCGCCGGGATGACCATCTGGAACATCGCCTCGCTGATCACCACCGCCTGCGCGCTGGGCACCGTCGCCGTGGTGGCCCCCGAGGGGCACGCATCGCTTCTCGGGCTGGCGCTGCTGCTCGGCACCACGATCCAGTACGCGGTCGTCCGGTCCTACGGCTCCGGCGCTGCCGACTCCGCCAGAACGTCACGTCGAAGACTCTCCGCCCCGCTGGTCGCCGTCACCGGCGCGGTCAGCACCGGCCTCATCTTCGGCATCCTGTCCTCGACCGAAACCGGAGTCAGCGCCGGGCTCGCCCTCGCGCTGGCCAGCTTCGGCTACCTCTACTTCCGCCATGCCTGTGTGGCGGACATGGAGGTCACCCTTTCCGACGTCGTCCGTCCACTCGGACGTGCCGTCCAGAACCTGACCCGCCGGGTGGTCGAGCTGATCTTCGGCAGGTACGCCGCGCAACTTGTCTGGAATCGCGAGAGCGGTGACCGGACCGATCGCGACGACGTACCGGCATGACCCGTCCCGGTTGGCCGGACACCCACCGAGCTGCCATTCCGGGCAGTTTCCAAGTGGCATCATCGACCGCTGTCGCCATCACGGTGAAGCGGCGTACAGTTTCGATACCGTAGCTCTCCGCAATCGCAGGGGGACGCATGACCCGACGCTGGACGGTCGCCGTCACCGCCGTTCTCGCCATCTTCGCGCTGGCCTGCGAGGGTGGCGGCGGGATCGGGGAGCCCACGCCTCCGCCCAACTCACCACGCCCCGGCCTGCCGTCCGCCATGGCCGCGCTCGGCGACTCCATCACCAACGGGTTCGGCTCCTGTCTGGTGCTGGCCGCCTGCCGCCGTAACTCGTGGTCCACCGGTGACGGACAACGGGTGGAGAGCCACTATCGACGGCTGCTTGCCGCCAACCCGGCCATCGACGGCAACACCCACAACCAGGCGTCGTCCGGGGCACGGGTGGCGGCACTTTCCGAACAGGCCGCAGCCGCCGTACGGGCCAAGGTGGACTACGTCACCGTCCTGATCGGTGCCAACGACGCGTGCCGCAGCCGGATCGACGCGATGACCAGCGTCGCCGACTTCCGGTCCGGCGTCGACCGGGCACTGTCGACCCTGAAGCAGGGGCGGCCACGCGCCAGGGTGCTGGTGGTGAGCATCCCGAACCTCTACCGGCTGTGGGAGATCGGGCACCCCGAGGAGCGGGTGACCCGGGCGTGGGGGCGCGGCATCTGCCCGGCGCTGCTGGCCAACCCGACCTCGACGGCCGAGGCCGATGTCCGTCGGCGGGCGGAGTTCCGGGCCCGGATCGCCGCCTACAACGACCAACTCTCCGCTGCCTGCCGGGCGTACGGTTCCCGCTGCCGCTACGACGGCGGTGCCGCGCACCAGGCCCGGTTCACCCTGGACATGCTCAACAGCCTCGACTACTTCCACCCGAACGCCGCCGGGCAGAGCAAGCTCGCCGAGGTGACCTGGGCGAAGTCCGGCTTTGCCGATCGGGTCGGCTGATCCGCGTAGCCGGTCGGCCACCCGATCCGTAATGCCCGACCGGGTTCCCGGTCTTCACCTCCACCCGGGTCCGCCGCTGGTCTACCGGATCGCCGGCGGCGCATACCCTCCGGGCGTGCCGTACAGCGCTGGTGGCCCGTACGGTGCCGCCGGCCGGTAGAGGGTCTGTGCCCGGCTGGCCAGGTCCTTGGTCGCCGAGGAGTTGGCCCAGGTGCCCAGAATGATCGCCGCACCCGGCACCACCTTGGCGAACGCCCGCTTCGCGGCCCGGACCCCCGCCATCTTGGCGAGCTTGACGCCGAGTCGCAGCATCGTCTGCTGCAACGGACTGCCTGACTGCCGTAGTAGTTTGGCGGCCCGCTCCCGTCCCGCTGCCACCCCGAGAGCCAGCCGGGCTGTCTCGGCGACCTTGTGGATGCCCTGTAGCACGAGCAGATCGGTCGCCCGGTCCACATGCGCCGGGTCGCGGCCGTACGCGGCGGCGATGTGCAGCACCATCCGGGCCTGGGTCCAGGCCAGGACTCCGACGTCGACGATCGCGCCGGGCAGACCGGCCGCACCGGACACCGCACCGGAGAGGCGGGCGCGGGTGATGAACTTCTTCGCTGCCAGTTGCGCCAGGCCTTCCGGGGGGATGCCCGGGAACTGCGCACGATTGCGGGCGACCCAGTTGCGGGCCTCGGGTCCCAACCGCCGGACCGCTTCCAGGGCGAGATACTCCGGGGCGTACTGCGGGTCGCCCTTCATCTGCTCCCAGAGCCGCCTCGGCGGATCGGCCGCCATGTCGATGTCGGGTGCGCTGTCGTCGAGAACGTCTCCTTCGGCGACGTCTCCATCGGCGATGTCGTCGGGAGCATCGTCGTTGGCCCCGTCCACGGTCGGGACGGAAGCCGGTGCCGCGCGGCCGGCAGGCGGGACCGGGTCGGCACTCTCACCGGTGGTCGGGACCGGATCGGTCAAGGAATGCTCCGAGGGATGAGACGGGTTGCCAGGTGTACGGCCAGGCCGGTGTCGACGCACCGGCCTGGCCGATCCATTCTGGCGGGCCGGATCAACCCCTCATCGATCGCCCGGGGCGATCACTTCCAACCAGGCACGATGGCGTCGACCACGATGGTCGCCCGGCCCTCGTGCTTGGCGTAGTGCTCCGGGAATGCCGAGACCTGCACTGCCTGCGCCGCCTCGGTGAGCCGCATCCACTGCCAGCCGGGCACCTGCATGAGTGCCTCGAGGAACCGGGTGGTCGCGTACGCCGGGTCCATCAGCTTGCCCACCGGGCCCCAGCCGGTGCTGCTCCGCTGCTGGAACAGCCCAACCGAGTCGTGGTCCCAACCGACGCCCTGGTTCGGGTAGTTCATCGACTCCGGCAGTACGCCACTGGCCAGGTTGAGCAGGTTGCTCTCCTGCATGGCGGTGGCCACCGCGATGACCAGGGCCCGACGCGGCATGCCCATGTCACGTCCGGTCCGCACGATCGCCTTCGCGTTGTTCATCTGGGCAAGGGACAGCCCGGCAACCGGGCCGGGATCGACCGGCGGCGCGGGTTCCGCCGGCGGCTCAGGCTCAGCCGGCGCAACCGGCTCGGCAGGTGGCACCGGCTCGGCGGTGGCGGTTCCGGCCTCGTCCTGCGGTGCGCTCTCAGCGGTTTTCGCCTCGTCGGCGCTCCTGGTCGCCCGGGAAGCGGCCTGGTCGGCCAGGGCCCGCTGCTGTACGGCGACCGGGTCGATGGTGGCTGTGGCTTCAGCCGTACCGGTGGGGGTCTCGGCGAATACGGCGAGACCGAGGCAGACGATGACCCCGGTGGCCACGGTCAGTCGGGCGGAACCACGCCGACCCAGTGTCTCGCGGACCCTGATCCGGGACTCCGCGGAGGCCAGCTCGGTGATGCGGGCCCGGGAGGCCATCCGCAGACCGGCGAACCCGCGCCTGGACCGCGTCGCCAGTACGGCGATCCGGTCCGTCAACCGGGAGGCGCTGCCCGGCTCCTCGTCAACCGACCCGGATGAGGGGACATCATCCGTTCGGACAGTGGGGGTAGCGGCGGCGTACTCGTCGTCAAATCTGTCGTCGTCACGCATTCGACGAGGCTAAACAGCCACCCCCGAAACTACATAGAGTCATTTTGTGGCGCTCGCCACAATTGCTGACTGATTAATCGGTCAGCAGCTCACAGGCGCTGAGCGCACCACCCAACCAGAGCAAGACTGGCAATTCGGTTATCGCACCTATGGCGGACCAAGCAGGCATTTACTTTCTAATCAACGGGAAAATGATCACCCAGTGTCACCATCCACCGTTCGGTCAATGCCTGTGGGGACGCCCGGCCCACGGCCACCGGCCAACCGACCCAGTCCAAGTAGTGATCTTCGTCCCGGGGACGACAGCCGGGCGGGATGGAATGCGGAAGGATGTCGGGGGCGTTTGCTACATCGAGGCGCTGTCTGTCCCGGACACGTCTCGACGCATTCCGTTGAGGAGGTCTTGACCGGTGCTCGATCCGAACGAGCTCTACGAGCTCACCGACGACCTGCCCGACCTGGGTCAGCCGGTACTGATCCAGGCGCTGACCGGCTTCGTCGACGCCGGCAGCGCGACCCGGCTGGCTCGTGAGCACCTGCTGTCCACGCTTGAAGGACGCCTGATCGCCACCTTCGACGTCGATCAACTGGTCGACTACCGGTCCCGCCGGCCCGTCATGACGTTCGTCGAGGACCACTGGGAGAGGTACGAGGAACCCCAGCTTGAGCTTCATCTGCTGCACGACGACGCGGGCACACCGTTCCTCCTGCTCACCGGCCCGGAACCCGATCTTCAGTGGGAGCGGTTCGTCGCGTCGGTGATCGAACTGATCCGCCGCCTGGACGTACGCCTCACCGCCGGGCTGAACGCGATTCCGATGGCGGTGCCGCACACCCGCCCCACCGGGGTCACCGCACACGCCACCCGCCGGGACCTGATCGCCGGCTACGAACCCTGGCTGCAACGGGTTCAGGTGCCGGCCAGCGCCGGGCACCTGCTGGAATACCGGCTGGGCCAGCAGGGCCGGGACGCGTTGGGCTTCGCGGTGCATGTTCCGCACTACGTCGCACAGAGCGAATACCCGGCTGCGGCAGAGCTACTGCTGTCGTCGATCTCCCGTACCACCGGACTCCTACTGCCCAACGAGGGACTGCGGTCCGCGGCGGAACTCGTCCGTACCGACATCGATCGGCAGGTGGCCCAAACCAACGAGGCGGGCGCGCTCGTCCAGGCGCTGGAGGAGCAGTACGACGCGTTTGCCCGGGGCCGGGGCGAACCCAACCTCCTGGCCACCCAGTCCGGACCACTGCCTACCGCCGACGAACTCGGAGCAGAGCTGGAACGCTTCCTCGCCGAGCAGGGCCGTCCCGGGGACCAACCGGGTCGGTGACCGGCCGGGGCCTGGCCGCGCGCACCGCGTACCCGGCCAGGCCCGGTGCGGCGCGACGGTGGCCTGGTTCGGCGCGGCGCGCCTGGCACCATCCGTTGTCGTGCGGCAGGCTGGGCACATGCGCCTGGCGACCTGGAACGTCAACTCGGTGAAGGCCCGGCTGCCCCGGCTGCTGGACTGGTTGGCCGCCACCCGCCCGGACGTGCTCTGCCTACAGGAGACGAAATGCCCGGATGGCGCATTCCCGGTAGCTGAGGTGGGCGAGCTGGGCTACTCGGTCGCCAGCCACAGCGACGGCCGCTGGAACGGGGTGGCCGTGCTGTCCCGGATCGGCCTGACGGACGTCATGGTGGGCTTTCCCGGCGAACCGGGCTTCCCCGAACCGGAGGCCCGGGCCATCTCCGCAACCTGCGCCGGCCTGCGCGTCTGGTCGGTGTACGTGCCGAACGGTCGGTCCCTGGATTCGCCCCACTACGAGTACAAGCTGGCCTGGCTGGCGGCCCTGCGGGAGGCGCTTCGCGACCAGCTGCGCTCGGGGATGCCGCTGGCGGTGTGCGGCGACTTCAACGTCGCCCCGACCGACGCCGACGTGTGGGATCCCACCCTGTTCATCGGATCGACGCACGTCACCGAACTGGAGCGGCAGGCGCTGGCCGACCTACGCGCCCTGGGCCTGCTGGACGTCATCCCCAGACCGATGAAGGGCCCCCATCCCTTCACCTACTGGGACTACCGGGCCGGCATGTTCCATCAGAACAAGGGCATGCGGATCGACCTGGTGTACGCAAGCAGCTCCTTCACCGACGCGGTGCAGTCGGCCTATGTCGACCGCGAGGCCCGCAAGGGCAAGGGTCCTTCCGACCATGCGCCGATCGTGGTCGACGCCGAACTTGCCGTCCCGGTCGGCCCGCGGGAGGCCTAGGGTCGGGTAATCGAGGTCCCTTTACCTGTTGGGGGTTGTGGTCAGGGAGCCAACTGCGGGGCTGTCGAGCTGCCCCGCCTGTGCGCCCAGCTCATCAGGATGCTCAGGGCAACAGGCTGAGGCCTGGCTAAGGCCAGCCACCGCCTGGTCAGGCACTCAAATCCGATCTTGGAAAAAGCGACAACGATTAGGCGACGCTACCGCAGCTGGAATCATCGGGAGATGCGGACAGAGAGCGAAGAACTCGAAGCCGTGGTGCGGCTGTGGGAAGCCCATTTGCAGGCTGACTTCCCGGAACACCTGAGGGGCGTAGACCTGCTTGGCATCGACATGGTGATGCTCGACGCCGACCTCGCGGGCTGCGTCAGCACCTGGCTGGGTAATCGAGGCAGCCTGGACGGAAGACGCCAGAGGACTCTTACCACCCGTCGCATAGCCGATCTTGACCGCGTCCTACCGATCCTGGTCGGCCACCAAGAGCGGGCATACTACGGCCGGTTGCGGGCCATAGCCGTAGCGACGTTTGACATGTCGTAGGAATCGGCCTTCATCGCAGTTGCTGACGCATTGCCCGACCAGACCTGATTGTTTGGCGAGGCGCGATACTGCTGCAGCGCGCCGCGCCGACCGATGTCGGCCGGAGACCGCCGGCAGGCCGAGTACGCCGGGCGGGGCCCCAACTCGATTACTCGAATCAGCCTTTCTGCTACAGCACAACCCCGAGGGGTTCGATCCAGCAGCTCGCCACGTGGGGCTCGACCAGCCGCCTCGCCTCCTCGGCGTCCCCCGGCACAGCCCGCTTCCAGACGCACCGCGTCTCGGTAACCCTGGACCGGCCCGCCCTGGGCTTCGTTGCCGTTGTGCCCCGGCGATGGTCCCGGGACGGTTCTCGTTCTCTGGAACACCGCTCTCCTGTCTCCTGCCTGGAGCGGCCGACCGCCCGATGCCGCTGATCTAAGGTGAGGGCATGGCAGTCGTAAAGATCAACGCGATCGAGGTACCACCCGGAGCCGGCGAGGAGCTGGAACGCCGCTTCGCCGCCCGGCAGGGCGCGGTCGAGAACTCGCCCGGCTTTCTCGGATTCGAACTGCTCCGGCCGGTAGCCGGCGAAAGCCGGTACTACGTCTACACCCGCTGGGAGAGCGAGGAGGCGTACCAGGCCTGGGCTCAGGGACCCGCTCGGCAGGCACACGCCCATGGCGGAGAAGCTGGCGAGGGTGCCCGGCCGAAGCCGGTCGCCTCGCGCGCCAGTCTGCTGGAGTTCGAGGTCGTCCAGCACGTCGGGCCACCCGCACCGTAGACGGACACCGCGAGGCGGGCACCCCTTCCCGTCGGACACGCCGCTTCGGGCCACGCACGTCACGTCGCACCACGCGCCGTGTGACGCGTCACGCGCCACGCGACTTGATCAGCGAGGCGAAGGCGACCACGTTGTCCGCGTACCCGATGCTGCCGCCGACCCACTGGCCACCGCAGGTGATCAGGCGAAGTCCCGGCCGCGCAAAATCGCCGTAGACCCGGTCGGCCGGGAGTCCCGACTTGTCGAACCGCTCAACCGAGTTGACCTCGAAGACCGCCACCGACTGATCCGCCCGCGTCACCTCCACCCGGGCCCCGGGACGCAGTTTGCTCAGATTGTGGAAGACCGACGGACCGGTACGGGTGTCCGCATGGCCGACGATGATCGCCGGGCCGAACTGGCCCGGGGTCGGGCCACGGTCGTACCAGCCGGTCTCGTTGTGCCGTTCGAGCGCGGGCACCGCGATGGAGCCGTCGGCGGCAAGACCGACCTGGTGCACCGGCGCGTTCACCTTGATCGACTTGACCACGATCCGGACCGGTCGGCTCGGCTCCAGCACCGGAAAGTCCCACGGTGGCGGTCGCTGACCCAACCGTAGCCAACCCAGTGGCGAGTTTCCCGACTGGCCGAGTCCGGCCCCGACAGCGAACACCCCGGCCAGCACCAGGACGACGGCCAGGACCCCGCTCCAGCGCCGTCGGCCACGTCGCGCTACCGGCGACCGTGAGCGATGGCTGGGCGTACGCTGCCCGCTGTCCACCAACCGGCGCTGCCCGCCGTTCCGGCTGGCACGGCTGACTCGCGGAGAGCGACGGGACATCGGACCGTTCCCGGCTGACGCGCGGACCATGGCCGATTCGTCAACCGCCGGCCCGGCCACGCACCGGCCGAGGTGCGGAATGTCGGTTTCTGCGGCGCAGCACGACCAACCCGATCGTCAGCCCGACCACCGTGCTGCCGAGCCCACCGGCTACGAGCAGACCGCCGAAGTCGTCGCCGGCCGCACCCCCGAAGCCGGTGGCCGGGCCGTGCTGGGGTCGGTCACCGGCGACCACGATCAGCCGGGTGGTGGCCGTACCACCGTCCGGACAACTGAGTCGGACCCGGTAGCCGTCGGGATTCGTGTCGCGCGGTACCCGGGCGGTCGTGATCAGGAACCCCGCCCTCGGCTGGACGGTCACCGATCCGAACGCGGGCGACTCCACGGTTGCCGGTTGGTTGTTGCTCCGACAGCTGGCCCGGATGTCGACCGGCCGCCCGGCCTCGACAGTGCTCGGTGTGACCTCGACGAAGATGTCCGCCGCCCGGGCCGGAACTGCCCCGAGCAACACCCACGCGGTTACGGCGACTGCGGCCAGTAGCCGGGCGCCATGGCTCAGGCAAGACATCACCCGCCCCTTCCTGCGCCGCCGGCCGGGGTGTCGCCCCTGCCGCCCGTACCGGATCTTCTCTTCGTGGGTCATGGCTCACAGGTGACCGACCCTGGCGGTCGCGTAGGCTCATGTCCCTGTGACCTCCACCCACCAGGACCAGACCGCCACGGTGCCGCCCCGGCATCCCGCCCGGGTCCGCACCTTCCATCCACGCCGCGGCCGTCTCAGCGGGCGGCACGTCGACGCTCTGGAGCGTCTCTGGCCCGTCTACGGACTGACCGTCCCGGACGAACCTGAGGCACTGTTGGACCTGGTCACCCTCTTCGGTCGCCGAGCCCCGGTGGTCCTGGAGATCGGCTCCGGGATGGGCGACGCCACCGCAGCGATGGCATCCGCCGACCCTGGCCGAGACTATCTCGCAGTTGAGGTGCACACCCCCGGAATCGCCAACCTCCTCGCCGTCGTCGAGCGCCTCGGGCTGACCAATGTCCGGGTCGCCCAGGGTGACGCGCTCGCCCTGGTCCGGCACATGCTGGCGGCGGACTCCCTGGACGCCGTACACGCGTTCTTTCCCGATCCCTGGCCGAAGGCCCGCCACCACAAGCGCCGGCTGATCCAGCCCGCCCACGTCGCGCTGCTACGGTCCCGGCTGGTCCCCGGCGGGACGCTGCACTGCGCGACGGACTGGGCCGAGTACGCCGAGGCGATGCGGGACACGCTCACCGCCGACTCGGAGCTGGTCAACGCGTTCCCGGGATACGCCCCTCGCCCGGAGCACCGACCGGTGACCAAGTTCGAGCAGCGCGGCATCGCCGCCGGCCGTACGATCTTCGACCTGGTCTTCCACCGGCGCTGACCGACCACCGCTGACGGATCGCCGCCGACCGGCCGCCGCTGACCGACCGCCCCGGCCCGCCTCGCCCCCGGCCCGCCTCGCCCCTGCCTCGTCCCGACCGCTGATGATCCTGTTGATCGGGGGCTGAGTGACGAAACCCTGGCGACATGCGTGAGTTGGTCCCCGATCACGCAGATCATGGCGGAACGGGTGAACAGGATCATGAATCGGATTGGCGCTGACGCGATCATCCAGGCACGATGGATCAGCCATGACGCTCACTGATCAGCTGCCGCGCAGCGCCGACCCCGATGCCCTGTACGACGCGTTCACCGGCTGGGCCGCTGAGCAGGGACTCACCCTCTATCCCCATCAGGACGAGGCGCTGATCGAGATCGTCTCGGGCGCCAACGTGATCATGAATACGCCGACCGGCTCCGGTAAGAGCCTGGTGGCCATCGCCGCGCACTTCGCCGCGCTGGCCGACGATCGCACCACGTTCTACACCGCGCCGATCAAGGCCCTGGTGTCCGAGAAGTTCTTCGCCCTGTGCGAGATCTTCGGTCCGGCCAACGTCGGGATGCTCACCGGCGACGCCAGCGTCAACGAGGACGCCCCGATCATCTGCTGCACCGCCGAGATCCTGGCCAACATCGCACTGCGCGAGGGTGACCGTGCCGATGTCGGGCAGGTCGTCATGGACGAGTTCCACTTCTACGCCGAGCCGGACCGGGGCTGGGCCTGGCAGGTGCCACTGATCGAGCTGCCCCAGGCGCAGTTCGTACTGATGTCGGCCACCCTGGGGGACGTCACCCGGTTCGTCGACGACCTGACCCGTCGTACCGGTCGGTCCACCGCCGTAGTGAAGTCCGCGCAACGGCCGGTGCCGTTGATGTTCTCGTACGCGACCACCCCGCTGCACGAGACCCTCGAAGAGCTGCTCAGCACCCGGCAGGCACCGGTCTACGTCGTGCACTTCACCCAGGCTGCCGCCCTGGAACGGGCCCAGGCGCTGATGAGCGTCAACGTGTGCAGCCGGGCCGAGAAGGACGCCATCGCCACGGCGATCGGCAACTTCCGGTTCACCGCCGGCTTCGGGCGTACCCTGTCGCGGCTCGTCCGGCACGGTATCGGCGTACACCACGCCGGAATGTTGCCGAAGTACCGCCGCCTGGTGGAGACGCTGGCCCAGGCCGGACTACTGAAGGTCATCTGCGGCACCGACACGCTCGGCGTCGGCATCAACGTACCGATCCGGACCGTGCTCTTCACCGCCCTGTCGAAGTACGACGGGGTGAAGACCCGCCTGCTCAAGGCCCGCGAGTTCCACCAGATCGCCGGGCGGGCCGGGCGGGCCGGGTTCGACACCATCGGCACGGTGGTGGTGCAGGCCCCGGAACACGTCATCGAGAACGAGAAGGCGCTGGCCAAGGCGGGCGACGATCCGAAGAAGCGCCGCAAGGTCGTACGCAAGAAGCCACCGGAGGGGTCGATCGGCTGGGGCCGGCCCACCTTCGAGCGCCTGATCGAGGCTGAGCCGGAACCGTTGACGTCGAGCTTCCAGGTCAGCCACGCGATGCTGCTCAACGTGATCGGGCGGCCCGGCGACGCGTTCGCCGCGATGCGGCACCTGCTCACCGAGAACCACGAGGAGCCGGCGGCGCAGCGGAAGCACATCCGCCGGGCCATCGCCATCTACCGGGCGCTGCTGGCCGGCGGCGTGGTGGAGCAGTTGCCCGAGCCGGACGAGAACGGCCGGCGGGTACGCCTCACCGTCGACCTCCAGCTCGACTTCGCACTCAACCAGCCGCTGTCGCCGTTCGCGCTGGCCGCCATCGAACTGCTCGACCGGGAGTCGCCGACCTATCCACTCGACGCGCTCTCCATCATCGAGTCCACGTTGGACGATCCTCGGCAGGTGCTGTCGGCGCAACAGTTCAAGGCCCGCGGCGAGGCGGTCGCGCAGATGAAGGCCGACGGCATCGAGTACGAGGCCCGGCTCGAACTGCTCGACGAGGTCACCCACCCCAAGCCGCTGGCGGAACTGCTGGACGCCGCCTACGAGATGTACCGGCGGGGTCACCCGTGGGTCGCCGACTACCAACTCTCACCGAAGTCCGTGGTCCGCGACATGTACGAGCGGGCGATGACCTTCGTGGAGTACGTCAACTTCTACGGACTGTCCCGGTCGGAGGGTCTGGTCCTGCGCTACCTCGCCGACGCGTACAAGGCGGTGCGCCAGACCGTGCCCGAGGACGCCAAGACCGAGGAACTGGTCGACCTCATCGAATGGCTCGGCGAACTGGTCCGCCAGGTCGACTCCAGCCTGATCGACGAGTGGGAACGGCTGCGCAACCCGACCGACGTCGACCCCGAGACCGTCGTGATCGACGATCGGCCACCGGCGGTGACCAAGAATCTCCGTGCCTTCCGGGTGCTGGTCCGCAACGCCCTGTTCCGTCGGGTCGAGCTTGCCGCGCTACGGCGTTATGACGAGTTGGGCACCCTGGACGCCGAGTCCGGTTGGGACACCGACGCGTGGGCGGACGCGCTGGAGCCGTACTTCGAGGCGTACGACGAGATCGGCACCGGTCCGGCGGCACGCGGCCCGGCGCTGTTGATGATCGACCAGCAGCGGGACCGGTGGACGGTCCGGCAGATCTTCGACGACCCGGACGGCGACCACGACTGGGGCATCAGCGCGGAGGTCGACCTGGCCGCCTCCGACGAGGCCGGCGCGGCCGTGCTACGGATCACCGAGGTGGGGCAACTCTAGCGTCCGGAACCCGTCCCGCCCGGCCGACGTTGCGGTGTGCTGTCGCCGGGCGGTGACGACGGTACCGACGTCGCGTTCGCCGGGCGGTGACGACGGTTGCGTCGTCCCCGTACCGTCGTGTCGAGCCATTGGCGAATCCGGACTGTCATTCCCCGATGCCAGGAGTGATTATGATCAGCTACCGGGACATCGAAGCCGCTCGACACTTTCTCGCCGAGGCCTTCGACTTTCGCGAGACGGCGGTCCATACCGATGCGGCCGGCACCGTCCAGCGTGTCGATCTCGCCCGCGGCACCATCCGGATCACAATCGGCCGGGCGGGTGCCGACACCGAGGGTGTCGCACCACCCGGCGGCGCGCACCTCAGGTTCACGATCGGCAACAACCACTGGGAGATCAGCTCGCTCGTGGAACGGGCGACTGCGGCGGGTGCCCGGATCCTGCACGTCGAAGATGATGAGATCTTCGGCGACTGCCTGTTCACGGCGGAGGATCCGGAAGGAAACCGCTGGACCTTTGCCGGAGTCGTCGCCCTCACCGGCTGACGCCGGCACCGGATCGACGAGGTACCGAGACACCCGGCGGGGTAGGTGCACCACGGGGGACCGGCCCGGACCCGAGGCCTCGAATGGCAGCTGCTGTGCGGGTCCGGGCCACCTCGTCGCCCTACGTTCAGTCGATGACCGCGGTGGCCTCGACCTCCACCAGGAGATCGGGGCCGGCGAGCGCGCTGACGCCCAGCCCGGTGAACGGCGGGACCGGGGTGACTCCCAGCTTCGCGGCTGCCCGGGTGATCCCCTCCATCAGCAGCGGCATCTTGTCGGGAGTCCAGTCGACGACGTAGGCGGTCAGCTTTGCCACGTCCCCGAAGGACGCGCCGACCGCGGCCAGGGCGGTGGCGACGTTGAGGTAGCACTGCTCGACCTGGGCGGCGAGGTCGCCCACACCGACCGTGGCCCCGGCGGCGTCGACGGCGACCTGACCGGCGAGGAAGACCAGCTTCGATCCGGTGGCGACCGACACCTGCCGGTAGATGTCGACCTTCGGCAGTCCTTCGGGGTTCACGAGAGTAATGGCCATGCTGACTCCTTACCTGAGTGCCCATGAGTTCCGGGCCCCGAAACTATAGCAAAGCTATGCTATGTAATGTGGTGGCATGGCGAGGACGAAGGATCCCGCGATCCGCACCCTGCTCATCGAACGTGCCGCACACATGCTCCGCACCCGCGAGCCGGTCACCCTGCGCTCGCTGGTGGCCGGGACCGGCGTGTCGACGATGGCCGTCTACACCTACTTCGGTGGCATGGACGGCATGTGGAAGGCCCTACGCCAGGAGGGCTTCACCCGCCTGGCGGCCAGGTTCGCGACGGTGGCCGCCTCCGAGGACCCGGTCCGGGACCTGACCGCGCTGGTCGCCTCCTACCTCGGCAACGCGCTGGACCACCCCGACCTGTACCGGGTCATGTTCGACGCGAGCTTCGACCTCGAGGACCTCAGGGCAGCCGACGCCACCCTGGAGTACCTGGTCCAGGCCGCCCGACGCGCCCGGGACACCGGGCGCTTCCGCGCCGAGACCGACCCGCTGGACCTGGCGATCCAGAGTTGGGCCATCGGCCACGGGCTGGTCTCCCTGGTCGCCAACGGCCCGCTGCCCCGCCAGACACTCGACCACGGTGCCCCCATGCTGACGGCACTGTTCGTCGGCATGGGCGACCAGCCCGACAGGTGCCACACATCGGTCGAGAACGGCTGGCAGCAGCTGCGCCGCCCGGCGGATAGCGCTCCATCTTCGGCGAAAACCGCAGCCCGCAACGTCCCCTTTGGGCTGGGCGAAGCGGTGCCAGTCGATTAGAATGTATGTACTAATCCGGCTCCTGAACTGGGAGGACAGCCGTGACCGCGACCACCTCCGCCGCCCCAACCTCCCCCGCCGCTGCCGCCCCGCTGCCCTACGCCACACTGCTCGGCTTCACCCGTTACGTCGACCGCACCGGCCCGGCCAAGGCCAGTTTCGTCGGCGGCCTGCGCAAGCAGCGAGCCTCCCGCTCGGGCTTCAATCCGCACGGTCAGTTCGTCAAGGCGCTCAAGACCGACATCGCGTTCCACACCGGCGGCACCAACCTGGCCGCGGTCGTCAACGTCGTCAAGCCCAGGTGGCGGGCGCTCTACTCGGCGCTGACCCCCGGCGCGACCCGCTACCTGGAGTCACTCGGCGATCCGGCCAAGGTCCAGCTCGCCCAGACCCGCGACGCGCTCGGCCTGCTCGGCGGCCTCCCCGTGAAGATCAACCCCCACCTCGGGCTGCGCTACGACGACGGTCGCGCCGAGGCGGTACGCCTCTACTTCGACGAGGCGGCCCCGAGCGAGGAGACCGTCCTGGCCACCCTGCACCTGATGGGCCGGCACATGGACCAGGTGCTCCCGCACGCCGAGCCGGTGTTGGTCGACCTGCGTCGCGGCGTGGCACACCGCCCGGCTCCCGGCGTCAAGGGTGCCCAGGTCGAGCAGTGGCTGGCCGGTGAAGCGGCTGCCTTCGCCGCCATCTGGTCGACCGCCGCCTGACCTTTCCCGACAACACACCCGCACAGTCGATGGGGGCCACCTCCGGTTGGAGGTGGCCCCCATCGACTTGCTGCAACAGCTCGGACGTCCGGCAGAAGCTCAGCGACTCGTCACGCCGACCCGGTCGCCGCTGCCCTGGTTCACCCGCCGCATCTCGCGGTCCCGCCACGCCACGCCCAACGAAACCTTGCCGTTGGTACGCATCAGCGAACCCTCGTACAGCCGGGTCCCGGCCAGCAGGATGCCGACTGCGGTGACGATCAGCAGGACGAGGGACAGGATCGGCTCCCAACCGGCCGCGTCCCCGGTGAACATCCGTAGCGGCATCGCGGTGGGCGCGGTGAACGGCACGTACGACATGACCGTCATCGCGAACGGGTTGTCGTGCAGGGCGATCACCGCGAAGAACGGCAGCATGACGACGATCTGCAGCGGCATCGAGGCGCCCCCGATGTCCTCCTGCCGGTTCACCAGGGCACCGACGGCGGCCCACAGCGCCGCCAACATGACGAACCCGGCGACGAAGAACGGCAGGAACCAGCCGATGGCCGGAGCCAGGATAGACAGAAGACTACCGCCGCTGTCCGCGAACCGCATTCCGACCAGCGCCACCACTGCGGTCAGGGCTACCTGCCCCATCGCCAGCAGGCCACCGGCCAGCAGTTTGCCGGCCAGCAGGGCCCGGACCGGGATGCTCGCCACCAGGATCTCCACGACCCTGGTCTGCTTCTCCTCGGTGACGCTCTGGGCGATCTGCACCCCGAAGGTCATGGAGACGAAGAGGAAGACGAACGCGAACACGAACGGCACCAGGAAGGCGACCATCGGGTCCACCGCGTCCGGGTCGAGCAGTTTGACCGGCGGCGCGACGCTCAGCGCACCCACCACGTCACTGGGGGCCTCGTCCATGGCCAGCACCTTCGGGCCGCTGACCACCGCCGCATCCACCTCGCCGTCGCGGACGAGTTGCTCGGCGGTCTGGTCGTCGGCAACCGTACGCACCTCCAGGTCGGTGCCGGCCAACGTACCGGCGACCGATTCGGAGACAGCCACTGTGGACGGACCGCCGTCCACCAGCGACGGCAGGATGGTGCCGACAGCGGCGAAGAGCAGGAAGAACACCGTACTGTAAAGGAAGCTCTTGTCCCGGAGCTTGACCCGGATCTCCCGGACGGTCACCAGGCGAATGGCGGCGAAGGAGTTCACTGGTTCACCTCTCGGAAGATCTCGACAAGGGAGGGGGCGACCGGGCCGAAGGCCCGCACCGGACCACGGGCCAGGGCCGCACGGAGAACCTGTTGGTCATCCGCACCGGTTGCGAGGTCGAAGACGGCGTGGGCACCGTCCAGGTCGACCAGGGTCACCCCGGGCTGGTCGCGCAGCCAACCGGCGTCGCCGTCGACCCGCAGCTCGTACCGGGGCAGGGCGTACGCCGAGCGCAGCCCCTCCCGGCTGCCGGCGGCCCGGATCACGCCGTCGGAGATGATCACCAGGTCGTCGCAGAGCCGTTCCACCACGTCGAGCTGGTGGCTGGAGAACAACACCGGTACGCCCCGGGCGGTGCGCTCGCGCAGCACGGTCAGGACGGTGTCCACGGCCAGAGGGTCGAGGCCCGAGAACGGCTCGTCCAGTACGAGTACGTCCGGGTCGTGCACCAACGCGGCAGCGATCTGCACCCGCTGCTGGTTACCGAGCGACAGCGTCTCCAACTGGTCGTTCGCGCGTTCGGCAATGCCCATCCGGTCGAGCAGGTCGGCGGTGTTGCGCTGCGCGGCCTCCCGGCTCAACCCGTGTAGCCGACCAAAATAGACCAACTGCTCGCGGGCGGACATCTTCGGGTAGAGGCCACGCTCCTCCGGCATGTAGCCGAAACGCTGCCGGCGCTGTCTCGTGAGCGGGGCACCCTGCCAGCGCACCTCACCGGAGTCGGGGGCCAGCACACCCAGGATGATCCGCATGGTGGTGGTCTTGCCGGCCCCGTTGCCGCCGACGAAGCCGGTCATCCGGCCGGCGGTCACATCGAACGAGACATCCCTGAGTACCTGTCTGTCCCCGAAACTGCGGTTGATCGATTCGACCCGGAGCACCTCTGTCATGGCGTCAAGGCTAGGTCTCACCCGGTCCCACGGCGTCCGGCCGACGATTGATCAACTGGGTCCGCCGCGCGGCGGACCCAGGTCATCCGCCAGGGGTAACGACGCCGTGTTCGTACGCGAACACCACCGCCTGCGTACGGTCACGCAGCCCCAGCTTGGCCAGTACCCGGCTGACGTGGGTCTTCACCGTCGTCTCGCCCAGGTACAGCTGGGTGGCGATCTCGGCATTGGTGGCACCGCCGGCCAGCAGCACCAGCACCTCCCGCTCCCGTGGGGTCAACTCCGCCAACCGCGCGTCGTTCCTCGGCACCGCCTCCGGTCGGGCGAACGTGGCGATCACCCGGCGGGTGATCGCCGGTGCCAGCAGTGCGTCACCGCTGGCCAGCACCCGTACCGCGTCGATCAGGTCCTCCGGGGTGCCGTTCTTGAGCAGGAAACCACTGGCCCCGGCCTGGAGGGCGGCGAAGAGATAGTCGTCCCGGTCGAACGTCGTCAGGATCAGCACCGCCGGGCCGGACTTCGCCGCAGCGATCTGCCGTGTCGCCGCCAGACCATCGAGCCTGGGCATCTCCACGTCCATCAGTACGACGTCGGGGTGGGTGCGGGCCACCAGCGCAACGGCCTGTTCGCCGTCGACCGCCTCACCCACCACCTCGATGTCGTCCTCCGTCTCCAGGATGACCCGGAATCCGGTACGGACGAGATGGTGGTCGTCGGCCAGCAGGACCCGGATCGGCCGGTCCGGGCCGAAGGTCGTGTCGGTCATGCCTCCGCTCCCACCCGGGCCAGCGGGAAACGGGCCCGTACCCGGAACCCACCGCCACCGCGTGGACCGGCCTCCAGGTGCCCGTCGTGGGCAGCGACCCGCTCCCGCATGCCGATCAGGCCCAGTCCACCGGCGCCGCTGTTCGGCCCACCTCCACTCCCTCGGCCGTCGTCAAGCACGTCGATCTCCAACTCGTTGGCCAGGTAGCGGATCCGCACGTCGATCATGGTAGCCCCGGCGTGTTTGAGGGTGTTCGTGATCGCCTCCTGCGTGATCCGGTACGCCGCCTGGGACAGCGACTCGGGCAGCGGCACCGGGTCGCCGTACACGCCGTAGGAGGTGGTCAGCCCCGCGTCCCGGACGTTGGCCAGCAGGTCGTCGACCCGTTCGACGCCAACGGTGGCGGGTGCCTCCGTACTGTCGCCGGTCGCGGTGGGCTGGCGCAGCAGGTTGAGCATCCGACGCAGTTCGTCGATGGCGGTACGGGCGCTCTGCTCGATCGCGGAGAGCGCGGTACGGGCCCGGGCCGGGTCCTTGTCCATGACCCGGCGGGTGGCGGCAGCCTGGATCCCGACCACCGACACGTGGTGGGCGACGACGTCGTGCAGTTCCCGGGCGATGCGTACCCGCTCGCCCAGCACCGCCCGCTCGCCCGCTTCCGCCTGGGACCGGCGCAGCTGTTCCGCCTGCACCTGAAGCAGGTGTTCCCGCCGGGCAGCGACCCAGGCGGTCTCCCCGAAGAAGTAGGCGAATCCGAAGATCAGGGCATTGGTCAGTACGGTGCTGAAGATCGCGGCCAGCAGTGGCGGCACCGGTCCGGCAGCCTCGACGAACGCATCCTCCGGAAGGTCGGCCACCGTATTCCAGTAGGCGACGCCGATCCAGGCGAACATCGCGGCGATGACGGTTACCCCGATCCGGCGGGCCAGCCGGTGGTTCCGCCCCCAGCCGACGAGCGTGTAGATGGCAGCGCAGATCGCACCCGACGCCAGTTGCACCTCCGGTGCGGCGCGGACCTGACCACCGATGAACGCCACCGCGATGATCACGGCGGTGGCCTCGGGCCACCGGCGACGCCAGGCCAGGGGCAGCGTCACCGCCACCGACCAGAAGAGCTGCTCCGGCCAGGACGGCGGCGGACCGAGGATGAACCTGCCGGCGCTGGCGGTCAGGGTGAGGTGCAGCAGCGCCACCGCGGCGACCGCCGTTCCGACGACGATGTCGATGCGCTGCTGTTCCCGCGTCGGCATCGGCCGACTCCACTGCTGGCTGCTGTCCAACTCCACTCCTCCGACGAGGGCACCCACCAACGATCTCCCATCGGGCACCGGGTCACCAACACGGAACGAGTGGTCGTCCCGGGGATGGGACGACCACTCGTTCCGTAATCTTGAGGACCCCAATGGCTTCCGGGAGTCCGGGTCACGCTGCGGTTACGTACTTCTCCAGGTCGTCGAGGATCTTCCCGGCGGCGGTGACGCCGATACCGGTCATCCAGATCTCGTCGGGCACCACGTGCGACTTGCCGGCCTTGACCGCGGACAGGCCCTTCCACAGGGTGCCGCCGGTGACCTTGGCCTGCTCGGCGGCGGCCTTCTCGCCGTACGCGGCCACGAAGATGATGTCGCCGTCGACCTCCGAGATCCGCTCGGGGCTGACCTTGTCCATCCGCTTGTCTTCCTTGTTGGCCAGCAGTTGGCGCTCCGGACGGCCGAGGCCGACGTCACCGACCACGATGCCGGAGAACGAGTCCGGCCCGTACACCCGGATCTCGGCCGGCATGAACCGGACGATGGAGATCTTCTTCGCCCCCGGGTCGCCGATCTTCGTGCCCAGGTCCTTGGCCCGCTTCTCGTACGCGTCCAGCAGGTCACGGGCCTGCTGCTCCTTGCCCAGCGCCTTACCGTCGAGGAGGAAGTTCTCCTTCCAGGTGATACCGACCTTCTCCGTGAAGACCGTCGGCGCGATCTTGGACAGCTCGTCGTAGAACTTCTCCTGGCGGAACTTGCTGCCCAGGATCAGGTCCGGCTTCAGCGCGGAGATCGCCTCCAGGTCGGGCTCGGTGAGGACACCGACCTCCTTGATCGGGGTGAGCTGGTCTCCGAAGTAGGTCGGCCAGCCCTTGGCCTCGCCGGCACGAGCCGCGCCCACCGGCACGACGCCCAACGACAGCGCAGTGTCGATCTTGTCGGTGTCGAGCACCACGACCCGCTTGGGGCTGACCGGCACCGGGGTGGTGCCCATGGCGTGGGTGATCGAATGGGTCTCCGCCGCGTCGGCCCCGGGGACGGGATCGCTCTCGGCGCATCCGGTCAGGCCGACACCGACCGCGACGACCGCAGCGAGGGCGGTGACGAGACGGCGCATGATGTTCCTTTCATCAGGGATGGTGTGGTGAGGGCGGGGACGACCATCGGTGCCCCGGTCACCGGGCAGGGCACGACCACACAGTCGAGCCCGAAGACTTCGCGGACCAGCTCCGCGGTGAGGATCTCGCGGGGCGCACCGGCGGCGACCACGGCACCGTCGCGCATGGCGATCAGGTGGTCGGCGTAGCGGGCTGCCTGGTTGAGGTCGTGCAGAACCGCGACGACGGTACGACCACGTTCGACCCGGAGCCGGTGCAACAGGTCCAGGATCTCCACCTGGTGGGCCAGGTCGAGGAACGTGGTGGGCTCGTCGAGCAGCAGCGCATCGGTGTCCTGGGCGAGAGTCATCGCGATCCAGACCCGCTGCCGCTGGCCGCCGGAGAGGGCGTCCACCGGCCGGTCGGCGAGCGCGGCCACGTCGGCCAGGTTCATCGCCTCGGCCACCGCCTCCCCGTCCTGGGTCGACCACTGCCGCCACCACCGCTGGTACGGCTGCCGGCCCCGGCCGACGAGGTCGGCGACGGTGACCCCTTCGGGGACCAGCGGGCTCTGCGGCAGTACGCCCAGACGCCGGGCCACCTCCCGGGTCGGCAGGTCCCGGATCGCCGTACCGTCCAGCAGCACCGTCCCCCGGTTGGGGGTGAGCAGCCGGGCCATCGTGCGCAGCAGGGTGGACTTGCCGCAGGCGTTCGGCCCGACGATGACGGTGAACGCGTCCGGCGGCAGTTCGACGTCGAGTCCGTCGATGACCACCCGGTCGTCGTAGCCGACGACGAGTTCACGCGTGGAGAGCATCACGGGTTCCTCCAGCGAAGGACGCAGGGGTGTGGGAGGTCCGGCCGATGTGCGCCTTCCCAGCCGGCGAGGTCATCAGGTGGCCTTCCGTCGGCCCCGTACCAACAGGAAGAGCAGGTACGGGCCGCCGATGGCCGCGGTGAGTACCCCGGCGGGCAGTTGGGTGGGGGCGAACAGCCGCCGTCCGGCGAGGTCGGCGAGGACGACCAGCACCGCCCCGACCAGCGCGGCGCAGAACATCGGCGGACGTTCCGCCCGGACCAGCCGCCGGGCGACCTGTGGCGCCACCAGGGCCACGAAGTCCACCGCGCCCACCTGGGCGGTGACCGAGGCAGCCGCCAGCACACCGGTGGTGGCCAGGCCGATCCGCCGGGCGGTGGGGCGCAGACCGATCCCCCGGGCCGTGTCGTCGTCGAGCGCGCTGCTGTTCAGTGCCCAGCCGGCCCAGAGCAGCACGGGTAGCAGCACCGCCAGCGTGACCGCGATGTACGCCGCCTCGGTCCAGCCCTTGCCGGCCAGCGTGCCGATCAGCCAGACCTGTGCCCGCATTCCGTCGATCGGATCGGCGGAAAGCATCACGACCTCGGTCAACGCCCGCAGTGCGATCGCCACGGCGACGCCGGCCAGGACGAACCGTTGTGCGGCCAGCCCCTGCCGGGAGCCCAACAGCAGCAGCGCCGCCGCTGCCAGCAGCCCACCGGCCAGTGCGGCCGGCGCGACCAGGGCGGCAGCCGCCCCCGTGGTCAGCGCGATGGTGGCGGCCAGTCCGGCACCCTGGGTGATACCGATGACGTCGGGACTGGCCAGCGGGTTGCGGGCGACGCTCTGGATCAGGGTCCCGGCGACCCCGAAGGCGGCCCCGGCCACCACGGCCAGCACGCTGCGGGGCAACCGCAGGTCGAGCACGACCAGGTCGTACGGAGTACCGGCACCGGAGAGTGAACGCAACACGTCGACCGGTGCCACGTACGGGGTCCCGAGGGAGAGGCTCAGCACCAGGGCGGCGGCCAGCACGATCGTCAACCCGACCGCCACGAACACCGAGCGGCGTCGGATGAGCAGGCTGGCCCCGCCGAGGCGGACCAGGGCGCGGTTCGCCGGCCGTCCGGACGTGTCGGGGTGACGGTCACGGGTCTCGGTCATGCGGTCACCACCCGGGCCCGACGTACCAGGAACACCAGCAGCGGAGCACCGACCAGGGCGGTGACGATGCCGGCGGGGATCTCTCCGGGTGGCGCGATCAGCCGCCCGATGACGTCGGCGGTGAGCAGCAGCACCGGGCCGAGCAGCGCGGAGACGCCCAGGGTCCACCGGTGGTCGGCACCGACCAGGCCCCGGGCCAGGTGTGGCACGGCCAGCCCGACGAAGGCGATCGGCCCGGCCGCCGCGACGCCGGCACCGATGAGCAGTACGGCCGCGGCTCCGCCGCTGAGGCGTACCAACCCGACCCGGTGGCCGAGGCCCCGGGCGACGTCGTCACCGAGCGCGAGGGCGTCCAGCCCTCTGGCGGCCACGGCGGCCAGCAGCAGGCCGACCAGCGCGAAGGGTACGACCTGGGCGGCGACCGAGGTGTCCCGTCCGGCCACCCCGCCGACCACCCAGAACCGGTACTCCTCGAAGGTGCGGGCGTCGATGCTGAGCAGGCCGACCACCACCGCGCCGAAGCTGGCGTCCAGGGCGGCACCGACCAGCGCCAGGGTGACCGGACTGGCTCCGTCGCGGGTGCGGTTGGCGATGCCGAAGACGAGCAGTCCGGCCAGCAGCGCGCCGGCGATACCGAACCAGACGTACCCGGCCAGGCTGCTGACACCGAAGGAGGCGATGGCGACCACCACGCCGAACGAGGCACCGGCGCTGATGCCCATGATCCGGGGTTCGGCCAGCGGGTTGCGGGTCAGTGCCTGGAGCAGGACCCCGGCAACGGCGAGGGAGGCCCCGACGATGAGGGCGAGTATCGTACGGGGCATCCGCAGCTCCCGCACGATGGTGGTGGCCTCGCCACCATCCGGCGCCACCAGGGCGTGCCAGACCTGGGTCGGGGCCAGTGGCTTGCTACCGAGCGCGAAACTGGCCAGTACGGCCAGCCCGAGCAGGAGCAGCGCGCCGACGGCGACCGCCACCCGCCGGGTGCCACGCCGAGTCGGCCGGGTCTTCAGGCCGACCGGCCGGGCCGCAACGGTGGTCACTTGATCTCGTACCCCTCGGATTAGGTTCGGCTAACCTTACGGCCTGGTCAGCGCACTGGTTAACCGGGGATGACGGAACTCACGGCCGCCGATCAGCCGACGATCGGCCGACGATCCCGCCCACCGGATGCCGATCGAGGGATATCGTGGACGCGCCTCACGAAGGGACAGCCATGATCGGTAACGTGCAGTGCGTGGTGCTGGATTGCCCTGACGTCACCGAGCTGGCGGAGTTCTACCGGTCCCTGCTCGGCGGCACGGTCAACCAGCCCGATCGGCGGTGGACCGTCGACGACAGCTGGGCGACCCTGCACACCGGCTCCGGTCTGGTGCTGGCCTTCCAGCGGGTGACCGACCATCGGCCACCCCGCTGGCCCGACCCGGCCCACCCGCAGCAGTTCCACCTCGACCTCGGGGTGCCGGATCTCGATGCGGCCCAACGGGAGGTGCTGGCCATCGGCGCCACGCTGCTCGAATCGGGGGACGACACCCGGGGATGGCGGGTCTACGCCGATCCGGCGGGGCACCCGTTCTGCCTGGTCCGCGAGTAACCGACAGCGGGCCGGCCGTCGGCAGGGCAAGCTGTCGGGGTGGCGGTCGACATCGTGTACGAGACCTCTTCGGTCACCACGGACGACGAGGCTGGACGGGCCACCGGGTGGCGGCCGGCGGTCCTCTCCGCGTACGGCCGGGAGTGTGCCCGGCAACTCGGCCAGCGGCACCGGGACGACGGCCTGACCGGGGTGTTCTGTTCCGATCTCGCCCAGGCGGTGGAGACCGTGGACATCGCCTTTCCCCGGCGGGGTCTCCCCATCCATCAGGACACCCGGTTGCGCGAGTGCAACTACGGAGATCTCAACGGCATCGCGGTCACCGAGCTGGCCGCCCTTCGCCCACGGCACATAGACCGCCCCTTCCCCGGTGGGCAGAGCTACCGCCAGGTGGTCGACCAGACCCGGGGGTTCCTGCGTGATCTGGCTGCCGCCTGGGACGGCAGGCGGGTGCTGGTGGTCGCCCACACGGCCAACCGGTGGGCGTTCGACCATCTGCTCGACGGTGTGCCCCTGGCGGAGCTGGTCGGTGCGCCGTTCACCTGGCAGGAGGGCTGGCGGTACGTCCTACCGTCGGGCAGAGTCGGCCGTCGGCGCTGACCGGGCACGGCACCGAGCATCGGGCGGAGTCGGCCGTCGGCGCTGATCCCGACGCGGCACCGACCGTCGCGGCGGACGTCCGCATCGACCACCGGCGGTGACCACGGCCATGTTTCTGGCCGCGATCACCGCCGGCGACGATTCGATCGGGGCCGATATCAGCAGGTACCGATACCGGACCGGTAGGTGCAGGTGCAGGTGTAGCTGTTGCCGGTCGAGTTGCACACGCACCGCGTGTAGTAGGGCCGCTCACCCGAGCAGTAGCAGTAGGAGCCCCACCAGAACGAGTTGGGGCTACAGGTGGCGGCCGCCGCCGTCACCTTCGGGACGATCGCCCCCAGCACCCGGTCACTGAGTGCTCCGACAAGTCGAAACATGGCCTTCCTCCACTCCAAGAGAGTGCCAACGATCCATCCACGCTAAACGATCTATTAACCTTCGTAACACGCGATCAATTCATAGTTATCGAATCTTGATCATTGTTCGGGTCCGGCTCCGGGCTCCCCGCCGGATCGACCACCGACCCGTCTCACCCTCGCCCCGGTTCGAGCACCAGTTCCCCCTCGGGTTGGTAGCCGGAGGCCTGGAGACGGAACAGGCGGGCGTACTCCCCCTCGGCCGCCAGCAGCACCGCGTGCGTACCCTGCTCGGCCACGACCCCGTCGACGACCACCACGATCTGGTCCGCGTCCCGCAACGAACCGAGCCGGTGCGAGACGAGCACACTGGTACGGCCAGCCCGATGCTGGCGCAGCCGGGTGTGCAGTTCGTGCTCGGCCTCCGCGTCCAGTCCCGCACTGGGCTCGTCGAGGATCATCAGGTCGCCCCGGTCCCGCAGGAAGGCCCGGGCCAGCGCCAGCCGCTGCCACTGGCCCCCCGACAGACGGATCCCGGTTTCCGGGTTGCCCTGGTCCGACTCCCCGAAGAACAGTCGGGTCAGCAGGGTGTCGTAGCCGCGCGGCAGCGAGCTGAGCAGGTCGTGGACCCCGGCCCGGCGCGCGGCGGTGTGCAGGCGTTCCGGGTCGTCGAGCACCGACAGGTCGCCCAGGGCGATGTTCTCCCGCGCGGTGAGGTCGTACTCCATGAAGTCCTGGAAGACCGCACCGATGCGCTGGCGCAGCTGGGCGGCGTCCACCGTACGGAGGTCGACGCCATCCCAGGTGATCGAGCCCCGGGTCGGGTCGTAGAAGCGGCACAGCAGCTTCACGATGGTGCTCTTGCCGGCACCGTTGAGCCCCACCATGCCGGTCGCCACCCCCGCCGGGATGCGCAGGTCGAGCCCGCGCAACACCCAGGGATGCTCGTCTCCGTAGCGGAACCACACGTCGCGGAACTCGATCCCCTCACTGAGCACCGGCAACTCGACCGGCCGGGCCGGCACCGGAAGGTCCGGCGCGGCGTCGACCACCGCCACATAGTGGTTGAACAGCAGCAACTGCTCGTGCGCCTGCGCCACCGAGTTGATCAGGGCGTTGACCCCGCTCTGCACCCCGGCGACGGCGGCGATCACCATCGACACGTCACCGATGCTGAGTTGACCCGACCGGGCGGCGTGGATGGCCCAGATCAGCGCGGCACCCGACACCGCCGCTCCGAGCACCGCCAGGCCCCCCTGGACCACCAGCACCCGCCGGTCGACCCGCCGCCGGGCACGGTTGGCGGTACGGCGCTCGGCCAGCATCCGGCCGCGCAGGAATCCCCCCACACCGAACAGCCTGATCTCCTTGGCCGCGTGGACGCTGTCCAACAGGCCCCGGTAGAACATCTCCCGGCGTTCGGCCGGTCCGATCTGCCACAGCACCCCGGCCCGCCGCCGGGCCAGCGCCAACTCGGCAGCCAGCACGGGTACGGCGGTGAGCAGCACCAACACCGTGATCATCGGATTCAGCAGGCTCAGCGAGCCGATGAAGCCGACGAGCGTGGCCGCGCCCCGCAGCAGGCCGAAGCCGGCCTCCACCACCTGCGCGGGTGTCGCGGCCCCCTGCTGGGCCAGCCGCAGCCGATCCAGGAAGACCGGATCCTCGAAGTTGGCCAGCCCGACGAACCGCTCCACCGCCCCGTACAACCTGTCCTCGGCGGCCAGCGCGACGGCCCGATCGATCTCCGCTCGCAGATAGTTGCCGAGCTGGGGCAGCATCGCCATCGCCACCCCGGCCAGCGCCATCAGCACGGCTGGACCGGCCACCCCCGCTCCGGCGTCGTCGGCGGTGAGCCGGTCGATGACCAGCTTCAACAGCCAGGCGGTCGCCACCGGGACCCCGGCCGTGGTCAGTGCGACCAGTCCGTACGCGATGGTGGCCAGGGGCGCGGCCCGCCAGGTCAGGCGGGCCGCCATGGCTGCCGCGACCAGCAGTTCGCGACGCCCGGGCCGGGCGCTGACCGGCCCGCTGTCGTCCACGGTCACCTGTTCAGACGGCAACGGTCGACGGCAGGTCGTCCAGGGTGGAACCGCTGGCCAGCACCGTGCCGCCCTCGTCCACCAGGCAGAGTGCGGGGAAGCCGTTGATCGCGAACGCGCGGGAGACCGCGCCCCCGTCGGGCTCCACGACGACCCGGGCCACCGGCGTGAGCGCGGCGACCGATTCGGCGGCGTCCTCCGGCGTGCCCACCACCACCGCCAGTACCTGCGCCCGGCCGCCCGGCACGGTGCCCGCGTACCGGATGAACTCCGGCATCCGCTCCTTGCAGGGGGCGCAGTGCGGGGAGAAGAAGGAGACGACCGTACGGCCGGTCAGCAAATCCAGGGAGACCTGCGTACCGTCGGTGGTGTCGGCCACGAACTCGCCGACCGTCGCACCGGCCCGCAGGATGATGTCGGAGCCGTGGCGCAACTCGGACAGCTGCTCGGTGTGCTCCCGTAGCCTGCGGATCACCCCGAACGTCAGTAACAGGTTGAACAGACCGATGAGGCCGACGATGACCATCGCTACCAACACGTACGACATGTTCCGCTCCTAACGCGAACTCGGCTTGTGACCCACGGACCTGACGGGCCGGTCTGGCCCGCCGGACCGGAAGTCGAAGAGATCGACGATGTCGTCGAAGTGAACGACCAGCAGCGCCGCGGTCGCGCCACCGATGATCGCCAAGGTCGTACCCGCTGGGTGGAGCGCACCGGCGGGGGCCAGCAGCGCACCGGCCGCACCCACCAGCGCGATCACGATCAACAAACCGTTGCGGACCAGGTGACGACGGCTCACCGGCGCCGATCCCGGGCCGAAGCAGCGGCAGGTCACCCGCTGGCGCTGGCGCACCACGACGGCCAGGGCACCGGTCAGCACCAGCAGGAGTCCCACCGCCAAGCCGAAGCCGGCCACCGCCGTGACCGGAACCGCCACCAGCACCACGATGGCCGCCTCCGCCAGCACCACCAGGGCCGCCACCGGGCGGACGGCACCGGCCGGCAGGATGCCGAAGGCCCGCACCGAGCTGACGAACTCGGTGAACCGTTCCCGACCGCGCAGCTTGCTGAAGGCCGATACGAGGAACACGACAAGCAGCAGACAACGGGCGACTACAACCACGTACGTCACTTGATCAGGTTAGAGAACATCTATATGTACGCGCTACCCACGATCCACTGCTCCGGGCACCTGGGTGACTGAACCGGTACGGTCGGCCGGGTCGACGCGGTAACTCGGAGGCAGCTGGAGATCGGTTGTGCCTATCCTTGCCACGACATGCAGACGCCGCCCGCCTCCAGTGCCCGTACCGACCTTGCCGACGTTCGCTCCCGGCTAGCCGAGCTGACGTTCCGTGACCAGCGCCGAATCCAGCGCCGACTCGACGGCATCCGCAAGATCCGCGACCCGCAGCGGCGCGAGTCGGCCCTAGTCGAGATCGACGCGGAGCTGACCGCCGCGCAGGAGCGGCTGGCTGTTCGTCGGGCCGGTGTACCGGTGATCACCTACCCGGCGGGGCTGCCGGTCAGTGAGAAGAAGGACGAACTCCTGGCCGCGATCCGCGACCACCAGGTGGTGATCGTCGCGGGTGAGACCGGCTCCGGTAAGACGACCCAGCTTCCCAAGATCTGCCTGGAGCTGGGCCGGGGCGTACAGGGGCTGATCGGGCACACCCAACCTCGCCGGTTGGCTGCCCGTACGGTGGCCAACCGCATCGCCGAGGAGCTGGGCACCGAACTGGGTGACGTCGTCGGCTACAAGGTGCGCTTCACCGACCAGGTCAGCGACCGTACGCTGGTCAAGCTGATGACCGACGGCATCCTGCTGGCCGAGCTTCAGCAGGACCGGATGCTGCGCCAGTACGACACGCTGATCATCGACGAGGCCCACGAGCGCAGCCTCAACATCGACTTCATCCTCGGTTACCTGAAGCAGCTGCTCCCCCGCCGGCCCGACCTCAAGGTGATCATCACCTCGGCCACCATCGACCCGCAGCGCTTCTCCCGGCACTTCGGTGGAACACCGAGTAGCCAGGACAGCGGTGGAACACCGAACAGCCAGCACAGCGGTGGGACACCGAGCAGCCAGGTCGACGGAGACGCACCGGCCACCATCGACGGGGACGCATCCGTCGCCGTCAGCGGGGAAGCATGGGCCTTCGCCGGCGGGAACGCACCGGTCATCGAGGTGTCCGGGCGGACGTACCCGGTGGAGGTCCGCTACCGGCCGCTCGTGCTCGACGTCGAGGGCGAGGAGGGCGAGTCGGACGACGGGGACATCGTCCGCGATCAGGTGCAGGCGATCAGCGACGCGGTCGAGGAACTGGCCGCCGAGGGGCCGGGTGACATCCTGGTCTTCCTCAGCGGGGAACGGGAGATCCGGGACACCGCCGACGCGCTCGGCAAACTGGTCCAGGCCAGGCCCGCGCTGCGCGGCACCGAGATCCTCCCGCTGTACGCCCGGCTCTCCACCGCCGAGCAGCACCGGGTCTTCCAGGCACACACCGCCCGCCGGGTGGTGCTGGCCACCAACGTCGCCGAGACCTCCCTGACCGTGCCCGGCATCAAGTACGTCGTCGACCCGGGCACCGCCCGGATCTCCCGGTACAGCCACCGGTTGAAGGTGCAGCGGCTGCCGATCGAGCCGGTCTCCCAGGCGTCGGCCAACCAACGTAAGGGCCGCTGCGGGCGTACCTCGGACGGCATCTGCATCCGCCTCTACGACGAGCAGGACTTCCTGTCCCGGCCCGAGTTCACCGATCCCGAGATCCTGCGTACCAACCTCGCCTCGGTCATCCTCCAGATGACCGCGATCGGGCTGGGTGACATCGCCGCGTTCCCGTTCATCGACCCGCCGGACCGGCGCAACATCGCCGACGGGGTGAACCTGCTGCACGAGCTGGGCGCGTTGGAGCCGGCCACCGGCGACGCGGCTCGAACGCTGACCCCGCTGGGACGCAGGTTGGCGCAGCTGCCGGTCGACCCGAGGCTGGCCAGGATGGTCCTGGAGGGCGAGCGCAACGGCTGCGCCACCGACGTGGCGGTGATCGCCGCCGCCCTGTCGATCCAGGATCCGCGCGAGCGTCCGGCGGACCGGCAGGCGCAGGCCGACCAGGCCCACGCGCGCTTCACCGACAAGGAGTCGGACTTCGCCGCGCTGCTCAACCTCTGGCGCTATCTGCAGGAGCAGCAGAAGAGCCTCTCCTCCAGCGCGTTCCGCCGGATGTGTAAGGCCGAGTACCTCAACTACCTGCGGGTACGCGAGTGGCAGGACGTCTTCAGCCAACTCCGCCAGGTGCTGCGCACCCTCGACGACGGACCGCAACGGGGGCGGGCGGACCGTGCACCGCGGGGTGAGAGCAGAGCCAAGCGGCTGGAGGCGGACCAGGCCGATGGCGATGGCGAGATCGACACCCAGCGGATCCACCAGTCGCTGCTGGCCGGGCTGCTGTCCCACGTCGGCCTGAAGGACGCACAGAAGCACGAGTATCTCGGTGCCCGTGGCGCCCGGTTCGCCCTCTTCCCCGGTTCTGCCCTGTTCAAGAAGCCACCGCGTTGGGTGATGGCCGCCGAACTGGTGGAGACCTCCCGGCTGTGGGGCCGGGTCGCTGCCCGGGTGGAACCGGAGTGGGTCGAGGCCCTCGCCGGACATCTGGTCAAGCGCAGCTACAGCGAGCCGCACTGGGAGAAGAAGCAGGGCGCGGTGCTGGCGTACGAGCGGGTCACCCTGTACGGCATCCCGCTGGTCACCGGCCGCAAGGTCAACTTCGGTCGGATCGATCCGGCGCTCTCCCGTGAGTTGTTCATACGGCACGCACTGGTCGAGGGCGACTGGCAGACGCACCACAGCTTCTTCCACGACAACCGGGCCCTGCTGGACGAGGTCGGCGAGTTGGAGAACCGGGCCCGACGCCGGGACATCCTGGTCGACGACGAGACCCTGTTCGAGTTCTACGACCAGCGGGTCCCCGCCGACGTGGTCTCCGGACGGCACTTCGACACCTGGTGGAAGAAGGCCCGCCGCCAGCAGCCCGACCTGCTCACCTTCGACCGGGACATGCTGATCAATCAGGGTAGGGGCGCGGTCGACGCGGCCGACTACCCCAACTCCTGGCACTCCGAGGGCATCGCCCTGCCGTTGACCTACCGGTTCGAGCCGGGCACCGTCACCGACGGGGTGACCGTCGACATCCCACTGCCGCTGCTCAACCAGGTACCGGCCGAGAGCTTCGACTGGCAGGTGCCGGGGCTGCGCGAGGAGTTGGTCATCGCGCTGATCAGGTCGCTGCCGAAGGCCGTACGCCGCAACTTCGTCCCGGTGCCAGACTTCGCCCGGGCGGCGCTGGCGGCGATCCAGCCGGGTCAGGAACCGCTGCTCGACGCCCTCGCCCGGCAGTTGCGCCGGATGACCGGCGTGACCGTACCCCGGGACGCCTGGGATCTCGACCGGCTGCCCGCCCATCTGCGGGTCAACTTCCGGGTGGTCAACGACGAGCAGCAGCCGGTCGCCGAGGGCAAGGACCTGGCCGCGCTCCAGAAGCAGCTCAAGGCAGAGGTACGGCAGGTCGTGGCCGCCGCCGCACCGGACGTGCAGCGCACCGGGCTGCGGGAGTGGAGCATCGGCACCCTGGCCCGCTCGGTGGAGCAGAACCGGGCCGGTTACCTGGTCACCGCCTATCCCGCGCTGGTGGATGAGGGGGACAGCGTCGGGGTCCGGGCCTTCGAGACCGAGGCCGAGCAGCAGGCCGCGATGTGGGCGGGTACCCGTCGACTGCTCCGGCTCACGGTCGCCTCACCGGCGAAGTTCCTCCAGGGCCGGCTCTCCAACGAGGCGAAGCTGGCGCTGAGTCGTAATCCTCATCGGAGCGTCGTCGATCTGCTCGACGACGCCGCTGGTGCGGCGATCGACAAGCTGGTGGCCGACGCGGGTGGCCCGGCCTGGGACGCGGAGGGATTCGCCGCCCTGCGGGACCGGGTACGCGCCGACCTGGTGGACACGGTGGTCGAGGTGGTCGACCGGGTACGACGGGTGCTGTCGGCCGCGTACGCCGTCGAGCAGCGGTTGGGGCGGACCAACAGCCTGACCATGGTGGCGGCGCTGGCGGACATCCGGGCGCAGCTCACCGGGCTGGTGCACCGGGGCTTCGTCACCGAGACCGGCTGGGCCCGGCTGGCCGACGTGCCCCGCTACCTGGCCGCCATCGAAGGCCGGCTGGACAGGTTGCCGCAGAATCCGCAGCGGGATCGGGAGCAGCAGTCCCGGATCGAGCAGGTGCAGAAGGAATACCAGGAGATGCTGGCCGCGCTCCCCCAGTCCCGTCGCGGCGACGCCGCCGTACGGCAGATCCGGTGGATGATCGAGGAACTGCGGGTTAACGTCTTCGCCCAGGCACTCGGCACCCCGTATCCGGTCTCGGAGCAACGGATCTACCGGGCGATGGACCTGGCCGAAGGGCGATAGCCGAAGGGCAATACTTCCAATTCAACACTAACGTCTACCCTGTCTACCTTTATCGGACAGATAGGTTATTTCACGTTACGGTCATCGTGCCCAACGTTCCCCCGGTGTCCCCGCATCACGCGGAGCCGGAAGCGGTGCGAGGAGAAGCAGATGACACGGAGACTGACGGCGCTACTCGCCGCCGCAGGACTGGCCGTCGCCGCAGCGCTGGGTCCGGCCACACCGGCCCAGGCCCGGGACAAGCAGCAGCTCAAGGTCGCCACGTACAACATCTACCAGGGCGCTGACCTGACGCCCCTGGTCACGGCACCGACGCAACAGGAACTCGTCAGGCGGGCCGGGATCGCCTACGCCCAGGTGGTCGCCACCGACTTCCCCGCCCGCGCCCGGGCCATCTCTCGCCTGCTCAGGAAGGACCGCCCCAACGTCGTCGGCCTACAGGAGGTGGCGCTGTGGAAGAAGGGGCCGCTGGGTGGCCAACTCCAGGTCACCTACGACTTCCTGGACATCCTGCTGCGTGAGCTGCGCAGGGCCGGTCTGCACTACCGGGCCGCCGCGATCGACACCACGTTCAGTGGTGCGGTGCCGATCAGCGCCACCGAACAGGCAAGCTTCACGGACCGGGATGCGATCCTCGTACAGGACGGACTCCGGGTGACGAACGCACAGTCGCACCTCTACACCGCGAAACTCGTGGTCAACTCCCCGGCCGGGATCACCTTCACCATCCCGCGCGGCTGGTCGGCGGTGGACGTCGGTCTGGCCTACCAGCGAACCCGGGTCCGGGTCGCCACCACGCACCTGGAGCCCCAGGCGCCGGCCATCCGCAACGCCCAGGGGCAGGAGCTGTACGCGGCACTGGCGCAGTCGCCGTTGCCGGTCGTCGCGATCGGCGACTTCAACTCCCCGCCCACCGACGCGACGGGCCCGTACGGCACGTTCACCAACGGCGGCTATGCCGACGCCTGGCAGACCGTCCACGGCCCCGGCGACGGGTTCACCGCCACTCAGGACCCCGACCTCCGTAACCTGCCATCCAAACTGGACCGACGCATCGACTACGTCTTCTACCAGCGGACACCCCTGTCGGCGGTCTCCGCCCACCTGATCGGAAACCAGGTGCGGGACCGTACGCCCAACGGGCTCTGGCCCTCCGATCACGCCGGCCTGGTGGCAGCGCTACGCCTCAAGCCGGGGGTGCCCACCAAGGTCCCGGCCGGCCACCAGGGCGACGACCCCTCGCAGAGCACGCTCGGCGACTCGGGGACCGGTACCTCCTCCCCGGACGGGCAGTCCGCCGTCGGTCAGGAGCCAACCGGGGCGTGGGCAGGCGCGGCCAGCGAAACCCGGCACTCGGCCGGTCCCATTGCCGCCGCCCTCGCCGCTTCGGCCCTCACGCTGTCCGCTCTGGTGCTGACCGGGTGGCGTCGCTGGCCCGCGCGCCCACGGCGGAAACCCACCGACCGTTGAGCCGGACAACGGCCCGAAGGCCGCCGATGAACGTCCGGCTGAACCGCTCCCGGCCCGTCACCCGCCCGGCCCGCTCACTCGTCGCGGCGGTGACGGGCCTGGCCGGGGCAGCCATCCTGGTGTTGGTCGCGTCCGGCCCCGAGCCGCCCACCGCCGCCCCTCGGGCCGTAGCCACCGCCGCCCCTCGGGCCGTATCCACCGCTCCGGCCGGTGCCACCGCTCGGGCCGTAGCCACCGCCGGCTCGAACGTGGGGCACCCTGACCGCGCGGTGGCAACCGGCGAGGCCCCGGCAAGCGCCGGGCAGGCCGGTTTCCGGGGCCCACCGGACGAAACCCAGCAACTGCCCGGCCCGGCCGTACGGCTGCCGCAGGGCGGTACGGCCCGACTCGTACGCCGGGAGATCGGCCCGGACGGCACACTGCCCGTACCCGATGGCGTACGTGAGGCCACCTGGTGGGGGGCGGCCCTGAACGCCAGGGCCGGGGCAGTCGTGCTGGCCGGCCACGTGACCTGGCAGTCGACCACCGGCCCGTTCGCCGAACTCTGGCGGGCCGAATCCGGTGGGAACGTCGAGGTCGTCGACGAACGTGGACGTGCCCACCGGTACCGGATCAGCGAGGTGCACACCCTGTCCAAGAACGAACTGCCGCAGCGGGCACCCGACCTGTTCGGGCAGGAGGGTCCGCACCGGCTCGTACTCGTCACCTGCGGCGGTCGGTGGCTCGGTGGTGAGGTCGGCTACGAGTCCAATCGAGTAGTCGTCGCCCGGCCACGGTGAGGACGGATCCGACGCTCAGAACCCAATCAGAAGCTGTCGAAGAAGTCGTCGACGAAGTGCGGTAGCCCCGCGTAGTCAACCGCAGAGAACAGGCCGGTGAAGAGCAACAGGAGGGTGGGGAGTACCAACACGTACCCCAGGATCAGCCCGGCGAGAGCCATCCCGAATCCGCTGCTCTCGCCGCGACGGGTGTGGGCGATGCCGAGATGTCCGGTAACGATGGCCACGATCGGCGGGAGCCCACAGAGCAGGCAGCCGCCCACCGCGCTGAAGATGCCGGCGATCAGGCTCACGACGGCGACAGTCGAGGTCTGCGGACGCGGAACCGGAACCGGAACCGGAACCGGGTCGAGGTCAGGGGTCGGCGCTGGATCAGGACTGGGACCGGGTTCAGTCATGTCGAGCACTTTAGATTCATCGACACAGTCTCGCGTACCTCGCCCCGGACCGGCCTCGACCACTCACGAAACGGGTCCCCCGATCCCACCCTGACACCTCCTCGTGGCTGCCGCCTTTCGCAGCAGACTCGGTGATCAGGGCACCGGGTACGCCAGCCGGGCAACGTAGGGCCCATGGCGTACTGATCACGACTCGTCATCAGGCGGCATGCAACCGGTTGACCAGCTGTTGGACGGTGCTGGCTAACATGGCTGCCATGATCCACAGAGGCAGACCCGACGCTGGTGGCGGTTCGTTCTGGCGGCGGACCCTCTTCCCGGCCGCGCTACTGGTCGTCCTGCTCGGGGTCTTCTGCACCATCCCGATGGACGACGTGTCGCGCCTGGTCACCGGGCAACCGGCGACGGCCCAGGTCGAGCGCTGCGCGAAGGAGGGCAAGTACAACGTCTGCCGAGGCTCCTGGGTGTTCGACGACGGAGGCAGTGGGGCGGGAACCATCAGCGGTGTCGGCGGCGAGGACGTCGGAGGCACCGTCGACGTCTTCGCGGTCGACGACATGGCCACCACCAGCCGGCTCAGCTGGGCGACGACACCTGCGTTGTTCGGCTCGATCGCGGTGGCCCTGTTCGTCGGTATCTGCTGGAGCCGGCTCCGGAGACGGCCGACCACCGGTGTGTCGTACCCGCCCCGGGCCGGCCGGTAGGCCCCTCCCGGGGCACCCGAGTTGTTCGTGTGCCGGTGAGGCCTGAGGACTCGGCGGAACGAACCGGCCAGTGTGCCGCCTGAGACTGCGTCGGAGCGCGCTGGCACGCCGTACCCGATTTGCGCGGATCCCCGTGATCAGGGATGCGCCTGCCGACGCACCGGCGACACGCGAGACGTACTCCCCGGTCACGGAGATCTTGACGGTCGGGCGAAACGGTCCGCCACCAGGACTGTCGGAATAGCCTATCAATTCACTAGGATATCCTCAGTCGCTGACGATGATCGATGCGACGGGACGCCCTCCCCACCCTACCGAGGAGCCCGGATGACCCGATGGACCCCGGATCCGACCTTCTATCCATCGCCTCGGGACGCGGCGGGCGCGCCACCCGAGAAGCTCGCCTACGTCGCCGCGTTCGACCGTACCGCCGGTCGACCCGACGCGATCGCCGTCGTGGACACCGACCCGGACTCCACCTCCTACGGGCAGGTGGTCGGCTGGACGGACCTACCTCACCTTGGCGACGAGTTGCACCACTTCGGGTGGAACGCGTGTAGCAGCGCCCTCTGTCCGACCGCCCCGCACCCGCACGTCGAGCGCCGCTACCTGATCGTGCCCGGGTTGCGTTCGTCGCGAATCTACGTGCTGGACACCAAGGCCGATCCCCGCAAGCCCGAGGTGGTGAAGGTGATCCAGCCGGAGGAGCTGGCCGACCGCGCCGGCTACTCCCGCCCGCACACCATCCACTGTGGCCCTGACGGCATCTACGTCTCCGCGCTGGGTGGCGCCGACGGCCGCGACGGTCCGGGCGGCATCGCCATCCTCGACCACACCTCGTTCGAGGTCCGTGGGGCGTGGGAGGCCGACCGGGGACCGCAGTTCCTCGCGTACGACATGTGGTGGCACCTCAACCACGACGTGCTGGTCACCTCGGAGTGGGGCACGCCGTCCATGGTCGAGGACGGGATCGTCCCGGAGTTGCTCCTCGGTCGCCGGTACGGCCACGCCCTGCACTTCTGGGACCTGGCCCGTCGCCGTCATGTGCAGACCGTCGACCTCGGTGACCAGTACCAGATGACGCTGGAGCTGCGACCCGCACACGACCCGACGAAGACGTACGGCTTCGCCGGTGTCGTGGTCAACGTCGAGGACCTCTCCGCCTCGGTCTGGCTCTGGCACCGCGACGGCGAACGCTGGGCCGCCACCAGGGTCATCGACATTCCGGCCGAGCCGGCCGACCCGGCGGACCTGCCCGACCTGCTCAAGGGGTTCGGGGCCGTACCACCCCTGGTGACCGACATCGACCTCTCGGTCGACGACCGGTTCCTGTACGTCTCCTGTTGGGGCACCGGAGAACTGCGGCAGTACGACGTCAGTGATCCGTTCCACCCCGTGCAGACCGGGTCGGTACGCCTCGGCGGCATCGTCCGGCGTACCCCGCACCCGGCCGCGCCCACCGAGCCACTCTCCGGTGGGCCGCAGATGGTCGAGATCAGCCGGGACGGTCGACGGGTCTACGTCACCAACTCCCTCTACGGCTCCTGGGACGACCAGTTCTATCCGGACGGGGTCGGCGCGTGGCAGGCCAAGCTCGACGTGGACCCGGCCGAGGGTGGGCTGGCCCTGGACCACCGGTTCTTCCCCCACGGCGAGGACTTCCGGGGGCTGCGGGTGCACCAGACGCGTCTCCAGGGCGGCGATGCGTCGTCTGACTCGTACTGCTTCCCGTGACCTGGAGTCAGTTGGTCGCGCTGGCCGCGCTCGGGGCGTTCCACGGTCTCAACCCGGCGATGGGCTGGCTGTTCGCGGTCGCCCGTGGTCTACAGGAACGGAGCCGGGGCGCGCTGCTGCGCTCGCTGCCACCGATCGCGATCGGTCACCTCGCTTCGGTGGCGGTCGTGGCCAGCCTGGTCACGGCCACCCGCTCGGCCGGGGCGAGTACGGCGGTCGCGGTCGGCGGTGGGCTCGTACTCGTCGGCTTCGGCCTGTGGCGGCTGCTCTCCCAGCGGCACTTCCGGTGGGCCGGGATGCGCCTGTCGCTGGTCCAGCTCGGCGGTTGGTCGTTCCTGATGTCCTCGGTGCACGGTGCCGGACTGATGCTGCTGCCGGTGTTGCTGACCGGCCCGGCACCGGCTTCGGCCGACACGGGGCACGTCGGTCATCTGGCGGCGGCACCGGCCGGTGCGCTGACCGGACTGGCCGCCGCCGGTCTGCACACCGTCGCGATGTTCGGCACCGCACTGGTGCTGGCGCTGCTGGTCTACGAGGTGGTCGGGGTGGGGGTGCTGCGCCGGGCCTGGTTCAACGTGGACCGGCTCTGGGCCGGGGTGCTGGTCGCCGCCGGGCTGGTCACCCTGGCCACCACCCTCTGACCGGTGGCCCGGCCCGCAGCCGTGGTCCCGGATCAGTTCGTCGTGGCTGCCCGGTCAGTTCCCCTGGTACGGCGTCACCCGGAAGCCCGTGGCGATGTCCGGCCGGATACGCAACACACAGTCGCCCCGGTTCTCCACCCAGGGACGCAGCAACGACTCGTAGCGTGCCCGGTCCAGTGGGTCCCGGACGAGGCGGGCGACCCCGGTGATGACCACGCTCCACCCCGTACGACTGTCGGTGTCGATGTCGTCGGCTTCGTAGGCGACCACCGCTTCGGGCTGGTGGCCGACCGTGGTGGCGACCGACGAGGAGAGATTGGTCCGGATTACGACCTCTCCCCCGTCCAGGATGTGGTTCACCGGCCGGATCGCCGGCAACGCCCGCTGGGTGAACACCACCCGCCCCATGGGGACACTGGCCAGTAGCCGTAGGGCCTCCTGTCGAGGCAGTTCCTCCAGCATCCGCCGATCGTGCATCGCACTCCTTCGCCACGCCGCCTACCGAAGACTCGACCCGCCGACCAAGGGCGAAGGACGTGTCCGGACAGTCGAATCCGATTTCCAGACTGCCGGGACGAGGTGTCGCAGAAAAGGCCGAAGGGCCCGATCGGACGGGCCAAAGGTCCCGTGGCCCACACCCTGCGCGGCGAGTCAGCGAGTGACCATTCAGTCGTAACAACCAGCAACGGGTGGATGAGCAGGGCCACCGGTTCGCCAGCGAGTGGGAGATCAGCGGTGCACACTGCCAGAACCAGCATCCAGGTACCAGCGTCGAGCGGCAGCCCAGGAACGTCCACCCGCAGCGTACGGGTGCCGAAGCGGGACACCGCCGACCGGCCGTTCATCGTGATCTGGGAGGCGACACAGGCGTGCCCGCTGGCCTGCCGCCACTGCCGGGCCTCGGCCCGGCCGGACCGCGACCCCGGCGAGCTGACCACTGCCGAGGCGACCGACCTCATGGCCCAGGTGGCCGAGTTCGGCCGTCCGTCACCCCTGTTCGTCATCACCGGCGGTGACCCCTTCCAGCGCCCCGACCTGATGACGCTGGTACGCCGGGGCACCGAACTCGGGCTGCCGATGTCGGTCTCCCCGTCCGGCACGCCCACCCTCACCAGAGCGGCGCTCGCCGAGCTGCATCAGGCCGGCACCCGCGCCATCTCGCTGAGCCTGGACGCGGCCGGCGCGTCGGCCCACGACGGCTTCCGGGGCGTCGACGGCGTGTACGACCTGACCACCCGGGCCTGGGAGGACGCCATCGCGCTGGGCTTGAAGGTCCAGATCAACACGACCGTGACCCGGCAGAACGTCGGGGATCTGCCCGACATCGCCGCCCAGGTACGCGACCGAGGCGCCCTGCTGTGGAGCGTGTTCTTCCTGGTCCCCACCGGCCGGGGGCGGGCCCTGCTGGCGCTCGACGCCAACGAGACCGAGGATGTGCTCAACGTCCTGTACGACCTGGGCGAGAACGTGCCGGTCAAGACCACCGAGGCGCACCACTTCCGGCGGGTCTGCCTGCAACGAGCCGTACTGGCCCGCCATGGCGTACCGCCGGCTGAGGCGCTCGGCCTCGGCCCGCTGTACCACCAGCTTCGGGGTCGACTCGACGAGTTGGCCCTCACCGACCAGCCACGCCGAACCCGCCGAGCTCCGCTACAGGTGAGTGCCGGCAACGGCTTCGTCTTCATCTCCCACCGTGGCGAGGTTCACCCCAGCGGGTTCCTCCCGGTGGACGCCGGCAACGTACGGCAGCAACGGCTGGTCGACATCTACCGCACCGGTGAGCTCTTCACCAGCCTGCGTGACCCGGGCCGGCTACAGGGCCGGTGCGGCGACTGCGAGTTCCGGACCGTGTGTGGTGGCTCCCGGGCCCGGGCGTACGCGGTGACCGGCGACCTGTACGCCGAAGAACCGGCCTGTAGCTACCGCCCCGGGTCGTTCCCCTACCTCGCCGACCTGACCGAGGTGCTGCCGTGACCGCTGACGATCGCCCCAGCGGCGGTACGGGTTCCGACGCCGGTGCAAGGCCCGGCCGGGCCGCGCGCCCGGGCAGCGACAAGCCGATCGTCTACTCCTGCTCGGGCTGTTCCAGTGCCGCTCAGCTGGCCAACGCCCTGGCGATCAGGCTCGATCGACTGGAGGCCGCAGAGATGTCCTGCATAGCGGGCCTGGGCGGGGACGTGCCCTCCCTGTTACGCCTTGCCCGGTCCGGCCGACCGATCCTGGCGCTGGACGGCTGTCCGCTGGTCTGCGTACAGGCAACGCTGGGTCGACACGGGATCACACCGGACAGCCATGTCATCCTCAGCCGGTACGGCATTCGCAAGCGTCGACACGCCGACTTCGACGAACAGGATGCGCAACGGCTGCTGCCGGTGGTGGTCACCGCTGCCAGCGCCCTCACCGCTTCCACGCACGGCGGACAGCAGCCTGGACCTGGCGGACCGCAGCCCGAACCCGGCGAGCAGCAGCCCGGAGCCGGCGGACAGCGGCCCGAACCCGACGAACGGTAGACCGGAGGACGACCTGTGGCTGAACCGGGCGGCGTGGAACGGGTGGCCTGAGACGACGGGCAGCCCGGGCTGCCCGTAGAAGTCGCCACGACGGGACCTGTGGCCAGCCGATCCCGGGACGTCGGGCTCTGCCCGCCGGCTGCACCCGGTCGGACCATTGACGACATGGTTTCGATCATTCTCACGATCACCGGCATAGTGCTTCTCGTAGCTGGTCCGATCATCGCGGTCCGTGGTCTCGCCGGCCGCAGAGCCATCATCCAGGAGCTGGCGGAGCAGCGGATCTCCTTCCCGGCCAGGGAGGAACTGCCCGACAGGTTGGCCCGCTACGCCGGTGCGCAGGTGCGCACCGGCGACCAGGCGAAGGCGTACTCGGACCTCATCGCGGCGCACGTGACGAAGGCCACCGGCGGACGCACCTACGCGGAGATCGCCGACGAGTTGAAGACGAGCGGACGGACCGACGAACGACTCGCCAAGTTGCGGGAGATGGCCTTCATGGGGCAGACGCTGCGTGGCGCGCTGCTCGGCGCCTACCAGGCCTGGCAGATCACCCTGCTGGCCCTCGGCCTGGCCGGGCTGTTCACCATCACGGGGTTGGCGTTCCTGGCCTGGGCCCTGCTGGGGTAGTGGTCGCGAACAGTGGTGTGCTGAGGTAACGCTCGCCGGTGTCCGGGAGTACCACCACCACGGTGGCACCGGCGTACTCGGGCCGCTGCGCCACGACGTGGGCGGCGTGCAGGGCAGCACCGCCGGACACCCCGACCAGCAGCCCCTCGACGCGGGCCAACCTGCGGGCAGCGTTCCGGGCCTGCTCCACGTCGACGCACAGCACCTCGTCGTAGACACTCCGGTCGAGCACCTCGGGCACGAAACCCGCACCGATGCCCTGGATGCCGTGGGGACCCGCGGCACCGCCGGTGAGCACCGGGGACTCGGCCGGCTCCACCGCGACCACCCGCAACGCCGGATTCCTCTCCTTGAGCACCTGGCCCACCCCGGTGATGGTTCCGCCCGTACCGACGCCGCCGACGAAGACGTCGACGTCCCCCCTGGTATCGGACCAGATCTCCTGGGCGGTGGTCCGCCGGTGCGCCTGCGGGTTGGCGGGGTTGTCGAACTGGCGGGGTAGGAACGCCCCCTGCTCGTCGGCGATCGTCAGGGCGCGGCGTACCGCACCGGCCATTCCTTCGGCCGCCGGGGTCAGGACCAGTTGCGCACCGTACGCCGCCAGCAGGCTGCGCCGTTCCAGGCTCATGCTCTCGGGCATGGTCAGGGTGAGGCGATAGCCCCGCGCGGCGGCGACCATGGCCAGGCCGATACCGGTGTTTCCGCTGGTGGCCTCCACGATCGACGCACCCGGGGTGAGTTCGCCGCTGGCCTCGGCGTCGTCGACGATGGCCAGCGCGATGCGGTCCTTCACGCTGCCGCCCGGGTTCGCCGACTCCAGCTTCGCCAGCAGCCGAGCGGGTAGCTCGTCGGCGAAGCGCGCCAGTCGCACCATCGGGGTGTAGCCGATCAACTCAGTCACATTTTGATAGATCATCGCGATTCCTCCTGGATTACCGATGTCGGGTAGGGGCGGTCAGGTTGGCGGGGATGGCGCGGCGGCGTCCAGGCATGGGGTACGCGGATCCGAGCGCCGGCTGGCACGTCGCCGAGCACGAGACAGTGCGCTCCGACCTGCGCGTCGTCGCCGACGTGGACCGGGCCGAGCAGCGTGGCGCCGACGCCGAGCACGACCCGGTTGCCGACGGTGGGATGCCGCTGGCTGGCTTTGCCGTCGGTCCACCAGCCGCGTCCGCCGAGGGTGACCCGGTGGTACATGGTCACGTCGTCGCCGATCCGGGCGGTCTCGCCGATGACGACCCCGGCACCGTGGTCGATGAACAGCCGACGACCGATCCGCGCCCCGGGATGGATCTCGACGCCGGTGAGCAGCCGGGTCAGTTGGGAGATCAGCCGGGGTAGGAACGGCACCCGCCAGCGGTGCAGACGATGTGCCAGCCGGTACGCGCCCACCGCCCACAGACCGGGGTAGAGCAGTACTTCGAGCACTGCGATGCCGTACAGGGCCGGGTCGCGACGGCACGCTGAACGCAGGTTGTCGAGCATGTTGGGTTCCTCAGCGAAAGGCCGCGCGGAGGCTCGCGCGGCCGGATGCGGTGACGAGGGGAGATCGGCGTACGGGAACGCCGTCGGCAGCGAAGATCAGGCCGACGCGTCGATGCTGGCCTCGGATGGGGCAGTCAGCGGGCAGGACACCACTCGTCGAAGACGCGGCGCACATGACAGCCGCTCATCGGTACGGCGAATCGGCAGCCGGCCATCCGGCACAGGGTGCGCGATTCGTTCATGCGAGTGACGTTACGGCGAAACAACGGCCGGATTCAGGGCCCAAGGTCCCGCCGCCGCGTCGGTACCGGTCGTCCCCTGCGCCGCTACCCGGTGGTCCGGTGCGCCGACGGGCATGGTCCGGTCCAAGGGACATCAGTGCGCCGACGGGCGCGGTCCGGTCCAAAGGACATCCGACGACGGGACCTATGACTCTTCCGCACCGGGGGGCCGGGCCAGCACGCTGCACACGGCGAGTGGGGGGTCTGCGGGGCAGCCGCAGCACAGACATGGTGGTCGTGTCCCGGGACACGGCGACAGGGGGAGCAAGGATGGCGAATGGCGTGTTGGGCGCGGCGATGCCCGGCCGTACCCAGGGAGTGCTGGCGGATGTTTGGGGCCGTTCCGTCGCCCGCGACGTGGTCCTGGTCGTCGGCGCTGCCACCCTGGTAGGAGCTGCCGCGCAGGTCGCGCTCCCGCTGCCCGGATCGCCGGTTCCGGTCACCGGACAGACGTTCGCCGTGCTGGTCGCCGGGGCGGCGCTGGGACCGGTGCGTGGCGCAGCCGGCATGCTGCTGTACGTCGTGGCCGGCAGCCTCGGCGTGCCCTGGTTCGCTGGCGGCACCGCCGGACTGGGCACCGCCACCCTCGGCTACTCGCTCGGTTTCGTACTGGCCGCCGCACTCGTCGGCCGGCTGGCGGCAGCCGGAGCCGACCGGAAGCCGTGGCGCACCCTCGGTCTGATGGCGGTTGGCAACGCCCTGATCTACCTGGTCGGCGTACCGTGGCTGGCCATCGTGACGGGTACTGACCTGCCCGGGGCACTGGCGCTGGGCCTGGTTCCGTTCCTGATCGGGGACGCGGCCAAGGCACTGCTGGCCGCCGGTCTGCTGCCGTCGGCCTGGCGGCTGATGCACCGACTGACCGGGCAGTCCGCCGACGACCAGCGGGTCCGCTGATGTCCGCCGCAGGGGCACCGGCCATGGTCGATCCCCCGGTGGTCATCCAGGGCGGAATGGGTGTCGGCATCTCGGGATGGCGGCTCGCCCGGGCGGTGGCGCGGACGGGCCAACTCGGCGTCGTCTCCGGTGTCGCTCTCGACGTACTGCTGGCCCGCCGGTTGCAACACGGCGACGACGACGGCCACATCCGGCGGGCCCTGGCCCACTTCCCGGTTCCGGCCGTCGCGCAGCGCGTACTCGACCGGTACTTCATGCCCGACGGCATACCGGACGACCAGCCGTTCCGGCCGGTGCCGAGGATCGGCCTGCGGAACCGCCGCCACCAGGAGGAGTTGGCGGTGGTCGCCAACTTCGTCGAGGTCTTCCTGGCCAAGGAGGGGCATGACGGCCCGGTCGGGGTGAACTACCTGGAGAAGATGCAGCTGGCCACCCCGGCAGCGATGTACGGGGCCATGTTGGCCGGGGTGGACTACGTGCTCATGGGCGCCGGCCTGCCCACCGAGATACCGCAGTTGCTGGACACCCTGAGCGTCCACGCCCCGGCCCGGCTGTCCGTCACGGTGCACGGCGCCGCCCCGGGCGAGACGCACCACGTGGCCCTCGATCCGCCGGACCTGCTCGGTGAGGTGCCCGGCGTACTGCGGCGACCGAGGCTACTGGCGATCGTGTCGTCCGCCACGCTGGCCATCTACCTGGCCCGGGACCCGGCCACCCGGCCTGAGGGTTTCGTCCTGGAGGGCCCGGTCGCCGGTGGGCACAGTGCCCGACCCCGGGGTCCGCTGACCCTCAACGCCGACGGGGAGCCGGTGTACGGGCCACGGGACCGCCTCGACCTGGAAAAGGTCGCGAAGTTGGGGCTGCCGTTCTGGCTGGCCGGCGGCCAGACCGGCCCGGAGCGGCTGGCCGAGGCCCGGGCAGCCGGTGCCGCCGGGGTGCAGGTGGGCACGGCCTTCGCGTTGTGCCGTGAATCGGGCCTGGATCCGGTCCTGCGCCTCCGGATGCTGCGGGACGCGGCCCACGACGCCCTGGTCGTACGCAACGATGCCCGGGCCTCTCCCACCGGGTTCCCGTTCAAGCTGGTGCACCTGTCGGGCACCGTCGCCGACGCGGACGTCTACGCGGACCGGCCGCGTAACTGCGACCTGGGATACCTGCGTACGCCGTACCGCCGCGCCAACGGTGCGGTCGGCTACCGCTGTCCGGCCGAGCCGGTCGACCAGTACGTCCGTAAGGGCGGGTCGGTGGAGGAGACGACGGGCAGCCACTGTCTGTGCAACGGTCTCGTCGCCACGATCGGGCTGGGCCAGCGACGCCCCGACGGCTACACCGAGCCGCAACTGGTGACGCTCGGGCAGGACCTCGCCTTCCTGACCCAACTGACCCGACCGGGCGACGACTACAGCGCCGCCGACGTCGTCGCGTACCTGCTCGGCGAAGTACGGTGTTGACGAGGTACCGGAATGAGTCCCGCCATGAACCAGTCGACCGGCGTGCCGGTCCGGTGGCGGCTGCCCGTACTGGCCGCCGCCGGCATCGCGCTGATGACCGGGCTGTACGCGGCGCTGCTGCTGCTCGGTGTGTCGGTGCCGGCGGCTCCGCGGCCGGTGGAGCAGGTGCACGGTCCGCTCATGGTCCTGGGCTTCGTCGGCACCCTGATCGCACTGGAACGGGCGGTCGCCCTCGGCGCCCGGTGGGGGTTGCTGGCGCCGGCCTGCTCCGGCCTCGGCGGTCTGGTCCTGGTGGTGACCGGGGCCACCCTGCCCGGCAAGGCGCTGCTGATGACCGCATCGGTGGTCCTGCTCGGCATCTACCGGGCGCTGTGGCGTCGGCAGCAGAGCGTGGCGTTGCTGGCCCAGGCCACCGGGGCGTTCGCCTGGTATTCGGCGACCCTGCTGTGGCTGGCCGGCTTCCCGGTCGCGGAGATCGTGCCGTGGCTGGCCACGTTCGTCGTGGCGACGATCGCGGGTGAGCGGCTGGAACTGGCCCATGTCGCGCTCCGGCACCGTGCCGCGCAGGGTTGGTTCGTCGCCGCCCTGGGCGCGCTGGTGACCGGTGCGACGGCGGCCACGGTGTGGCCGTCGACCGGAACCCACCTCTTCGGCGTGGGGCTCCTCGCCGTGGTCGCCTGGCTGGCCGTCTTCGACGTCGCCCGACGTACGGTGCGTGCCACCGCCCTGCCCCGTTACGTGGCCGTGGGACTGCTGGCCGGGTACGTCTGGCTGGCGCTGGCCGGCCTGCTCTGGGCCGGTGCCGGGGTCACGGTCGACGGCACCCGGTACGACGCCACCCTGCACGCCCTCTTCCTCGGCTTCACCATGTCGATGATCTTCGTCCACGCGCCGGTGATCCTGCCCGCCGTGCTACGCCGCCCCCTGCCCTACCACCGGCTGCTCTACGTGCCACTGGTCCTGCTGCACGTCTCGTTGCTGGCGCGGATCGGCCTCGGTGACGCGCTCGCCGTGGAACCGGTCTGGCGGTGGGCCGGGGTGGCGAACGTGGCATCGGTGCTGACCTTCGTCGCGTGCGCCGTCGCGCTGTCCGTAACGCGTCGGCGGTCCGTACGCAGGTCCGCCGGGTCCGTACGCCGATCCGCCGTCGCCGGGGCCAGCCTCCGCTGACCGGTTCAGCTCGGCGACAGGGCCTCCACCCCGGGTGGCAGGCTGCCCTGTTCGGCCGAGGTACGCACGTAGTCGAGCAGGATCCGACGAAGGGCCCGCGCCGCGTTGGTCGGTTCGGCCTCCCGTCGCCGGGCGAGGGCGATCGTGCGCTCGACCCCCGGAGGCGCGATCTGGGTTACCCGGAGGCCGGTCAGTTGGCTGGTCACGATGCCCGGGACCAGGGCCACGCCCAGGCCGGCCGCGACGAAGCTGAGTACGGCGTCCATCTCACCGCCGTCGACGGCCAGCGTCGGCTCGAAGCCGACCCGCCGGCAGGCCTGGATCGTGACGTCCCGTAGGTCGTAGCCGGCGCGGAACATGACCAACGGCTGCTCCCGTAGGTCGGTGAGGCGTACGGTGCCGGTCGCACTGGTCGCGGGCAGCCGGTCAACCGAGGCGACCACCAGACTCTCCCGCAGGATCGCTTCGGTCCGCAGCGCCGGGTCTGGTCCGTGGGTCGGCAGGATGACCAAGGCCAGGTCCAACGAGCCACGGACCAGCGCCCGTACGAGGTCCTGCGATCCGCTCTCCTCCACCCGCAGGTCGATGTTGGGGTGGGCGTCCCGGAACTGGCGCAGCGCCTCGGGGACCAGCGAGGTGCACAGGCTCGGGGTGGCCCCGAGGCGGACCCGACCACGGCGCAGTCCGACGAGTTCCTGGACCTCGCGGCGGGCGGTGTCCACGTCCACCAGGATCCGTTTGGCGAGGGGCAGCAGGGCCTCGCCGGCGGCGGTGAGGGTGATGTTTCCCCTTACCCGCTCGAAGAGAGGGGTGCCGAGGTCGGTCTCCAGGGCGTGAATTTGCTTACTCAACGACGGCTGGGTGATGCCCACAACATCGGCCGCATGGGTGAAATGTCGTAGTTCTGCGACCGCTACGAAGTACCTCAGCTGATGGAGTTGCATCTTCATAGCTTATAGCTATCGTAACTACGCTTACGATGCATTGGACGACTGATTACAGCTCTCCTAGCGTCAGATGAGTGGTAATCATGTCCCGTTCGCCGCTTCGTTCCTCGATCGGCCTCAAGATCGTCATGGCGGTGACCGGCATCGCTCTGGTGCTCTTCCTCATCGCGCACATGTTGGGCAACCTGAAGGTGTTCGCCGGCCAGACGTCCTTCGATCACTATGCGCACTGGCTACGGCAACTCGGTGCCCCGATCCTGCCCGGCACCTGGTTCATCTGGATCCAGCGGATCCTGCTGCTGGTCGCAGTGATCGCGCACATCGCCGCGGCCACCGCGCTGGCCGTACGCGCGAAGGCCGCCCAGCCGGTCCGGTATGCCCACCGTCGCCCGGTACGGACCAGCTACGCGGCCCGGACCATGCGCTGGGGTGGCGTGATCATCCTGCTCTTCGTGATCTACCACATCCTGGACCTCACCACCGGCACGCTCAACCCGCTCGGTGACCCGGATCGGCCGTTCGCCAACGTGGTCGCGGACTTCGCCCCGAGCCGCTGGTACGTGACGCTCTTCTACACCCTGGCGGTCGTCGCGCTCGGGTTCCACCTGCGCCACGGCGTCTACAGCGCGCTGCGCAGCCTCGGCCAGCAGACCCCACGCGGTCAACGCACCGCCAAGGCCTTCGCCCTCGTCTTCGCCATCGTGCTTTGCGCCGGCTTCCTGGCGGTTCCTTTCGCCGTACTCACCGGATTGGTGCGCTGATCATGAACCTCTACACCGAAGGCGACCCGATCGCCGACACCAAGGCACCGGACGGGCCGATCGAAACCCGCTGGGACCGCCGCCGCTTCAACGCCAAGCTGGTCAACCCGTCCAACCGCCGCAAGCTGACCGTCATCGTGGTCGGCACCGGGCTGGCCGGCGGTTCGGCCGCCGCCACCCTCGGCGAGCTGGGCTACCAGGTGAAGTCCTACTGCTACCAGGACAGCCCGCGCCGGGCCCACTCGATCGCCGCGCAGGGCGGCATCAACGCGGCCAAGAACTACCGCAACGACGGCGACTCGATCCACCGGCTCTTCTACGACACCGTCAAGGGCGGCGACTTCCGGGCCCGGGAGTCCAACGTGCACCGGCTGGCCGAGGTCTCGGTGGAGATCATCGACCAGTGCGTGGCGCAGGGTGTGCCGTTCGCCCGGGAGTACGGCGGCCTGCTCGACACCCGCTCCTTCGGCGGCGCGCAGGTGCAGCGGACCTTCTACGCCCGGGGACAAACCGGACAGCAGCTGCTGCTCGGGGCGTACCAGGCGCTGGAACGGCAGATCGCCCGGGGCACCGTGGAGATGAACTCCCGCCACGAGATGCTCGAACTCATCGTGGTCGACGGCCGGGCCCGGGGAATCGTCGTCCGTGACATGGTCACCGGCGAGATCACCACCGACTTCGCCGACGCGGTCGTGCTGGCCTCCGGCGGTTACGGCAACGTCTTCTACCTCTCCACCAACGCCAAGGGCTGCAACGTCACCGCGACCTGGCGGGCACACCGCAAGGGTGCTCTCTTCGCCAACCCCTGCTACACCCAGATCCACCCGACCTGCATCCCGGTCTCCGGCGACCACCAGTCGAAGCTGACCCTGATGAGCGAGTCGCTGCGTAACGACGGCCGGGTGTGGGTGCCGAAGGAGGTCGGCGACAAGCGCTCCCCGAAGGACATCCCGGAGAACGAGCGCGACTACTACCTGGAGCGGATCTACCCCGCCTTCGGCAACCTGGTCCCCCGGGACATCGCCTCCCGGGCCGCCAAGAACGTCTGTGACGAGGGACGCGGCGTCGGCCCGACCGGCCTCGGCGTCTACCTCGACTTCGCCGACGCGATCAACCGGCTCGGCCGGTCGGTCGTCGCCGAACGATACGGCAACCTGTTCGACATGTACCAGCGGATCACCGGCGAGAACCCGTACGAGGTGCCGATGCGGATCTATCCGGCGGTGCACTACACGATGGGTGGCCTGTGGGTCGACTACGACCTCCAGTCGACCATCCCCGGGCTCTACGTGATCGGCGAGGCCAACTTCTCCGACCACGGCGCCAACCGGCTCGGGGCGTCCGCCCTGATGCAGGGTCTGGCCGACGGCTACTTCGTCCTGCCCAACACCATCTCCGACTACCTCTCGGCCGGCCCGTTCGCGCCGATCGACGAGAGCACCCCCGAGGTGGCGCAGGCCCGGGCCGACGTCGAGGACCGGGTCAGCCGGCTGCTGGCGATCAACGGTGACCGCACCGTCGACTCGTTCCACCGGGAACTCGGCCGAATCATGTGGGAACACTGCGGCATGGAGCGGACCGACGCCGGCCTGCGCAAGGCGCTGGACGAGATCCGCGCCCTGCGGGAGCAGTTCTGGCAGCGGGTCAAGGTGCCCGGCACCGGTGAGGGCCTCAACCAGGCGCTGGAGAAGGCCGGCCGGGTCGCCGACTTCTTCGAGTTGGCCGAGCTGATGTGCATCGACGCCCTGCACCGTACCGAGTCCTGTGGTGGCCACTTCCGGGGGGAGAGCCAGACCCCCGAGGGCGAGGCACAGCGCGACGACGCCCACTTCAGCTACGTCGCCGCCTGGGAGTTCACCGGTGCCGACCAGCCGCCGGTGCTGCACAAGGAAGACCTGGTCTTCGAATACGTCCACCCCACTCAGCGGAGCTACAAGTGAACCTGACCCTTCGTATCTGGCGACAGGCCGGCCCCGAGGACCGGGGTCAGATGGTCACCTATCAGGTCCCGGACGTCTCCCCGGACATGTCGTTCCTGGAGATGCTCGATGTCCTCAACGAGCGCCTGACCCTGGACGGCGAGGAACCGGTCGCCTTCGACCACGACTGCCGGGAAGGCATCTGCGGTGCCTGCAGCCTGGTCATCAACGGTGAGCCGCACGGTCCGGAGCGGGCCACCACCACCTGCCAGCTGCACATGCGGCACTTCTCCGACGGCGAGACGATCGACATCGAGCCGTGGCGGGCCAAGGCGTTCCCGGTGATCAAGGACCTCGTCGTCAACCGGGACGCGTTCGACCGGATCATCGCGGCCGGTGGCTACATCACCGCACCGACCGGCAGTGCGCCGGAGGCGCACGCGCAGCCGGTGGCGAAGGCCAACGCCGACGCCGCGTTCGAGAACGCCGCCTGCATCGGCTGCGGTGCCTGCGTCGCCGCCTGCCCGAACGGTTCCGGCATGCTGTTCACCGCCGCCAAGGTCAGCCAACTGGGCCTACTGCCGCAGGGGCAGCCGGAGCGGTACACCCGGGTCATCGGCATGATGGCCGAGCACGACGCCGCCGGCTTCGGCGGGTGCACCAACATCGGCGAGTGCGCGGTCGCCTGCCCGAAGGAGATCCCGCTGACCAGCATCGGCCGGCTCAACCGTGACTTCCTGAAGGCAGCCGCCATCCGCAACGACACGCCCGGGACGTAGCCGTACGACGACACACCCGGAACACGGTCGGGACCTTCGACCGTCCACATAGCTCTGATCTGGCCGTACCGGGCCAGCCGATGGCCGATGGCCGCCCGCCGGGGCGGACATCGGCCATCATTTCGCCTATCGTCGCCCGCAGCACCATCACGGGGAACCTTCCGGAACGGGAGTGGCGATTTGGCAACCGGAATCAACCGCAGGTCCGCGCTGGGGATCGGTACGGCGGCGACCGCGGGTGTCGTGCTCGGCTCAGCAACGCCGGCCTCGGCCGGCCCGAGGAGAAACGAAGTGCCGGTCAACACAACGCCTGCGCAGCGGGTACAGGTCGCCTATCAGCAGGCAGCGAGTTGGGCGGGCGGCAACTGGCGGACCTACATCAGCATCACCGATCCGGCGGGCACGGCCGTTCCGACCGTGGAGAAGAACCCGGACGCGGTGGTCCAGGCATACAGCGTGAACAAGATCGCGGTCGCCGCCGCGGTGCTGGACAAGGTCGACCGGGGCCTGATCACGCTCGACCAGCGGATCGACGTGACCTCCACCCTGGTCATCCCGGGTGGCGACGGCATCTTCAGCCTCGACGGCGCGTACCCCAGCTCAGTGACGGTAGGCCACGGGCTCGCCGCGCTGCTGACCGTCTCGGACGACACCGCCGTCCGGATCTGTGGTCTGGTCTGCCCGACCCTGGAAATCAACCAGATCCTGGCGGGCAAGGGCTTCCCGCAGACACAGGTCCAACCGGGGTCCAGCCCCAACCGGTTCTTCCTCGGTGTCACCACGCCCCGGGAGACGCACAACCTGCTGCGGGCGCTGGTCGACGGCACCCTGCTCTCGGCGGCGTCGACCAACCACCTGTTGACCGTGCTGCGCTCCCCCATCTCGTTCACCGACGGCATCCGCCACAACATGTCGTCCGACGAACGGGCCCGGGTCGCCACCAAGGCCGGGTGGTACGCCGACGGCCGTAACGAGGCCGGCATCATCTTCAACCAGGCCGGCGCGCCGGTGCTGACGTACGCGATGTTCGCCGACGGGCAGACGGACCCGGACAACTACGGTGCCACCCACCCGGTCCGGCGGGCGTGCGCGGCGATGGGACGCCAGTTCATCACCGCGGTCGCCGACCTGCCCTCCGCCGCCCGCGTGGCGCACCGGGCCACGGTGTACCGCCCGACCAACGGCGGTTAGTACGACGGCTGGCCGGTCCCGCTGTCCGGCCGACTGCGGGACCAGCCAGCCCCCGGTGACTACCGTTGGGGCGACAGGGGGTGACACCGATGCGGGTGGGATTCGGCGCGGGCATGGCACGGGCCCGCCGACGCCGGCGCACCCGGCAGCTGCTGACCGTGGCCGGGCTCGCCGCTGCGGTCTGGGCGGTCCGGGAC
>NZ_JBHTMP010000044.1:0-60944 GCF_042679305.1 Micromonospora sonneratiae | reverse complement strand
GCGGCCGGTCCCGGCGCCGGCACCCGTACGGCCGCACCGCGGGTCGAACCGGTCGGACCCGGCCGGCTACGGGTGTCCGGGTTGGACGCACCGGGCGTCGCCGACCTCGCCGCCGCACACGGCCTGCGGGTGCACGAGTTGGCCACCGAGAACACCAGCCTCGAACAACTGTTCCTCCACCTGACCACCGATAGGGCGGCCACCCCATGCACCTCTTGATCAAGGCGGAGTTCCGCAAGCTGCTGGCCACCCGGATGTGGAGCGGGCTCCTGCTGGCCGCCGCTCTGCTCGGCGGCGGCATGATCGGGGCCATGGCGCTGGTCGGCCCGGAGAACTTCGACCCGCCCATGCCCGGACTGGACACCGAAACCGGTCTCCGCTCGATTCTCGGCATCCTCGGCTACACCGCATTCGTGCCGGCCGCTGTCGGCACCATCGCCGTCACGTCCGAGTACCGGCACCGCACCGCCGCCGTCACGTTCCTGTTCGCGCCGCGCCGCTGGCAGGTGCTCGCCGCAAAGCTGGTCACGTACGCAGTCGTCGGCCTGGCGTACGGGCTCCTCCTGGCCGGCACCGCCGCTGTGGCCCTCGTCGCCGCTGCCGCCGCCCGTGGCATCCCACTCGGCCTGCCGATCGACACCGTGCTGGTGCTGCTTGCCCGCATCGCCGTCGCGATGGTGGTGTACCTGCTCATCGGTGTCGGTATGGGAGCGCTCATCCGCAACCAGGTCGTAGCCCTGTGTGTGGTTGTCGGCTACCTGTACATGGGCGAGACGCTGCTCATGATGATGCCCGGGGTCAACGTGCTCTACCCGATCCTGCCCGGTGGTGCCACCGCCTCCCTCACCGACTTCACCTACCTCGCCGACGCCGTGTCCGAACAACTCGGCAGTACCTCCATCCAACTCCTGTCACCGGCCGCTGGCGCGCTACTGCTCACCGGGTACGCGTTGGCCGCAGCCGTCGTCGCCGTCGTCATCCCGCTGCGCCGCGACGTCACCTGACCGCACCACACCGCGCCGACCGTGCCCGCCCAGCCAGGAGCGTTCCTGCCGCCAGCTGGTCGGGCCGGTCGGCCGCGCGGCTGCCCGCTACTGCCCGGCCGGGGCCGTGGCTGCCGGCTGGTTACCGCTGACCAGGTTGAACGCGCCGGTCAGCAGGTTGAGCGACACCAGGCCGACGACCTCGGCGATGACCCGGTCACTCCACCCGTGGGTACGCAGTTCGGCGACGTCGTCATCCGTCATTGACGCCGGCTCGGTCAGCACGCGGACGCCGAAGGCCACGAGGGCGGCCTCGCGTGGGTCGGTGGCGGTGCCCTGTCGGGCCAGTGCGATGTCCGACTCGGTCAGCCCGGCTGCCCGACCGCCCTCGGTGTGCGCGATCAGGCAGGTGCCGCAGCCGATGCGTTCCTGGAGGGCGAGCGACAGTTTCTCGCTCAGCGAGCGGGGGAGCTTGACTCTCTTCATCGCCCGGGAGAGGTCCAGATAGCCCTGGAGCAGGGCGGGTGAGTGGGCCATCATCCGGACCATCGCCCCGGCGGTGCCGTGGCGATCGACGATGTCACCCAGCAGTTCCCGGGACTTTCCGGGGGCATCGGCGGGATCCAGGGGGGTGAAGCGTCGCATCGGTACCTCCTCGTCGGGAACCACAGGATACCCGGGAGGGGTATCCTGTCCAGTGTGTGGGGGCGGCATCCGTGCGAGTTGGTCGGCCGTGTTGCGCCGGCTGCGATGGTCGGCTTTCCGGATGACTGCCGACGTGTCCGGTCTGGTACGGTGATCGACATGATCATCGCATTCGTGCGCCTGCGTACCGCCTGAGGCGGCACGTCACACCGGTCGCCCATCGTCGACCGGTCCTGAGCCGACCCCCCGCGTCGTCACCGTGGAGTGCGGTCGTCTGCTCGTCGTGTCGCCGCCGGACGGATCTCATCTTCCTCCGAACGACAGGACACTTCCTTGCGTACTTCAGCTCATATCGTCATGGTCGGCTGCACCGCACCGAGTCACATCTATCCCTCGCTGGCCCTGATCCGGGAACTGGTCGACCGGGGACACCGGGTCAGCTACGTCGTCGGTGAACCGCTCACCCACCTGGTCAAGCCGACCGGTGCCGAGCCGGTCGCCCATCCGTCGATCCTGCCGTTGGGAGACACGGCCTGGCCGGAGGATCCGGGTACGGCGATGCGCGTGTTCCTCGACGAGGGCATCGAGGTGTTGCCCCGGCTCACCGAGCGCTTCGATCAGGATCGCCCGGATCTCGTGTTGTACGACATCGGCGGCCTGCCCGGGCCGCTGCTGGGGGTCCGGTACGGCGTACCGGCGGTGCAGTTGTCGCCGACGATGGTCGCCTGGAACGGTTACGAGGACGACATGGCGGAGTTCCTTACCGCCCTGTACGCCTCGGAGTCGGGCCGCGACTACTACGCGACCTTCGACCGGTGGCTGGCCGACAACGGCATCCACCAGGACGCCAAACGGTTCCTGACCCATCCGGACCGGGTACTGTCACTGATCCCGAGAGGGATGCAACCGAACGCCGACCGGGTGCCGGATTCGGTGCGGTTCGTCGGGCCCTGCCTTGATCCGCTCCGGCTGACCGACGAGGCGTGGACACCCCCGTCCAACGGACGTCGGGTCCTGCTGGTCTCCTTCGGGACGGCCTACAACGACCAGTTGCCGGTCTACCGCGCATGCCTCGAAGGGTTCGCCGGATCGGGCTGGCACGTCGTACTGGCCATCGGTGACAAGGTGGATCCGGCCGATCTGGGACCGCTGCCGGCCAACGTCGAGGTGCACCGCACCGTTCCGCAGTTGGCGGTGCTGGCCAGCGCAGCCGCGTTCGTCACCCACGCCGGGATGGGTGGCTGCACCGAGGCACTCTGGTTCGGCGTACCCACGGTGGCGATTCCGCAGGCGGTGGACCAGTTCGCCAACGCCGACCGGTTGGTCGAACTGGGCGTCGGTCGACACCTGCCGGCCGAGGGGATAACTGTGGAGAGCCTCCGGGCGGCGGTGGACGAGGTCGCCGACGATCCGCAGGTCCGGCAGCGGTTGGCCGAGGTCCGGGCCGAGGTACGCGCCAACGGCGGCCTGCATCACGCGGCGGACGCGGTGGAGGCGTACCTGCCGGCCCGCTGATCGGGCATCGGTCGGCTGAGGGCTCGGTAGGTTGGCCGGACGGCACCGGCCGTCGCTCGACCGAACCCGGTGATCCGCCCGGAGGAGTCGTCCTCCGGGCGGATCATGGCTGCTGGGAACGAGCGTTGCGGCTTCCGTGCCTTCCACCTGACCGCGGCGGTCTACTCGTTGTGCAGCACCTCGGCGATCGTGAGCCGCGCTGCCGAGCGGGCCGGGATCAGGGCGCCGAGGACGGCTATGGCGACACCCGCCAGGGCCAGCCCGGCCAGTTGCGGGGCGTGCCAGACGTCCTTCATGGATTCCGGGAACGTGATCAGTCCGATGTTGTCCACGACCAGCCGGTGCGCGGCGATGCCGAGGGGGATCCCGAGCAGTCCGCTGGCTGCGCCCAGCAGAGCCACGGAGGTCACCGTCATCGTCACGACCTGGCGGGGGGTCATCCCGATCGACTTGAGCATGCCCAGATCACGGCGCCGTTCCCGGGTGTTCAACAGGACCGTGTTGAAGACACCCAGCGCGGCGACGATGGTCAGCAGCACGGTGAACACCGTCGAGAAGCTCACCACCGTCGCGGTCGCCGCGTTCGGCCCCGAGCCCCGTACCGACGGGTAGAGGCCGGGCTCGGCCGCCTTGACCGCATCGGCGTACGCCTGGGCGTCGGCGCCGGGAGCGAGTTGGACCCGGTAGTCGGTGGCCCGTAGGTCCGGGGCGAGTACGGCCAGAGCCTGCCAGTCGGCGGTTATCGACTGGGAGTCCCCCGTCATGAGTTCACCGACGACGGTGACGCGGGCCTGTCGGCCGTTGAGGTCCAGGGTGATCTGGTCACCGACTGCCAGCCCACGCTGGCTCAGGAACGTCGGCCCGGTAGCGACCTCGCCTGGTCCGGTGGGCCAGTGCCCCCTGACGATCGCGGCGGACAGGAGTTGCGACTCGCCACGGTAGAAGTCGATGAAACTCGACTGTGGATAACCGGTGAGGTGCACCTTCGTGAACGCACGGGCGGTCATCCGGTCCGCACCGGGGAGAGACCGCAGCAGCGTTTCGATCTGGGAGTCACTCAACGTCGGGGTGGTCTGGCGGGATTCGGTGCTGCCCACGGATACGTTGACCACGGCCCCGCCCGTGCTGCCCACGTTGCCGAAGGCCAGCATGGTGCTGGTCAGGCCGGTCGTCAGCGTCACGGTGGTGACCCCGAGGACGATGGCCGCCGTGGTCAGGAGGGTGCGGCCGGGACGGGCGAACGGCTGGCCCAGGCCAAGGCTGATCGGACGCGGCAGCCGGGTGCCGCTGAGTACACGCTGCACACGTAGCCCGTACCCGGTCTGCGGCGCACTGCCGGCGGTGATCGCCCGGGCTGCGGACAGCCGGTGTGCACGCAGCGCGGGGATCAGTGCGGCGACGACGACCAGGGCGGGCATGCCCAGCAGACAGACGACGGACACCCAGGGGCTGAAACTCACGATGGCGCTGCCGGTCTCGACCCCGGAGAACGCGACCTTGAGAACGGGTTGCGCCAGCAGGGTGCCGATCAGGGAGCCGAGGGCGGAGCCGACGACCGCAGGAACGGAGATCATCGCGAGGTAGACCGCGACCACCTGGTTGGGGGTGAATCCGAGCGCCTTCAGCACCCCGATATGCCGATGACCGGAGACGACCGCCCCGCTGACCACGTTTCCGACGATCAGCACGGAGACCACGAGACCGAGGATGCCGAAGATCGTCATGAACGGCAGGAAGGCGTCAGCCTGTTCGGAGAAGGCCCGCTTGAGGGCAAGGTGGGATTGCGCGGCGGTCAGCGAGCCTGCGGGCAGCCCGTCGGTGACCACGCCCAGGCTGGCGCGGGTCTGCTCGTCCGTCGCGGCTGTGGTGAAGCGGTAGAGCATCTGGAAGGTGCTCGGGTGCAGCGCGGTCATCTGCTCGGGGGTGACCCAGGCCCCGGCGGACCTGCTCATGCTGGTGACGAAGCCGACGATGGTCAGTGGCGGGGCACCGACGGCCTTGACCGTCGAGCCGAGCCAATCCGGGTTGGGGGTGCCGTTGATGGGCCAGTTGAGGACTATCTCACCGGGGCCCGTCAACCACCGCCCCGCTACGAGTTCGAGGCGGTCCACCGGACCGGCCTGGTCAGCCCGGCCCACCACGGTGAGGGAACCTGACGGCATCCAGAGCCAGTCCTCGGGCATCTCGAGGATCGCCTGGCCGAAGGGCCCGGCGGCGGCCTGAACGCCCGGCCGCTGGACGGTCCGGGTCAACTGCGCTTCCGAGACCCTGGCCGGGTCGAAGGCGGTCACCGTATGTGCGCCGCGCTGACGGTCGAAGGCCCTGTCGAAGGGAGAGGAGGCGGCGAGGAGCAGCCCCAGGGCGAGTACGACCGTCGTGGCGGAACACAGGACGACGAGTCCGATCACGAACGTCTGGAGCCGGCGGCGTCTCACCGCTGCCCGGGAGGCGGCCCACACGGCGCTCATACGCTGGGCTCCAGTGCGCTCTCGCGGGCCACCCGGCCGTCGGCGATCTCGATCAGCCGGCTGGCGCAACGGGTGGCCAGTTGTGGGTCGTGCGTGACGATCAACAGGGTCTGGCCGATCTGGTTGAGGTCGATCAGCAGGTCCATCACCTGCTCGCCCGAGCGGCTGTCCAGCGCGCCGGTCGGCTCGTCGGCCAGCAGCAGGGCCGGACGGTTCATCAGCGCCCTGGCCACGGCGACCCGCTGGCGTTCTCCACCGCTCAGGGCCGCCGGGTAGATGTCCCTACGGCTGGCGATGCCGAGTTCGTCGAGGAGTTCCAGCGCGCGCTTGCGTGCCTGACGGGCCGAGATGCCGGTCAGCTGCGCGGCCAGTGCCACGTTGTCCAGCGCCGGCAGGTCGTCGAGCAGGTTGAAGAACTGGAAGATCATGCCGATGTGCCGCCGCCGGAACAGCGCCAGCCCGGTCTCGTTCAGTTCGCCCAGGTCCTGGCCGTGGACCTGGACCGTGCCCGAGGTCGGCCGATCCAGGCCGGCGACCATGTTCAGCAGCGTGGACTTGCCGCAACCGGACGGTCCCATCACCGCGACGGCCTCCCCGGCGCGGATCTCCAGCGACACCCCGTCCAACGCCGTGCTGTCGCCGTACTCCTTACGCAGGTCGTCGACCCGCACGACGACCTGCGGTGAGCTGTCATGATCAGTGGTCATGGCACAAACCTAGGAGCGGTACGCGGCCCTGGCGTCGTCCCCCGGATGTAACTGTCCGGGCCCGTCATCCCGGGGATGTACGGGGCTGGACCTGGGGAATGATGCGGATCATGGGGCTGGCTGCGAGGCTGAGAGGGTGTGGGGTTCCGGGGTGGGCTGGCTGATCATTGCCCTGGTGGTGGCGTGCGCTGCCGCCGGCTGGCTGGGTGGGGCGCTCATCCTGGCCCGGCGACAGCACCGGGCGACCGTCGGGGAGCGTGGCTGGCTGCTGGAGCGGGAACGGGAGAGCGCGGCGCGTGCCGCGGTCGACGCCGAGCGCGCCCGCATCGCGGCGGAGTTGCACGACATCGTCAGTCACAACGTGAGTCTCATGGTGGTCCAGGCCGGTGCCGCCCGCGAGGTGTTGGTCACGATGCCGGACGAGGCCGCAGCCGCGATGAGTGCCGTCGAGACCGCCGGGCGGAACACGATGACCGAGCTGCGGCACCTGCTCGGCCTGCTTGCGCCCGCCCCGGACGGCGAGGACGAGCCCTACGACGCGGGCCTGTCACCGCAGCCGAGCCTGAGCCGGCTCAGCGCACTGATCGACCGGATCGCCTTCGCCGGCCTGCCCGTGGAGGTACAGATCTCCGGGGAGCCACGTCCGCTGCCGGCCGGGATCGACGTCACCGCCTACCGGATCATCCAGGAGGGGCTGACCAATGCCCTCAAGCATGGGGACGGAGTGAAAGCGAAGGTGACGGTGCGATACGCGGACCACTACCTGCGGGTCGAGGTGCTGAACAGCGGGCCGACCGTACTGACGGGGGACGGCTCGGCGCCCCGGGAGCGCCCCCGGGCCACGGACCGGGCCGACGGTGCGGGGCGTGGGCTGCTCGGTCTACGGGAGCGGGTCGGCGTCTACGGCGGTGACCTGGACGCCCGTCGCCGGCTCGGCGGTGGCTACCGCGTCCGTGCCCGGATACCGCTGGACCGGCCTTGACGGCCGATGCGCCCGGTCCCCGGGTGGTGATCGCCGACGACCAGGAGTTGGTCCGCACCGGCTTCCGGCTGATCCTGACCGCCCGTGGGATCGACGTGGTGGGTGAGGCCGCCGACGGGGCCGAGGCAGTGGCAGTGGTGCGTAGGTTGCGGCCGGACGTCGTACTGATGGACATCCGGATGCCCGTGATGGATGGTCTGGAGGCCGCCCGCCGGATATTCGCGCAGGCCCCGGACTGTCGGGTGATCATGCTGACCACCTTCGACCTGGACCACTACGTCTACGCCGCCCTCGCCGCAGGCGCCAGCGGCTTCCTGCTCAAGGACGTCACCTCGGACCATCTGGCCGCCGCCGTACGCCTGGTCGACACCGGTGATGCGCTGCTGGCACCCTCGATCACCCGCCGCCTGGTCGAGCGCGTCGCCGCCACGGCGGCCCCCGGAACCCCGGCCGTCCACCGCGACCTCGCCGCGCTGACGCCCCGCGAGCGCGAGGTGCTGACGCTCATGGGCCGGGGTCTCTCCAACACCGAACTGGCGCAGAAGTTGACGCTCAGCGAGGCGACGGTGAAGACCCACGTCGCCCGGATCTTCGCCAAGCTGACCCTGCGGGACCGGGCCCAGGCGGTCGTCATCGCGTACGAGACGGGACTCGTCACACCAGGTGACTCCGGGTAGTCCGGGTCTTCGCATAAAAAATGAATGATCATGCAATTGGCTGTATGTAGTTGCACGGGGCTGGAGCCCTTGCTACCGTCTTTCGCATACAAATGCGGAGGTGGTTATGGGTATCCGGGTCGCGGTGGCCGGGGCGAGTGGCTACGCAGGCGGTGAACTGCTGCGGCTGATCGCCGGGCACCCCGAGTTCGATCTGGTGGCCGCCACCGCCCACAGCCAGGCCGGTGCGCCGGTCTCCGCCGTACACCCGCAGCTCACCGGCATCGACCTGGTGTTCGGCTCGACCGACCCGGCGACCCTGGCCGACGCGGACCTGGTCTTCCTGGCCCTGCCACACGGCCAGTCGGCAGCGATCGCCGCCGCCCTGCCGGAGACGGTCAAGGTGGTCGACCTCGGTGCCGACCACCGGTTGATCGACGCAGACGCCTGGGCCCGCTACTACGGCGGCCCGCACGCCGGCACCTGGACCTACGGGCTGCCCGAACTGCCCGGCCAGCGGACCGCCATCGCTGCGGCCAACCGGGTCGCCGCCACCGGCTGCTACGCCGTTGCGACGACCCTCGCCCTGGCACCGCTGGTGGCAGCCGGTGCCGTATCGCCCGACGACGTGGTGGTGGTCGCCTCCTCGGGCACCTCGGGTGCCGGCCGGGCGGCAAAGATCCACCTGCTCGGCAGCGAGGTGATGGGGGACCTTTCGGTCTACAAGGTCGGCGCGCACCAGCACGTACCGGAGATCAAGCAGGCCACCGGCGCGGCGAGCCTGTCGTTCACGCCGGTCCTGGCCCCGATGCCGCGCGGCATCCTGGCCACCGTCACCGCCCGGCCGGTCGACGGCGGGCCGGATCCGCGTGAGGTGCTCACCCAGGCGTACGCCGATGCCCCCTTCGTGCACGTCCTGCCCGAGGGAGCCTGGCCCCGCACCAGCGCCACCCTCGGCTCGAACTCGTGCCACCTTCAGGTCGGCACCGACGTCGACTCCGGCCGGGTGATCGTGGTCAGCGCCATCGACAACCTGGGCAAGGGCGCCGCCGGCCAGGCCGTGCAGTGCGCCAACCTGATGCTGGGGCTGCCGGAGACGGCTGGCCTGTCGGCGTACGGCGTCATGCCGTGAATGGTCCTGGTTCTCCCAACGAGCAGATCGAGGTGACAGGGTGAGCGTCACGGTGCCCAGGGGATTCCGCGCGGCTGGCGTCGCCGCCGGCCTGAAGAGCAGTGGTGCGGCGGATGTCGCGCTGGTGCTCAACGACGGGCCGGACGCGACCGTCGCAGCGGTCTTCACCGCCAACCGGGTCAAGGCGGCACCGGTGCTGTGGAGCCAGCAGGTCGTCCGGGGCGGGGTGGTACGGGCGGTGGTGCTCAACTCCGGTGGGGCCAACGCCTGCACCGGCGCGCCGGGCTTCCAGGACACCCACGCCACCGCCGAACACACCGCGGCCAGCCTCACCAGCTCGGTGCCCCGGCTGATCGTCGGTGCCGGTGAGGTGGCCGTCTGCTCCACCGGACTGATCGGGGAGCGGCTGCCCATGGACAAGCTGCTGCCCGGCGTACGGGCGGCGGTCCGTGAGCTGTCCCGGGGCGGTGGCCCGGCCGCCGCTGAGGCGATCATGACCACCGACACCACCTCGAAGATGACCGTGGTCGCCGGGTCCGGCTGGACGGTCGGCGGGATGGCCAAGGGGGCCGGGATGCTGGCTCCCGCGATGGCCACCATGCTCTGCGTCCTCACCACCGACGCGGTCGCCGGGTCGGAACTGCTCGACGAGGCGCTGCGCGAGGCCTGCCGGGTCACCTTCGACCGGGTCGACTCCGACGGCTGCATGTCAACGAACGACACCGTGTTGCTGCTGGCCAGCGGCGCGTCCGGCATCGAGCCGACCCTGGCCGAGCTGACCGCTGCGGTCACCGCCGCCTGCCACGACCTGGCCCAGCAGCTCGTCGCCGACGCCGAGGGCGCCACCAAGGAGATCGCCATCGACGTGGTCGGCGCGGCCAGCGAGGACGACGCGGTCGAGGTGGGGCGCTCGGTGGCCCGGAACAACCTGGTCAAGACCGCGCTGTTCGGCAAGGACCCGAACTGGGGTCGGATCCTCGCCGCGGTCGGCACCACGTCGGCCGCCTTCGAACCGGACACGATCGACGTCGCGGTCAACGGGGTGTGGGTGTGCCGCTCGGGCGCCGCCGCGGAGGACCGCTCCAAGGTCGACCTGTCCGGCCGGGCGGTGACCATCCGGATCGACCTGAACGCCGGGTCGTCGGCGGCGACGATCTGGACGAACGATCTGTCCCACGCCTACGTGCACGAGAACTCGGCCTACTCAACGTGAGCGCGAGGAATGTAGCGGAGCGGAGTCCCGCAGTCGCGAACCTGGTTGGTTCTGTGAGCGCGAGGAATGTAGCGGAGCGGAGTCCCGCAGTCGCGAACAAGAGCAGTTCTGTGAGCGCGAACAACGGAAGGTTGGCACGGTGACAGCGGCACTATCCCGGGACCTGAGCCAGGCCCAGCAGAAGGCGGCCACGCTCATCGAGGCCCTGCCCTGGCTGGCCCGGTTCTCCGGTGCCACGGTCGTCGTCAAGTACGGCGGCAACGCCATGACCGACCCGGAACTGCAACGCGCGTTCGCCGCCGACATGGTGTTCCTGCGGTACGTCGGGCTCAAGCCGGTGGTCGTACACGGCGGTGGCCCGCAGATTTCGGCGATGCTGCGCCGGCTCGGCATCGTCAGCGAGTTCAAGGGCGGCCTGCGGGTCACCACGCCCGAGGCGATGGACGTGGTCCGGATGGTGCTGGTCGGGCAGGTGGGCCGGGAACTGGTCGGCCTGATCAACGAGTACGGCCCGTACGCGGTGGGCCTCTCCGGCGAGGACGCCGGGCTGTTCACGGCGGTACGGCGACCCGCGTACGTCGATGGCCAGCCGGTTGACGTCGGGCAGGTGGGGGACGTGGACCAGGTCAACGCGTCGGCGGTGACGGACCTGATCGACGCCGGCCGGATTCCGGTCATCTCGACGGTGGCGCCGGACGCGGACGGGGTGCTGCACAACCTCAACGCCGACACCGCCGCTGCCGCCCTGGCCGTCGCGCTGGAGGCCCGCAAGCTGGTGGTGCTGACCGACGTGCCCGGGCTCTACGCGGACTGGCCGGACACCAGCAGCCTGATCTCCCAGCTCACCACGGACGAGTTGGCGCAACTGCTGCCGGGCCTGGAGTCCGGGATGGTGCCAAAGATGGAGGCCTGCCTGCGGGCGGTGCGTGGCGGAGTCCCGGCCGCGCACGTCGTCGACGGCCGGGTCGCCCACTCGACGTTGTTGGAAGTTTTCACTTCGGAAGGATTCGGAACCATGGTGGTGCCAGGAACGACGGTGAGCGGATCATGAGTACGCTGCTCGACCGCTGGTCGCAGTCCATGATGGACAACTACGGCACCCCGCAGCTGGCCCTGGTCCGAGGCTCGGGGGCGGTCGTCGTGGACGAAGCCGGCCGGGAGTACGTCGACCTGGTCGGCGGGATCGCGGTCAACGCCCTCGGCCACGCCCACCCCGCCGTGGTGGCTGCGGTGTCCAAGCAGGTCGCCACCCTCGGCCACGTGTCCAACCTGTTCGTGGCCGAACCACCGGTGGCCCTCGCCGAGCTGCTGCTGGCCCTGACCGGCCGTACCGGGAAGGTCTTCTTCTCCAACTCGGGAGCCGAGGCAAACGAGGCCGCCTTCAAGCTGTCCCGGCGTACCGGCCGGACCCACATCGTCGCCACCCACGGCGGATTCCACGGCCGGACGATGGGCGCGTTGGCCCTGACCGGGCAGCCGGCCAAGGCTGACCCGTTCCGGCCGTTGCCCGGCGAGGTCACCCACGTCCCGTACGGGGATGTGACCGCCCTGGAGCAGGCGGTCACCGACGGCACCGCCATGGTGATCCTGGAGCCGATCCAGGGCGAGAACGGCGTGGTCGTCCCGCCGCCCGGCTACCTGGCCGCCGCGCGGCGGATCACCGCCGAACACGGCGCGCTGCTGGTGCTCGACGAGGTGCAGACCGGCATCGGACGTACCGGGCACTGGTTCGCCCACCAGGCCGAGGGCGTGGAGCCGGACGTGATCACCCTGGCCAAGGGCCTCGGCGGTGGACTGCCGATCGGTGCCTGCCTGGCCTTCGGACGGGCCGCCGAGCTGTTCGGCCCCGGAATGCACGGCACCACCTTCGGCGGCAACCCGATCAGCTGTGCCGCCGGCCTCGCGGTGATCTCCACGATCGCCAACGAGGGGCTGCTCGACCACGTCAAGCGGGTCGGTGAGCGCCTGCGGCACGGCATCGAGGCGTTGGGGCATCCGCTGGTGGCCGAGGTACGGGGGGCCGGGCTGCTGCTCGGGGTGGCGTTGCATGCGCCGGCCGCCAACGCCGCCGCCGGTGTCCTGCGCGATGCCGGCTTCCTGGTCAACCCGGTCCAGCCGGGCCTGGTCCGGTTGGCCCCGCCGCTGATCCTCACCATCGAACAGGCCGACGCCTTCCTGGCCGCGCTGCCCTCGGCCCTCGACGCCGTGACCCCCGCCGACCTTCCTGCCCCCGACGACCTGGAAAACCCCTCGTGACCACTCATTTCCTGCGCGACGACGACCTGACCCCGGCCGACCAGGCAGCGGTACTCGACCTGGCCGAGCGGATGAAGGCCAACCGGTTCGGCTTCCGCCCGTTGGCCGGTCCCCAGGCCGTCGCGGTGCTGTTCGACAAGCCGAGCCTGCGTACCCGGTTCTCGTTCGACGTGGGCATCGCCGAACTGGGCGGCCACCCGGTCGTGGTGGACACCCAGGTGACCCACTTCGGGCGCGGTGAGTCGCTCATCGACGCCGCCCGGGTGCTGTCCCGCTACGCGTCCGCCATCGTGATCCGGACCCACGGTGACGACCGGCTGACCCAACTGGCCGCCGGTTCCACCGTCCCGGTGGTCAACGCGCTCACCGACGGCTTCCACCCCTGCCAGCTCCTGGCCGACCTGCTCACCATCCGCGAGCGGTGCGGCGGGACCGCCGGCCGGTCCCTGGCGTACGTCGGCGACGCGGCCAACAACATGGCCCACTCGTACCTGATCGCGGGCGCGACCGCCGGAATGCACGTACGGGTGGCCGGCCCCGTCGGTTACGACCCGTCGCCCGAGGTGGTGGCGCGGGCCGAGGAGATCGCCGCCGGTACGGGGGGATCGGTGCGGGTGCTGCGCGACCCGGCCGAGGCGGTGGCCGGGGTGGACGTGGTCGCCACCGACACCTGGACCTCGATGGGGCAGGAGGGCGACGGTCGGGACCGGCTCACCCCGTTCTGGCCGTACCAGGTCAACAAGGACCTGCTGGCCGGTGCGGCACCGGACGCGATCGTGCTGCACTGCCTACCCGCCCACCGTGGCGAGGAGATCACCGACGAGGTGCTCGACGGTGGGCAGAGTGCGGTGTTCGACCAGGCGGAGAACCGGCTGCACGCGCAGAAGGCGCTGCTGGCCTGGCTGCTGTCGCCCGAGTTGGCAGGTTCAGCCGGGACCGGATCGGGGGAGTCAGCGGCATGACCAGCGCGATGACCCGTACCGCACGGCACGCCCGGATCGTGGAGCTGATCCGGGAGAAGGCGATCCGCTCGCAGACCGAGCTGGCTGAGCTGCTGGCCGGAGACGGGGTACAGGTCACCCAGGCGACCCTGTCCCGGGACCTGGAGGAGTTGGGCGCGGTCAAGGTACGCGGTGGCGACGGTCCGGCCGTCTACCTGATCCCGGAGGACGGCAAGCGTCCGTTGCGCGACGCGGAGCAGGCCCCGGCCCGGCTGGTCCGGCTCCTGCGGGAACTGCTCACCGGGGTCGACTCCAGCGGCAACATCACCGTGCTGCGTACCCCGCCCGGCGCAGCGCACTACCTGGCCAGCGCGTTGGACCGAGCGGGCCTGCCCGAGGTCGTCGGCACCATCGCCGGCGACGACACCATTCTCGTCGTGGCCCGTGAGGCCGTCGGCGGTACCGCACTGGGAGCCAAGCTCTCGGCGTGGGCCGCGACTCAGGAAAACATCGAAGGGAGCACCACACCATGACCGAGCGGGTCGTACTGGCGTACTCCGGGGGGTTGGACACCTCGGTCGCTATTCCCTACCTGGCTGAGCAGACCGGCGCCGAGGTGATCGCGGTCGCGATCGACGTGGGGCAGGGCGGCGAGGACCTGGAGGCCATCCGGCAGCGTGCGCTGGACTGCGGCGCGGCCGAGTCGGAGGTGGTGGACGCCCGCGAGGAGTTCGCCGCCGACTTCTGCCTGCCCGCCATCCGCAGCAACGCCCTCTACATGGACCGGTACCCGCTGGTCTCGGCGCTGTCCCGGCCGCTGATCGTCAAGTACCTGGTCGAGGCGGCCAAGAAGTACGGCGGCACGATCGTGTCGCACGGCTGCACCGGCAAGGGCAACGACCAGGTCCGTTTCGAGGTCGGCATCGGGGCGCTCGCTCCCGACCTGAAGGTGCTGGCCCCGGCCCGGGACTTCGCCTGGACCCGGGACAAGGCGATCGCGTACGCCGAGGAGAAGGGCCTGCCGATCGACGTCTCGCACAAGTCGCCGTACTCGATCGACCAGAACCTGTGGGGCCGCGCGGTGGAGACCGGCTTCCTGGAGGACATCTGGAACGCGCCGATCGAGGACCTCTACTCCTACACCGCCAACCCGGCCGAGGCGCGCGACGCGGATGAGGTCGTGATCACGTTCGACGCCGGTGTTCCGGTGGCGATCGACGGCGAGACGGTCACCCCGTACCAGGCGATCGTCGAGATGAACCGGCGGGCGGGCGCCCAGGGCATCGGCCGCCTCGACATGGTCGAGGACCGGCTGGTCGGCATCAAGAGCCGTGAGGTGTACGAGGCACCGGGTGCGATCGCGCTGATCACCGCCCACCAGGAGCTGGAGAACGTCACCGTCGAGCGGGACGTGGCCCGGTTCAAGAAGAGCGTCGACCAGCGCTGGGGCGAACTGGTCTACGACGGCCTGTGGTTCTCGCCACTGAAGAACGCCCTCGACGCGTTCGTCGACGACACCCAGAAGTACGTCACCGGCGAGGTGCGCCTCCTGCTGCACGGTGGCCGCGCGGTGGTCACCGGTCGGCGCTCCGAGGCGAGCCTCTACGACTTCGGCCTGGCCACCTACGACACCGGGGACACCTTCGACCAGTCGCTGGCCAAGGGCTTCGTGCAGCTGTGGGGCCTGCCCAGCCGGATGGCCTCGGCCCGGGACGCCCGGTTGGGTGGCTCCGCGCAGTGACGGACAGAATGGTCGGCGTGGACGACAAGAGCCTGACCGAGAACACTGCCGGTGCCAACCGTACGAGCCTGTGGGGTGGCCGGTTCGCCGGCGGCCCCTCGGAGGCCCTCGCGCGGCTCTCGGTGAGCGTCCAGTTCGACTGGCGACTGGCCCCGTACGACCTGGCCGGCTCCCGGGCACACGCCCGGGTCCTGGCCCGGGCCGGGCTGCTCGACGCCGAGGAACTGGGCAGGATTCTCGCCGCCCTGGACGACCTGGAGGCGGCCTGCGCCTCCGGGTCGTTCCGGCCAACGGTCGACGACGAGGACGTGCACACCGCCCTCGAACGTGGCCTGCTGGAACGCCTCGGCAGCCTCGGTGGCAAACTGCGGGCCGGCCGGTCCCGCAACGACCAGGTCGCCACCGACCTGCGGCTCTACCTGCGTGACCACGCCCGGGGCGTGGCCGCCCGGCTGGTCGAGCTGGCCGACGCGCTGGTCGAACAGGCGGGCCGGCACGTCGACACCCCGGCACCGGGCATGACCCACCTGCAACACGCCCAGCCGGTCACCTTCGGGCACTGGCTGCTGGCGCACGTCCAGCCGCTGCTGCGGGACCTGGACCGGTTGCGGGACTGGGACGCCCGTACGGCGATCAGCCCGCTGGGCGCGGGTGCGCTGGCCGGCTCGTCGCTGCCGCTGGACCCGGTCCGGGTGGCCCGTGAGCTGGGGTTCACCGCCCCGGCGGCCAACTCGATGGACGCGGTCGCCGACCGTGACTTCGTCGCCGAGTTCCTCTTCATCACCGCACTGGTCGGGGTGCACCTGTCCCGCCTCGGTGAAGAGGTGGTGCTCTGGACGTCGCAGGAGTTCGGCTGGGTGGAGCTGGACGACGCCTTCGCCACCGGCTCGTCGATCATGCCGCAGAAGAAGAACGCGGACATCGCCGAGCTGGCCCGGGGCAAGTCCGGCCGGCTGGTCGGTGGGCTGATGAGCGTGCTGACCATGCTCAAGGGCCTGCCGATGACGTACGACCGGGACATGCAGGAGGACAAGGAACCGGTCTTCGACGCGGTAGACACGCTGGAGCTGCTGCTGCCGGCCCTCGCCGGGATGATCTCCACGATGACCGTACGGGTCGACCGGCTGGTCGCCGCCGCGCCGGTGGGCTTCTCGCTGGCGACCGAGGTCGCCGACTGGCTGGTCCGCAAGGGTGTTCCGTTCCGCGACGCGCACGAGATCACCGGCCGGCTGGTGGCGCTCTGTGCGGCCCGGGAGTGTGCCCTGGAAGAGGTCTCCGACGAGGACCTGGCCACGGTCAGCGAGCACCTCGACCCGGGGGTGCGTTCGGTGCTGTCGGTGCGTTCGGCCCTGGCCGCGCGGACCACGCCCGGCTCGACCGGGCCCGGTCCGGTGGCCGACCAGCTCGCCGCCGCCGCCGACAAGCTGGTCAGCTGGCGGGAGTGGGCGGCCGAGGTCGTCGTACCGCGCTGATCGGACCATTTGCGGGACCATCGGTGGTCGGCCTGACCACCGATGGTCCCGTTCGTCGTGCCACGGACGCAGGGGACATTCCCGTGGTTGCGGGGCTCTCATCGTGATCGAGACGGCAGGCCGCGCGTTGGCTGCCGAAGCGGCTCCGAGTGGTCGTGGCGCTGTCGAGGGCGACAGCGATCCGTGGGCATCGTTATGCTCGATGGCGTGCCAGTAGAACCCCGGGCTGCGGAACAGCGGGTGCGGATCGGTGCCTTCGTGGCCGTTGTGGTGACAGTCGTCTGTGCGTGCGTCACGCTGCTGGTTGCCGCTGCCACGGTCTACACCACGGTCTTCTTCGCCACCGATCACGAACTGAGCGGCTCCGCCTGGCTGGCCGTGGCCTTCCTTGTCGCACTCACCGCGATCAGCGGCTTGGCAACGTCGTACCTTGGCCGGCGCGGTATTCGAGAGCTCCGCAGGAATCGTTGAGCAACCTCGTCACCCTCACGCTGAGCAGGTCCACCCATTGTCGCGGGGCGTATCCGCACGCCCAAGGCAGGATTCGAATCTGCGATGCCGGTGCAAGTTCCCGAAAGTGCGGTCTTATCGTTGCCGGCCACCAGGTTGGGAGTAGTCGTCACTGCGGGCAGACTGAATCGGGTAGCTGACTTGGAACGCCAGCCGTGCCTCGGCGTCCTCAGCGATACGGGTGAGAGCGTCGTCGAGATGGAGGAATGCCTCCCACTGTTGCTGTCCGTCGACTGCGGCGAGTCGCTGGACGATGCGCTGTTCGAGGTCGGCGACGCGTTTACCTTTCCAGATCTTGTCAGCGAGGCTGACGAGCAGCTCCTCGGTGGTGACGTCGTCGCGGATCCATTGGGCGTGGGTGAGTGCGAACCGGGCCAGGTTCTCGGCGACGCCGTGGCGGAGTAGGAGTTGATGCCCGGCGGGTTCGTGGGCTGAGCCCGGCCCGGACAACTCCTCGGGATGCTCGACTTTGCCGATGTCATGGGTGGCCGCGCCGAACAGGACCATGTCGTGATCCACCAGGAGGGTCGGATAGTGCCGGTCCAACCAGGCGAGTAGCCGAGCCGCGACGTCGTGGACCGCGCGGAGGTGGGCGGCCAGCCGAGGCGGGGCGTGCAATGTGAACAGCAGGTCCGACACGTAGGCTGGAAGGGGCCGCAGCGGCGGCTCGGTTGGCTCGTACAGCGCTCGGCTCAGGTGGTCGGTGACCATTGACCGAAGATAGCCGCCACGGTTGTTGATCCCGGTCAGCTGCGAGGATCACTTCGACGTCGAGTCGCCGGCCGGAGGCGGTCGACTTCCCTGTCTTGTCGCGGCAGAAACAGTCGAGGTCGTGGTCGGCCGGGTCTATCGCTAGAAGTCGGTCCGGGTCGCGGTGAGGCCCCAGGTGGCGTACGGCAGCGTGATGCTGTCGCCCAGTTCGTCGACCGCCGCGCCCACGGCCGCCAGCACCTCCGCTACCCGGTCCGGTGGCAGGCTGCTGAGGCCGCCTGAGGTCGGCACCAGGTCCATGAGCTCGTCTCGGGTGTAGGAGCGTTCCCAGTCGTACCGCCACAGCTCGGGCTCGCCGAATCCGCCCGCCTCGCGGATCCCGTCCGCGGCTCTGACGTACAGCGCCTGGTACGCGTCCAGGATCGAGCCTTCCGACCGTCCGTTGAGGTTGATCGGCGAGTCGGGGGCCACCCGCCGGTACGCTGCGGCGAGGGCCTCCGCCACGGTGGATGGGAGTTGGAACGCGTGCCCGAACGGTGCCAGCACGCCGCCGGGCCGCAGGATCCGCGCCGCCTTCGTCGCGCCCGCGACCGGGTCGACCCAGTGCCATGCCGTACCGGAGACGACCGCGTCGAAGGTGCGCCCGGCCGGCTCCCACGTCTCGAAGGTCGCGACCTCGACCTCGATGCCGGTCCGTCGCGCGAAGTCGGCCATCCGCAGGTCGGCCTCGACACCGAGTACGGTGCAGCCGGCAGCCACGAACTGGCGGGCTTCGATGCCGGTGCCGCAGCCGACGTCGAGGAAGTCGGTGCCGGGGCTGGCAGCCACGATCCGCTCGATCATGGTCTCGGGGTACGGCGGCCGGTTTCGGTCGTACCGCTCGGGGTCGACTCCGAACGACTCCGCCATGCGCCGGTGCAGGTGCGGTTCCGGCCTGGACGAGGACGGCATAGTGACCATACGCCCACTCTAATGGGCGCCTGCCCACTATTACAATCTCGCTTGCTCAGTCAGGAAAGGAGTGCCCGTTGCCGACCGGTGTCGCGCTGCAAGACCCACGCCGACAACTCTTCGACGCCGCCGTACGGGTGCTGACCCGGGACGGCGTCACCGGGCTGACCAGCCGGGCGGTCACCACGGAGGCGGGCGTCGCCAAGGGCGTCCTCCACCGGCACTTCGCCGACTTCGACGACTTCCTCACCGCATTGGTGCTGGACCGCATTGCTCGGGTCGAGGCACAGGCCACCGCCCTACGGGACGCGGCCGGAACGGGCACCGTAGCCGACAACCTGACCGGTGCCCTGATGACCCTCTTCGAGCCGGTCATGGTGGCGATCGTGGTCCTCGTCATCGCCCGGGACGAACTGCGCACGCGGCTGCGCGCGGCCGGCACTGCCCGATTCCCCCTCGTCGGCGAGGGCGCGACCATGATCGCCGGTTATCTGACGGCCGAGCGCGACCACGGCCGAATCTCGTCCGAGGCCGACATCGACACGCTCGCGCCCACCCTGATCGGCGCCGCACACCTGCTCTACACCGAGCGTCAGGACAGCCCACCAGAGCCTGCGGCCGTCCGTAGGGTCGTGACCACGGTCCTGGCCAGCGCTGTGCCGTAACTGTGCGCCCACGCCCGAACCCGGCGTCGAGGGATCCGTTCATCGGCGCGGATGCGTCTCTCGGCGCCGCAGGTCCCTGGTGTCAATGCGTCTCACGCCGCCTTGATCACCGGTAGGTCCGTGGATCTACGTCAACGCCCTTGATGACGGCATCGGTGAAGTAGCTGCCCCAGTCCGGCCGGGAACCGTCCGCGTCGGTGAAGCCGTACACCTTGGCCAGCTGCCAGCTGGACAGTGACTGGCCGGTCCACCGGTGCACGTCCGGGTCGGCGGCCAGCGCCGCCACCGCCCGCCCGACGTAGGTCGGGGTCTCCGACAGGACGAAGTGCCGGTCCTTCCGTACGCCGTCGCGCCAGTTGTCCTCGGTCACCCCGAAGTGGTCGAGCATCGCCTCGGAACGGAGGAAACCCGGGGTGATCGCCAGCGCGGTGATCCCGTGTGGACGCAACTCCTCGGCCTGGGCCTGGGCCATCCGGATGACACTCGACTTGACCAGGTCGTAGAAGAAGCTGCCCCGGTAACCCTGGTCGGCGGTGCCGTCGGTGACCTCGACGACCAGCCCACGCCTGCGGGCCACCAGCAGCGGCAGGGCGTGCCAACTGGTGATGATGTGCGTGTGTACGGCCGACCGGTGCACCAGTAGCCCGTCGTCGAGGGACTGCTCCCACAGCGGTGCGTCCCACACGGTCAGCGGATCGCCGCCCCAGACGTTGTTGACCAGGATGTCCAGTTGGCCGTTCTGCTCGGTGTCGATCCGGGCGACGAGTGCACGTACCTGTTCGGCTTCCAGGTGGTCGACGGCCATCGCGATGCCCCGACCGCCGGCGGCGGTGACCAGTTCGGCGGTCTCCTCGATGGTCTCGGCGCGGTTCATCGGGGACCGGCTGTCGGCCGTCGTACGGCCGGTGACGTAGACGGTGGCTCCGGCCGCACCGAGCTGTACGGCGATGCCCCGGCCGCCGCCTCGGGTGGCTCCGGCCACCAGGGCCACCTGTCCGGCTAGTGGCTTGTCGGTCACTGTTCCTCCTTGGTACGTCGGTACGGCGAGAGCAGCGTGCCCAGGTCCCGTCGGATCGCGTCGGCCAGCGAGCCGGACCTGTTCATCGCCCAGGTCAGCTGGGTGCCGTTGCGGATCGCGTTGACCGCACGGGCCAGCGCTTCGATGTCGACGTCGGTCGACAGGTGGCCAGCCCGCACCGCTGTCCGCAGATATTCGGTGAGTTCGGCGCGTACGGCGTCGTCGTGCTCGCCCAGCAGTTGCCGGAACTCCTCGTCGGCGAGTTCAAGGTGCAGGAACGCCAGATGGTTGGCGAATTCCTCGGTGCTGACGTCGGGGCCGGCGCTGGCCGCCACCGCCTGGATCAGGCCGTCGACCGGGTCATCGGCGGCTTCGAACGCTGCCCGCATCGGTGCGACGAAGGTTGCTTCGTCCAGCCCGTGGCGGACGAAGCCCAGCAACAGCTCGCGCTTGCTGCCGTATCGCTGGACCAGCGCCCCGGTCGACACCCCGGCCTGTCGGGCGACGTCGGCCAGGGTCAGCCGTCCGGGCCCGACCCGACCGACGGCTGCGCCGACAGCGGCCATGATCTGGCGGTCGCTGATCGTCCGGGGTCGTCCTGCTGCCATCCTGCCCCCAATTACTAAATGACTGTTCATTATTTATAATGGGCGTTGGACGTGACGACAAGTTCCGCGCCGAGCGGAGACTGGCCCCGCGTCGGAGTGAGGATCGCCCGACGCCGTAGGGCAGCTCTGGTGGACGAGTGCACCTCGGCAGCTACGACCTGCTCAACGGCAAGGGGGAGGATCTTCGCGTCGAAGTAGGGCGAGTCGGCATCTCCCGGTGTGAGAGCCAGCAACGCGCGGGACTCCAGCATGCCCGGATGGGCGGCGGATGTGGTCGGCGGCGGTCCGGCGCAGCGGGCCGTCCCGGGGTATGTGGCGGACCTCTTCTCGAAGAAGCGACGTTCATTCGCCCCTGTCGCAAGGGAGGCTGTACTGGATCTCGTACTGGTGGCCTGCCTTGATGATCACAGCAACCTCGACTGGTCGATCCCCGTCGGTGTAGACCACCCGTAGTTGCCGCAACACGGGCATGTTCTCGGGGAGTTGCAGAGCAATGAACTCTTCGACCGTCGCCAAGCGAGTGCCTACTTGATCCATGGCATGTCGTGGTGGTAGACCGAGTCCAGTGAGAACGGCGGGCGTCCCACCTTGGATCTTGTGTGGGTTGGCTAGAGGGGTGCCTCGCGCAAGCTCTACGGGGAAGTACAACCAGACCAGTTCTGCTGGCTCGTCGTCGAGCAGAAGAAGCTGGTGCCGCATGACGACCGGATCACCTGTGGCGATGCCGAACGCGGCAGCCACCTGCGCCGGAGCTGGCCGCTCGCCGACGGCCAGCAATTGGCTTGACCCCCGGCGGTCACGTCGGTAGGGATCGGTGATCCACGGGTACGGTTTGCCGGGACTGGCCGGGCGTGAATAGTGGTTGGCCTGGATGACGTACGGCCGGCGGCCCGTGGAGAAGACGCCCCGCCCGGTTTGCCCCTCGATGAATCCCTCTTCTTTGAGGATGCGTAGGGCACGTTGCACGGTTTGGTTGGTGACCCCGTACTGCTTGACGAGCGCGGCGGTTGCTGGCAGTTGGTGACCGGGCGCGAGATCGCCAGAGAGGATGAGGGCACGTAGGTCTGATGCGATCTGCTGTTGCCGGTCGCGGACCTGGTCGCCGGGCGTGTCAGTCATACGGAGGCCTGAGTCTGGTAGGTGTAGCCGGCAGAGAGGCGAGCAACTGCGCGGGTGATCATATATTCGACGGGAGTGCCATTGGCGTCCCGGCTGAGCCGGTAAAGGACGAGTATCGGCTCCTGCCTGTCGACCTGTAGTAATTCGTAATCAGCTTCGGTCGGCTTGTCGGCGGTGATGTGGTCGGTACTGGCTGCCGGAGTGTGCCCGAGTTTGGCGAGTACGGCGATGGCTCCGCCTCGGATCTTGCCGCTTTCGGCAAGGGGCGTTCCGGCGGCGAGTTGGGCCGGGTAGTAGGAGTCGGCACGTTCGACGGGCCTGCCATCTTCGAGGATGAGCCGGCGTCGAACGACGACCTGGTCGTTGTCTCCGAGGTCGAGGGCCACCCGGATGTGGCGGTCAGGTCTGACGGTCTCGACGGCGAGGAGTTGTTGGGTGCCGACCCGGCCACGGGCTGCTGCCTCGTTGGCCCAGGCGTCGCCGTGTCCCGGCGTGACATATCGGTCGGACGTGTTGGTCCAACGTGGCGTGGTCATCGTTGTTACCTCCAGTCTCTGATCCCCGATCATGGTGCCGGACGTGGGTGGCTTCTTCGCCTACGTCGAGGCCACGATCGTCGCCAAACTCGTCGCCACGACCAGCCACGACCTACCAGTCGCCGCCTGCCGCGAACACACCGACCGGTTCACCCACCTCGGAGCAACCCTGACCGCCGAGCCACCAGACCTGCCCTGCCAACAACTGGCCTTCCTCGCCACCACAGACCAGACCGACGACGAAACCGCCGAGCGGCTACTCACCCATCACCACACCCGGCTCGACACGCACGAAAGTCCCGCCCACACCTTCGCCTTCGGCGACCGAGACCGGGAACTACTCAGCCACCACGGCTACCAACCCGGCCAACCCATCCACCTACCCGACCAACACACCATCGTCCCCATGCGCCGAGCAGCCCAACCCCGAACCTGAACCCGGTACGGCCCGCCATCCACCCGAACGGCAGGCCGCCGAGCAGCCGTACAACCGACGACTTCCCGCAAACACACGTCGGCCGGCTGCACGGTGCGGCGGGGGCGTAACCTCCACGCCCCCGCCGCACTCGTCTCAACCCTTGACCTATAACTGCGGAAACAGGCCCGATAGCCGTGGACCCGGCCGCGTCGTTTGCGACGGCCGGGTCCACGGTTGGGTTCGGTTCAGGTCAGACGCGTTCCGGTTCGCGTTCCGGCTCCGCCTGCAACTGCTGGCGCAGCCGCTCGCCCTCGATGTCGACGTTCGGCAGTACCTTCTGAAGCCAGCCGGGCAGCCACCATGCCCCCCGTCCGAGCAGCGACATCACCGCCGGCACGATCGTCATCCGGACGATGAAGGCATCGATCGCCACGCCGACCGCGAGCGCGAAGCCCATCGACTTGATGATCGGGTCCTCGACCAGGATGAAGCCGGCGAACACCGCGGTCATGATCAGTGCGGCGGCGGTGACCACCCGTCCGCCGTGCCCCATGCCGTTGATGGTGGCCTGCCGTGCGGTGTCGCCGTGTACGAAGTCCTCCCGCATCCGCGACACCAGGAAGACCTCGTAGTCCATGGCCAGACCGAACAGGATGCCGATGAGCAGGATGGGTAGGAAGCTCACCAGCGGACCCGGGGTGTCCAGGCCGACCAGACTGCTCAGTTCGCCGGTCTGGAACGCCAGCACGGTGAGGCCGAAGGTGGAGCCGACCGTCAGGAGGAAGCCCAGCGCCGCCTTCAGCGGTACCAGGATGGACCGGAACACCAGCATCAGCAGCAGCACCGACAGACCCACGACGAGCAGCAGGTACACCGGCATCGCGTCGGAGAGCTTCTCGGACACGTCGATGCCGACCGCGGTCTGACCGGTGAGCGCGATGTCCGCACCGTCGATCCGGGCGGTCTTGGCGCGGATGTCGTGTACCAGCGTCTCGGTCGCCTCGTCGGTCGGGCCGGTCGTCGGGATGACCGCCAGCAGCGCGGTCCGCTCGTCACGGCTCATGTTCGGCGGGCTGACCGCCAGCAGGTTCTCGGTACCCTGCACCGCCGCCGTGACGTCGCCTACGGCCTTGGCGGTCTGCTCCGGCGAACCGCTCGACACGACCAGCGCCAGCCGACCGTTGAAGCCGGGACCGAAGCCGGTGGTGATCAGGTCCGCTGCCTCGCGGGCCGGGGTGCCCTCGGCGCTGTGGCTGGCGTCGGGCAGGGCCAGGCGCATGTCCGCGGCGGGGATGGCGAGTGCGCCGAGGCCGAGTACACCGACCAGCAGCACCGGTATGCGCAGTCGGATGATGGCCCGTGCCCACCGGAACCCGAAGCCCTCTGGACGCGCGGCTGCGCCGGCGGCCTGGGCACGACGCTGCCTGCGGGACAGGACCCGCTGGCCGACGAAGCCGAGCAGCGCGGGCAACAGGGTGATGGCGACCAGGACGGCGATCGCGACGGTTGCGGCGGCGGCCAGGCTCATCAGGGCCAGGAACGGAATGTTGACCACGGCCAGTCCGGCCAGCGCGATGACGACGGTGGCACCGGCGAAGACGACGGCAGAGCCAGCGGTGCCGACCGCCCGGCCGGCCGCGTCCTCGGGCTCAAGGCCGTCCATGAGGAACTCCCGGTACCGGGACGTGATGAACAGCGAGTAGTCGATACCGACCGCCAGGCCGAGCATGAGTGCCAGTACCGGCGTGACGCTGGTCATCTCGATGGTGCTGCTCAGCGCGTACAGCCCGGCCATGCCGACGCCGACCCCGATCAGGGCGTTGAGCATCGTCATGCCCGCCGCGACCAGCGAACCGAACGTCACGATCAGTACGACCAGGGCGATGACGACGCCGATGGCCTCACTCCCGCCGATCTCCGGCTCGCCGTTCATCACCTCGCCGCCGTGCTCCACCCGCAGACCGGCCGCCTTGGCTGCCGCGCCGGTGTCCTCGTACGCCTGGCGTTGCGCGTCGGTGACCCCGTCCACTCCCTCGGCGAACTGCACCTGGATCAGCGCGTACTGCCCGTTCGGTGAGACGGAGCGGGCCTGGAACGGATCGAGTGCGCCCACCACCCCGGGCAGGGAGTTGGCCTCCTGGACCAGGGCCTGCACCTGCGCCATCTGCGTTGGCGTGGTCAACTGCTGATTGTCCGGGGCGGCCACGACGATCGTGCCGGTCGCGCCGCTGGCCTCGGGGAACTCCTGCTTCAAGCGGTCGATCGCGCGCTGGGACTCGGTGCCCGGCATCGTGAAGTTGCTGGCCGTCGGGCCCATGAACGCCGCTGCCGCGCCACCGAGCGCGGCCAGCAATGCCAGCCAGAGGATCACCACCAGCGTCCGGCGTCGGAACGAGGCCCGACCCAGTCGGTAGAGGACAGTTGCCATGTACCGCTTCCTTTTCGAGAGTTAGCTGTTGGGCAGCCGAGGTCAGGTGTGGGGCAGCAGCGCCCGTTTCGCCACGCCGACGAGGATCGGGCGCAGCTCGACGTCGCCCTCCTCGCTGCGGTCGATGACGATCGCGGAGACGCCCGCAAGCAGCACTTCTGTGGCGATCCGCGCCGCCGGGTCGGTCGATCGGCCCGCGATGGCACTGGCCAGGTTCTCGATGAGTGGCCAGTAACCAGCGAACGCGGGTTGCTGGAACAGTTGCCGGCCGATGCCGAAGATGATCGCCACTTCCTGCCGGTAGCGCAGTACCAGGTCGACGAAGCCCTCGATGGCCACCTCGCGGGCCGTGTCCGAATCGAGTTCGCTGATTCGCGCGTCGAGTTCGACCAGGTCCCGTGCGGCGGGGGCGATGAGCGTGCCGAGGATGGCTTCCTTGCTGTCGAAGTGGTAGAGCAGGGTCGCCTTCGAGCAACCCACCTCCACCGCGATGTCGTGCAGCGAGGTGCCCCGGAAACCGGTGTGGGCGAACTGGTGGGCCGCCGCGGCCAGGATCCTGTCGCGGGTCTTGCTGAGGGCCATCGTCTACCTCCGCCACACAGCATGCCTGACCGATCGGTCAGAGCCTGACCGATCGGTCAGAATGTGAGGTACGTAACGGTCGGTAGTCGAGTTTGCGGTGGTCGATCTCTTCTGGAGATCGATGGATATCATGCGCTGGGCGGCGATCGGCCCGACTGCTTCGTTTACTGCCAGGGGGTGCCCCGTGGTCCACCGCTCCTGCGTCACGCCGCGTGCGTTTGCCAACCGGAACCTGCTGGCTGTGCTGCTGGCTGCGGTCGTCGTACCGCTGGCGTTGGTCGCCGGGCCGGTCGACGCGTCGACCGCTACCACGGTCAGCGGCAGTAACAGCGTGCTGTTTCTCCGGCCCAACCTGGATCCGGTGCCGGACTCGGCCTACGCTGCGCCAGACCGATCCCCACTCGGGGTCTATCAGGACCCCCGGCTGCGTGACGAGATCGCCGCCTTGGTCAAGGCCACCGTGCCGGGCTCCACCCTGTACGCCTCGCTGTACACCTTCAGCGATCAGGGAATCACCGACGACCTGCTGGCCGCCCACGCCAGAGGAGTCAGGGTCAGGTTGCTGGTCGAAGCCTGCACCGGCGGGGACCCGGCCGCCTGCCGCCAGTCGACCCAGGTTGGTGCCCTGGTCACCGGACTACCCAGCTACACCCCCTCGGCGACCGGCTCCTGGGTGAAGCAGTGCTACGCGTCCTGCGCGGGTGGCGGCGTAGGAGTCAACCACAGCAAGTTCTGGGTCTTCAGCGAACTGTCCGATGGTCGTACCGACGTCACCGTCGTCACCTCGGCCAACCCCACGAAGCCGCAGCAGCAGATGTGGCAGGACCAGCTACGGATATCCGGCAACAGCGCGTTGGCCACCGCGTACCGCAGCTACGTCCACCGGAAACTCGAGGTCACCGGAACCGGCAAGGTGTACGAGAGCGGACACGTCGACGCCGGCGCTTTCCGGATCTGGTTCTCGCCCCGCAACTCACCGAGCGCTGCGGAGGACGCGACGATCAACGCGTCGTTCAACCCGCAGAGTACCCGGCACGATGTCTTCGCGGCGGCGATCGACGACGTACAGTGCTCCACCGGCCGTACCGACGACATCATCCAGGTCGCCATGTGGGGGTTCCGCGCGGCTCGGCCCGAGGTGATCGACGCGCTGGGGGACAGGTTGGCCGCCGGCTGCACGGTCGAGGTCGCCACCGGTGAGCACCAGGACGCGCTGCCCGCCCTGACCGCCCGCGGAATCCCGGTCTACTCGATGGACCCCGGTGGATGCCGACAGTCCTTCTTCAGCGTGGGTAACGGAGTCAACTCCGAGTGTTCGGACGGCAGCATCCATTCCAAGTACCTGGTGACCCAAGGGGTGTCGCGAAAAGACCAGCAGATGCACCGGTACGTCTACACCGGCTCGCACAACCTCACCAACGGAGCGCTGAAGAAGAACGACGAGATCCTGATGCGAGTCGACGACCAGAGCCTCTTCGACGCGTACGTCGCGGACTTCACCGCGATCAGGCAGGCCGCGGTCGTCATTGCCCCGAACCGGTACCCGGACGCCACGTTCGCCACCGCCAACGCGGTCGACACCGGTGACCAGTTCGCCCCGGCGGTCGCCTCGTACCGGGACCCGGACGGCCGGCACCGGTCCGTGCTGGCCTACGCCTCCGGTTCCCGAAGCGGGCTCAACAACGAGATTCGGCTGGGCCGGTTCGTCGACGGCGTACGTCAGTCCGACGTCGTGGTACGCACCGGCGGCAGCAGTACGGCGTGGAACTACCGCACCCCGGACGTCGGCCTCACCTCGACCGGGGAGGCCGTGGTGGTGTGGGCCGACGACGGCAACGGCAACGGCGGGTACGAGATCCGGGCCCGCCGGGTGCGCGCGGACGGCACCATGGGCCCGGTGCTGAACGTCAACAGCCAGGCCGACGGTGACCAGAGCGAACCCTCCGTCGCGGTGCTGCCGGACGGACGGTTCGCCGTCGCCTGGCAGGACAGGTCCACGGCCGGTGCGAGTTCCATCCGGTATGCCGGCTTCTCCGCCACCGACACCCGGCTGTCCCAGGTGACCGGTGGTTACGACGTTGCGGTGCAGGCGGTCAGTGGGGGCACGTACCGTAAGCCGGACCTGGCGGTCGACGCGGCCGGCACCGCAGTGGTGGCCTGGGAGGACGACGCGGACGGCAACGGCGGCTACAGCATCCGGGCCGCCACCGGCACCGTCGACGGGGTGTTCGGCGGCATCATCGCCGTGCATACCGGGACCTTCTCCGACGGGCAGCAACTCGAACCCACGGTGGCCAGCACTGCGTCCGGCAAGTGGTACGTGGCCTGGACCGACTACTACGACCAGCGGACCGGCTACGACGGCCGACCCCAGTCGATGATCTACCTACGTGCCTTCGCCGGCTCGACGGCCCTCTTCGCGCCGAAGACGGTCAGCGGCCCGATCCACCGGTGGACCACGAACACCTCCGGGCAGTACGTGGTGACCAGCCAGACGCCGTACCAGTCGGACCGGGTCGGCCGGCAGTTTCACCCGGACGTGGCGGTGGACGCCGCCGGCAACGCCGTGCTGGTCTGGCAGGAGAGCGGCCAGTCCACCGGGCTGACCAGCGCCCGCAGCGGCACCGAGGTGTGGGCGCGGGGGATCGACGCAACCGGCAGCACCGACAACCTGTTCCCGGAGTACCGACTGAGCGTGTTCACCGCGAACCAACAGGACGCGCCGGCGGTCGGGATGGACCAGTCCGGCGTGCTGACCGCCGTGTACGTCGACGACTGGGACGGCAACGGCGGCACCCAACTGAAGATCAGGTACGGGCTCCGCAACTGCGCGCAGCGCTGCTGAGCCGGCTCGTGGCGGACGCTGGTCGTTGATGGCGTACGCCACATCGCCGTCATTGGTTTGCCGAACCCGGCTGGTCGTCGTTTCCTTGACCGATGGACTATCCGTGGCTTCGCCGACCAGCCGCCGAGGTGCCCGAGACCGCACAGACGCTGCTCGGTTGGGAGCTCTCGGCCGGCGGTGTCCGGATCAGGCTGACCGAGGTCGAGGCGTACGCCGGAACGGGCGAAGATCCGGCCTCGCACGCCCACCGGGGACCGACACCCCGGACCAGGGTCATGTTCGGGCCGGCGGGACACGCCTACACCTACTTCGTGTTCGGGGTCCACTGGTGCCTGAACGTCGTCTGCGGTGGCGACGGCGAGGCGGCGGCGGTGCTGCTCCGAGCGGGTGAGGTCGTGGCGGGATCGGAGACCGCCCGAACGCGTCGCGGGGCGGTGGCCGACCGGGATCTGGCGCGGGGTCCGGCCCGGCTGGTGGTGGCGCTCGGGATCACCTCGGACGCCAACGGCACCTCCATGATCGATGGAAGTGGCCCGCTGCTGTTGACCCCGCCGACCCGGCCGGTCGACCCGGCGCTGATCGTCGCGGGGCCACGCGTCGGGGTGGCCGCCGCCCACGACGTGCCGTGGCGATTCTGGATCACCGGTGACCCGAGTGTCAGTCCGTACCGGCGGCACGTCCCACGCCGTAGGCGGTCGGGGTCTCCGCTACCTCAGTCTTCCTGAAGCGGAGCCCACGGGCTCACCCCCAGCCGGCCGGTGGTGCCGAGGTCGACCCCACCGTTCGGCGAAACGATCTGCGGACTCTGCCCGCCGGCCGGTGTGATCTCCAGATCCTTACCGGTCGTCGGGGACACCGTCGCGTCCGTAACCGTGTTACGCCAGACCAGTACGGCCTTCGCGCGCTGGCCGGGAAGTAGCGTGACGGGCTTGGGCGGGGCGTCCAGGCCCTTGATGACGGCGATGGACGAGGTTCCGTCGATCACCTTGACCGGCAGCGGGTTCCGATCCTCGTCGAGCACGCGGACCATCGGATAACCCTGCACCGCGTAGCTCTGACCGCCGCAGTTGATCATCTCCACGGTCATCGCCCGCAGCCCCATCGCGGTGTCGACCATGCCGTTCGTGATGAGCACCCCGGACTGCGGGCACGCGGGCGAGGCGCTGCTGGTGGCCGACGGTACGGGCTCCGGCCCCGGGGCCGGACCCGGTGGGGAGGTACAGGCGGTCGCCAGAGCGGTCACTGCCAACAGGTGCCCCAGGCGGCCGACCGGGAGTCGACGAGCCGGGACTGGTACTTGATCCACATCATGATTCTGTAACCGGTCACCCGGAAACGGGAACCTCGCCGCAGGTGAGGGAAGTGTGATGTTTCCGTGGCGATCGCGGCTGCGGCCCAGCGGAAAACCGATCGCCGACCGGTCGGCGGCTGGGGAGGATGATCGCCGTGATGCCTGCCTACCGTCAGATCCGAGCCAGCTACGACGACTCGACCGTCACGGTCTACCAGGCGTATCCGCCGCACATCGCCGTACCGACAGTCGAGCAGGGACGCTTCCCCACCTGGTACAACCGGGACCGGATGACCTGGATCAAACCGTCGTTCCGCTGGATGATGTACCGCAGCGGCTGGGCGACCAAGCCGGGGCAGGAACGGGTGCTGGCCATCCGGATACTGCGCAGCGGGTTCGAGTGGGCGTTGACCCGTTCCGCCCTCAGCCACTTCGAACCGAAAGTGCACGCCAGCCGGGAAGCCTGGCGGCAGTTGCTGCGCGAGGCGCCGGTACGCATTCAGTGGGATCCGGAGCGGGACCTGCACTTCGCGCCGTTGCCGTACCGGGCGATCCAGGTCGGGCTCTCCGGTCCGGCCGTGCATCGTTACGTCGACGAATGGGTCACCGCGATCGAGGACGTCACGGACCTCGCTCACCGGGTACACGGCCTGGTACGGTCCCGAGACCTCAAGGCCGCCCAGCAGCTTCTGCCCGGCGAGCAGGTCTACCCGGTGCCGCCCGCGGTGGCCGCTGCGTTGGATTGTTAGGAAGGCCCCCTTCTTGTCGCGTTCTGGAAGGGGCCCTTCCTGACAACGGAAGTTTGGGTAACAGCGGAAATCGGGGCAGACTGCGGAGTCGTGGTAGTTCCTCCGGGTGCGGATGAGGCGATCGAGGCGTATTTCGCCGCTGTCGATGCTGAGGCGCCCGGACTGGTCGAGGGCATCTACCTGGTCGGTTCGGTGGCCCTGGACGACTTCCATCCGGGGGCGAGCGACATCGACTTCGTTGCGGTCACCGGGGACGTGCTGTCGGACGCCGACGTTGCCGCGCTGGAACGCGCGCACGTCGCGCTCACCCCGTACCTTCGTCGGCAGTTCTTCGACGGGCTGTACGTGACCTGGCGGGACCTGGGCGACGACCCGGCGCGCTCGCGGCCCGGGGCGTGTGTCGAACAGAACCGCCTGCGCCGCCGAGTCGCCGGCACGGGTGACCCGGTGGCCTGGCACACCCTGGCCTCCCGTGGGGTGACGGTCCGTGGACCTCGTCGCGAGGAGGTCCGGATCTGGACCGACCGGACGGTGCTGGCCGCGTGGACGCACCGCAACCTGGACGAGTACTGGCGCGTCTGGCTGCGCCGTAGCTCCCGGCTCAGGTCCCGGCCCGGACTGGCCACCCTGGCCCCGACCGGACCGGTCTGGGGCGTGCTCGGGGTCAGCCGGCTGCACTACACCCTGGCCACCGGGAGGATCACCTCCAAACGGGGCGCGGGGGAGTACGCCCGGCAGGCGTTCGACGTACGGTGGCAGCGCATCGTCGACGAGTGTCTGCGGATCCGTACCGGTGCTCCGGGACGGTCGCGGTACCGCAGCCCGCTACACCGCCGCCGGGACGCCCTGGACTTCGTCGCCATGGCGATCGAGGACGCCCACCGGATCGATGATTTCGCTGGCCCCGACGTCGACGAGTGAGTAGGGTCGCCCGGATGATCATTCGAGTAGCCGAGGACCGGGACTGGCCCCTGGTGTTCCCGTTCTTCTCCCAGATCGTGGCCGACGGGCAGACGTACGCCTATCCCGAGGGGCTCACCCTGGCCACGGCCCGGTCGTTGTGGATGGAGCAGGCCCCGGGACGGACCGTGGTGGCCGTACGCGGTGACCAGGTGCTCGGATCGGCGAAGATGGGGCCGAACCGGCCGGGGCGGGGCGGGCATGTGGCGACCGCGAGTTTCATGGTCGACCCGGCGCACCAGGGCGCCGGTGTGGGACGGGCCCTCGGTCGCTACGCGGTCGAGTGGGCACGGTCCGCCGGCTACCGGGCCATGCAGTTCAACGCGGTCGTCGAGACCAACACCGTGGCGGTACGCCTGTGGCAGTCCCTCGGATTCGAGATCATGACCACCCTGCCGGAGGCGTTCGAGCACCCGGAGTACGGCTTCGTCGGCCTGCACGTGATGTACCAGCGGTTCTGATCCGGCCAGCGCGCTCCGGACACTGCGATCTCGTGTCAGCTCAAGTGCCGGGCGAACACTTCAGCGAACCGTCCAATTCGAACGACAGCACATCTCCGTGCCTCCCGGGGGTGGCGTACGGCGTCTAGAGTGGACCGCGCCGCGTGGGCAGCCGCCGTTCGTAGCCAAAAAGGAGTGTCGAGATGACCGTCCTTGCGCCGCCCGCAACGACCCCTCCCGCACCGCGTCCGCGCCGGGTCGCGGACCTGGCTACACGCCTCGGCTGGGAGGCGGTCCTCTTCCTGTTCACCGTCGTGGCTGCGGTGATCGTGCTGGTGCAGAGCGACGGCCGCGGACTCGGCCTGCCCTTCTGGCTCAACTTCGCGGCCACCGGACTGCTCGCCAGCGGCTTTGCGCTGTCACTGCGTACGGCCACCCCCAACCTCGCGGTCGGTTCCCTTGCCATGCTCTCCGGCCTGTTGTACGCCGATCTGCGCGCCGACGACTGGCCCGGGTTCGTCGCCGCCGCCATCGGTGTGGCCGCCGTGACCGTCCTCGGTCTGATCCTCGGTGTCGTCACCGGGTTGACCTCCACCCCGTCGTGGGCGGTGTCCCTCGCGGGTCTCGCGGTGCTGCAGGCGATCGCGTTCGGCGTCTACGGCCCGCCCGGCGTGCTCACCCAGGCCGGACGGTCGGAAACCTGGGAGGCGGTCGTCTGGTCGACGGTGTTCGTCCTGGGCTCGCTCGTCGGCGCCGCGCTGTTCCTCATCGCGCCCGTGCGCAGGTTCCTGAGCGCCAACCGGACCAGCGGCGACCCGGCGTCGTGGCGGCCAGCCCGGCTGGTCGGCGCCATCGTCGGATTCGGCGGATCGAGCCTGCTGGCCGGGCTCAGCGGCGTCGTCCTGACCGGTTACCTCCGGGTGGCGCTGCCGACCGGCGACTTGCACCGCACCCTGACCGCCGTGGCGATCGCGCTGCTTGCCGGGGTGAGCATCTTCGGCCGCCGCGGCGGTGTTGCGGGCATCGTGCTGGCGACCTCGCTTGTCCTGCTGGTGATGCACTACCTGCGGCTGGAGGGAGCGGCGAGCTGGAGCGACGCCCTGGTCCTTGGCCTGGCGATCCTCGGCGGCGCTGTCGTCAGCTGGGCGCTGGAGAAGATTGGCGGACCTGAGCCGGTCCAGGAGCCGATCAGCTCCTGACCGGAACCCGCCCCGGACGGGTAGGCGCTCGTGGCCGACGCCCCGACACGGCGGCTTCGAGGGCCGGTCCATCCTCAGGCAGAGGAACCCTGGGGGACTGTGGTGCCAGTCGTGTTCGCAGGTTCCGTCGTCACCGGCCATCGGTACCGGTATTGGATCATGACTTTCGATAGTCGAACGAGTTGACGAACACCACCGGCCCGACCGGCTCTGCTGGTGTCCCCTGGTAGTCGGCGTCGTAGAGCACGATGACGGCGTTCGCGTCGACTGTCGGCCGGTCAGCGAGCACGGCGGCCACCGGTGCGGCGAACGACTTCCACCAGGAGTGGCCGAAAACTGCCTGGTCGGCGGTGATCCCGTTGGGGTGGAACTCGGCCTCGAGGAAGTCCTCGTCGAACCAGTCGACCCCGATGTCCGACCAGAAAGGACAGCTGGCCTCGTCCCCGACATGGCCGACTTCGACGTACGTCCGCAGGGCGTCCTCGTCAGCGAGCCGGCCGACCCAGACCGACACCCGGCCATCCTGCTTCACCAGCATCAGCCGAGCCTATCGACATGCGGCCCAACCGGGCGAACATGCGGCCCACCCAGTCGAGCAGACATGCGGCACAACCGGGCAGACACGCGGCCTAACCGAGCAGGTCTGTGACCCGGCGGAGGTGGTCGTCGACCTGGAAACGGTCGTAACCGCGCAACTTCACCGGCAGGCTGACCTCGCGCAGTTCGGACAGCACCGCAGCCCGTAGGGCGGGGTCGCCGGAGACTCGCGCTTCGGCCGCGCGTCGTACGACCGCATCCACCTGGGCGATGTCGTAGCCGCGCAGCACGATCGTGAAGTCGGGCAGAGAATCCATCGCTCGAGTGTGACTCCTCTGACGCATGAATGCGTCAGCTTCTCAGGCCGCGCAAGCGGCCTGACGGGCAAGCCCTGCCCGAAGAATGTTGCTGGCGGCCACCACGTCCGCGTGCCCGGTGTATCCGCAGGCAACGCACACGAAGTCGGCTTGAGTGGTGCGGTTCTCCCGTGTGCAGTGCCGGCAGGCGGGGCATGTACGGGAAGTGTTGGCAGGGTTCACCGCGACCACTGTCCGTCCGGCGCTTTCAGCCTTGGCGGACAGGATCGACAGGAACACCCCCCAACCCGCATCCAGAATCGAACGGTTCAGACCCGCCTTCGCGGCCACATTGACGCCAGGGGCGTCAATGTGACCGCGTGCGGAGCGAGTCATGTTGGCGATGCGCAGGTCTTCGTGCGCGATCAGGTCGTGGTGACGCACCAGCCACAGGGCGGTCTTATGCGCGTGATCAACGCGCTGGCGGCGAACCTTGGCGTGCAGCGCGGCCACACGCTCGCGGACTTTACGTCGACGGTTCGACCCACGCTTGCACCTCGACAACGCGCGCTGCGCCTCGGCCAGCCGGTCACCGTTGCGACGTCCGTGCCGGGGGTTGGGGATCTGCGCCTCGTCGGAGGTAGTCAGAAACGACGCGATACCCATGTCGATCCCCACGGCGCTGCCGGTATGCGCAAGCAGCTTTGCGGGTACGTCATCGCAGGACAGCACCACATACCAGCGCTTGCCTTCGCGTTTGACGCTGATCGTTTTGACGTTGCCTTCGACCTTGCGGTGGGCGTGTACCCGCACATGCCCGATGCCTTGCAGGTAGACGCGGGTCTGGCCACTGTCGGGAGCGGAGTCCCAGCGGCATCCGTCGCGGTCCTTGGGCCAGATCACCGTGTCGAACCACGCCACGCCCTTGAACCTCGGGTAGCCGGGTGTCAGGCCGGCTTTGACCCGGCGGAAGAACGCCGCGAACGCCTTGTCCAGCCGACGCAGGGTGGCCTGCTGGGAGGAAAACGACCACGCCCCGATGTCCGGTCGGGCCGAGCGAATGTCTTTGAGCTGCGCGGCCTGATCCCCATACCGGACCGACACCTTCGCCTTTCGGTAGGCGTCTCGGCGCTCTTGCAGGGCGGCGTTGTACAGCTCTCGGTGCGCGGCCAGGCACGCGGTCAGCGCTTGAGTCTGCTTGACCGTGGGACGCAGCAGGAACTTGTACGCGCGCCTCACCCGGTCTTCTCCTTGCGCCACGGCCGCTCGTACTGGGTGTCGATGTACCGGCGGACCGTCTCGGCCGAGACCGACCCGACGGTAGCGGCGAAATACGACCGAGACCACAGGGTGGGCAGCCGGGAGCGCAGCGACGCGAACTCTTCCCGCAACACGCGGGAAGTGAAACCCTTGATTTGGTTGGCGATATGCGCTGGGGAGTCTTTGGGGTGTGCCTTGACGAACAGGTACACGTGGTCGGGCATGACCTCCAAAGCCATGATCTGCCAGTCGTGCTCGCCGCACTTGGCTCGGATCAACTCTTCGCACCGCTGCGCGACCATGCCGGTCAGCACGGGGCGACGGTACTTCGGGCACCACACCACGTGGTACCCGAGGTCATACACGCCCCCGGCTGAAACCTGCACAACGCGAGCCATCACACGAATCTATACAACCCCTGTGTCTACTAGTGATATGGGTTGGTGGCAGACGACGACGCTGACGCGTCGCCTTCCCTTGTCCCGCTACGCGGGCTGCCCGAATCCCCTGCCGCCTAAAGGCGACAGTCCCACCGGAGGTATTCGATGGCGGTCCTGATCAATAGCTCAACTCGGGTCGGAAGTGCGGTGGGTACGCCGTACGGCCTCGTCCAGGGCCTCCGGGGTCCGGCCGACCAGTGCCGAACCGTCGTCGAGCAGGAGGATCGGGCGTTGGATCAGTTCCGGTGACTCCACCATCGCGTCGATCCAGCGTTGCACGTTCGCCTCGTCGCGTGGCCAGTCCGCGATGCCACGCGCCACGGCGGCCGGTTCACCGGTACGGCAGATGTCCCACGGCTGGGCGTCGAGCCGGCGCAGCACGTCGGCCAGTTCGGTCGCGGTTGGCGGCTGGTCCAGGTAGGCGCGTAGCCGGTAGGGCACCCGGGCGGCAGCCAACGTGTCGCGGGCACCGGCACACTTCGAGCAGGACGGGTTGTTCCACAGCTCCATGCCGACGATCCTCGCAGACGGCCAGAGGTCGACCCCGTACCGGTGGACACGCCGTGGCAGACCAGGCGGAATGCTCAGCTGCGCCGCAACGCCATCGCCACCTCGACCCCGACACTCTCACCCGCTTCGAACAGCCCGATCTGCCGCAGGCTGGACAGGTCCACCGCCGCACCCCGAGCCTCGGCCTCGACCAGCAGGGCCACCACCGCCGGGTGGGTGGCTCCCTCGACCAACGGGATCGGATCGTCATGGCGCCACCGCACCACCAACTCCGTCCCGGCTGACACCTGACCGACCTCGGTCGTCCAGCCGGGCACCGACCAGTCCGCTGGTACGGGCCGGGCGACCGGCCAGCAGCACAGCAGGTCGATGGTCGTACCTTCCTCGGTGCCTGGCCGGAACGACGACCAGAACGGGCCGATCGGAGCGTTGCCCTCGGCGGACAGGGCATGCCACAGCGCGGCGAAGCCCTCGTTCGCCCGTTCATCGGCCGCTTCGATGTCGCCTTCGTCGTTCGCCGCGACGTCGGTCACCGGTAGCCGGACACCCACCCAGTGCTGGGCGGTCGACCGGCGCTCCTCGACGGTCCAGCGCCAACCGTCGCCACCCAGCAGCGGCTGGAGGACGGCCAGCGCGGCGTCCTGCCGCTGGCGTTCGGCGGCGATCCGGGCCCGGTGTTCGGCCAGCACCACCTCGGCCTCCCGCGGGTCGTCGAGTGCGCGGGCGGCGTCGGCCAGGGAGACCCCGGCCGCCCGCAGCGCCTTGAGCCGGATCGCCGGGGCCAGTTGTGCGGGTGTGTAGCGCCGGTACCGGGACCAGGGGTCGACCGCCGCCGGTACCAGCAGCCCTCGTTCGTCGTAGAGCCGCAGCGCCTTCACACCCAGCCCGGTCAGCTCCGCGAACTCCCCGATGTTCATCATGCGAACCAGTCTGGAGTCTCCTCCTGGGGCAGGGTCCAACTCGCTGCCGAGAAACGTGGCGGACGGTCACCGGGTGAGCATGCCGACCAGTTGGGCCGCGTCCAGCAGGTCGACCCGGTTGGCGTCCAGCTCCGCCCGGTGCAGGGCGTACACCTGTGAACCGCAGGCGCGGCATCGGCGACCGTCGACACCAGGGCGTCACCATCATCGGTACGACCGGCCAGCGCCACCAGCCGGCGGAGCAGCTCACCCGGACGTTGAGCGGCCAGTCGTACGACGGTCTCCAGGTCGCCGGCGTTCATGGCCGCCTCGACCCGCGCTGCCCAGCCGCGCAGCCGCAGCCGGTTCCCGTCGCGGCGCAGCACCTCCGAGTGTTCGTGGGCGGTCTGCGCCAGCAGCCGCCCGAGCCGGGTCGACTCGTTGACGGTGGTACGGCGCAGGACAGCGAACGCCACCGCTGCCCGGGGGTGCCGGTGCGCCTGTTCGAACGGGTGCAACTGCTCGGCCGCGTGCAGCCAGCCGGTGCGGTGTCGGCGCAGGTCCTCCGCCACCGCGGCCAGTGTCAGCGTGTCGAGCCGGTCGAGCAGCGCCCGGCGTACCCGGCGCGGCAGCGAGTGGTGCCGCTGCGGCGGGTCGACCAGGCCGGGGTCGCCGCCGTGCAGCACGTACAGCAGGCGCAGCACGTCGGTGGCCGTGCCGATGTGCGTGGCCAGCAGATCGGGCAGCCGCCGGGTTATTGCCCGGTCCGTGCCGGTAACCGTGACCGGCACGGACAGCCGAACGTGGTGAGACACCGTCGATGATCAGCCGGACCAGCCGGCCGTGCGGTGGTCAGCCGCAGGTGAAGTTCGTCGACGACCGGCCGCCGGAGAACGTCACCCGTACGCTGTGGCTGGTGCCGGGCGTGCAGCTGCCGCCGGCGGAGGATTGGTCGTTGGCACCCGGCTGGAGCACGCCGTCGTAGTACCAGCGCTGGCTGCTGTAGCCGCTGGGGAGGTAGCAGTCCCAGTAGCCCGTTTCGCTTTCACATTCGACCAGCGACGCGGCCGATGCCGGTCCGGGTACCAGAGCTGCGGCTGCCCCGGCCGCCAGGGCCGCGATTGCCAGAGCGGCGATGCGAGCACGTACTGCCATAGCGTCTCCCTCTACACCAGCGAAACAACCACCGCCCCGGCTGGGACGCCGGAGACGGTGGACCGTGGCAGCAATGTAATTAAATATCGAGATGCCTACAAGGGTCGTTGGTTTCTTTCATGTCGATGACCGAGCTGGTAGGCGTCGGTGGCCGCGCCGACAGGTCGAGACCCCGGTGTCCGGTCAGCGGATCCCCGAAGGGATGGCCCCGCTACCGCTCGAGTGGGGCGGGCAGGTCCCGACTGTGCAGGATGTCCAGACGGGATACGGCCCGGGTCAGCACCACATAGAGCCGGTGGGCCCCGCGCGGCTCGGCCGCCACGATGTCGGCCGGTTCGACGACGACGACGTGGTCGTATTCGAGCCCCTTCGCCAAGCCAGCCGGCAGCACGGTAACCCGGCCGACGGCGTCCGTCCGGCCGGTGGCTGCGGTATCCGCCGCCGTAGTGGCGATACCGGCCGAGCGCAGCGCCTCGGCCAGTCGGGGCAGTTCCCGGTCGGTGGCGATGACGGCGACGGAGCCCGGCTGGCGCAGCGCGGACCGTACGGTAGCGACCGTGGCCGCCGGCAGGTCGGCGACCCGCTCGACGTGCAACTGACCGTCGGAGCGCAGCGAGCGGGCCCGGGGCACGTCCACGTCGAGTACGGCCAGTAGACGGTTGGCCAGGTCGAGCACGGCGGCCGGAACCCGGAATCCCGTGGTGAGGGGGAGTACCGGCGCGTTGGGCTTACCGAGGTGGACGAGCTGTTCCGCCCAGGTCCGTGCGGCCCACGGGGTGGTCGCCTGAGCCAGGTCACCCAGCACGGTGAGTGAACCGTGCTCGTTGCGTCGGGCGATCGCCCGGCACTGCATCGGGGAAAGGTCCTGTGCCTCGTCGACGACGATGTGGCCGAAGCCCTCCGGGCGTTCGACCAGTCCGGCGGCCTCGTCGACGAGGAGCAGGTCGGCGCTGGTCCACGCCGCACTTCTCGCTTTGACCGGCCGACGCCACCGGATCGTCGCCTGCTCGTCGACGCTCAGTACGCCGTCGGCGGCCCGGGCCAGCACCGCCGGGTCGCCGAGGACGGACGCGACCAGGTCCTCGGGGCGTACGGCCGGCCACACCGCGTCGAGGAATGCGGTGACCGGACGGCAGCGGCTCATCCGGCGTACCCAGGCGGCACCGGGAGTGTCCCGGGTCTCCGCGTGCCGTTGCAGCATCGCCACCGTACGGGCCCGTAGCCGTTCCCGGCCCAGACCGTACGGGAGTTCCTCGTCGCGTATCTCGGCGACCAGGCGGCGTAGCGTCTCGGTGGAGACCCGCCAGCGGAACGACCCGTCCGGTACGGTCAGCGGCTCGGTCGGCTCGACCAGGTGGGCGTAGAGCGCGCGACGCAGCACGGTTGCCATCCGTACGTCGTGTTTGACCGCCACCGCCGCGGTGCTGTCCTCGCCACGGACCGGATGGCGGGCCAGCAGGTCCTCCAGCGTCGACTGCCGGATGTCGACCTCGCCGAGCGCCGGGAGTACGCCCGAGACGTAGCGGAGAAAGGCGGTGTTCGGTCCGAGGACCAACACACCTGCCCGGTCGAGTCGTTGCTGGTACGTGTAGAGCAGGTACGCCGCCCGGTGCAGTCCCACCGCCGTCTTGCCGGTGCCGGGTGCGCCCTGCACACAGAGCGACTCGTCCAGCCCGGCCCGCACCAGCCGGTCCTGTTCCGGCTGGATGGTGGCCACGATGTCACGCATCGGGCCGACCCGGGGTCGCTCGATCTCGGCCTGTACCAGCCGGCTCAACTCGCTGGCGACATCAGGCCCGGGCTGCTGCCCGCCGGTCGGGGGCAGGTGTTCGTCCGGCCCGGTCAGGTGTTCGTCCTCGAAGCCGGTCAGCTCCGCCGGGCGGTTTCGCCGGGTCGTCCAGCCGAACCTGCGGCGGACCCGTACGCCCTGCGAATCGGTCCGGCTGGCCTGGTAGAACACCCGGGACACCGGGGCGCGCCAGTCGAGCACCAGGGGTGTGCCGGCCTGGTCGGCAAGGTGTCGGCGGCCGATGTAGTAACGCTGTCCGCCGTGGTCGCCGGCTTCCGGTCCGGTCCCGAAGTCGAGCCGGCCGAAGTACAGCGGGCTTCCCGGTTCCTCCGTCAGCACCTTTGCCTGGCCACGCAGCATTCGGCCGAGGGTCTCGGCGGTGTAGCCGTCGCCGGCGATGTCCGCCCCGGTCGCGGCCCGCATACGTGCCGTCTGGATCAGGTGGTCCAGGGCGGCCCGCGCGGCGGAGAGATACCGGTGCTCGCTGGCGAGTTCCTGGTCGAGGCCGCCGAGCCCATCGGCTCGGTCGAGTTGGTGGTGGTCGTCGGGTCGCTCGGGTTGGTGGTGGTTCTCGGGTTGGTCGTGCTTCTCGGGTCGGTAGTGGTTCTCGGGTCGCTCGTGGGCGAGCGGCCGGGTGTCGGGTGAAGCCATGGGTGACCTTCCATCTGCAACGAGCGGCAGTCATACTTTACCCGGTTAAAAAACTGACTTGGAAAAGTTTCTAACCGAGTATGGTCAGTGCTACCTTCGGTCTGTGCAGACACCGACCGGCCTACGCGAGCGCAAGCGGGAGCGGACGCATCAGGCGATCTCGTCAGCGGCCATCTCGCTGTTCCTCGCCCGGGGGTTCGACCAGGTCTCGGTGGCCGAGGTGGCAGCCGCCGCCGAGGTTTCCAAGCCCACCCTGTTCAAGTACTTCCCCACCAAGGAGGACCTGGTCCTGCACCGGATCGCCGACCATGGCGAAGAAGCCGCCCGGGTGGTCCGGAATCGTGCTCCCGGCGAGCTGCCGCTGACCGCCCTGCACCGCCACTTCACCGACGGGCTCCGCCGTCGGGATCCGGTGACCGGGCTCAACGACCACCCCGAGGTGCTGGCCTACCACCGAATGGTCTTCTCGACGCCCAGCCTGGTCGCCAGGATTGCCCAACACGCCGAGTGTGACGAGTCGGCCCTGACGCAGGCGTTGGTCGAAGCGGGCCTCGCTGACCTGACCGCACGGCTGGTGGCCGGCCAGGCAGTGACCGTGCAGCGAATCCTCGCCCGGCGCAACTGGCGTCAACTCGCCGACGGGGCCGGCGCGGACGACGTCTACCCCGGCGCGGTGCGGGACGCCGACCAGGCATTCCAGCTTCTGCAAGCGGGGTTGGCCGGCGTCGAGTAGGTCGCTTCGCGTTACTGCGACTCACATCCCCGCCGAGCCCACGACGGTGCGCCCACCCGCATGGGCCGGTTCGCGGCGAACCTACCCCTGGCCGGCCGGCTCGCCCTGCGACACGCGGCCCGGCGCCGGCTGCGGAGCGGAGCTGCCGTGGCGGCGTCACCGCCGCAGTCGCCAGCAGTGTGGCGTTGCCCCTGGTCGGCGGTGCTCAGGGCGAGACGCCACCGGCACTATCGTCGGCCCGCCCGGGGACAGATCCTGCCGCCCGCCGAAGTCAGCGATCTGCTCGGTTCGGACGGGATACGACGACTGGCACAGGCCCTGCCGACCCGGGCGGCAACCCAACTTCGACTGGTCACCGACTCCCCGGATGGTGATGTCCTCATCCCGATCTTCAACGGTCCGGCAACGGCCGAGACACCCACCGCGATGAACGCCATGGACCAACCGGAGATCACGATCGGTGGCGCCGAAACCATCCGGACGGTCACCGGGCGGGAGGCCACCGTGCTGCTGCGGGCACAGCTCGACGCCAGCCCGGTTCCGGCCGCGCCGATCGCGGTCAAGTTGGCAGACGGGCGAGTCGCCACCGGTGAGACAAACGCGATGTACTACGTGCTGGCCGCGATCAGCGTGGCGATCACGGTGACGGCCGGTATCGCCGCGGTCGGCTTGGCCGCCTCGGAGCTGCGTGGTGACCTGTCCACCATGACCGCGGTCGGTGCCACGCCCCGGGTACGCCGGCGGATGGCCGCCGCACAGGCTGCCGTGGTCGTCGGGTTCGGCGCTCCGCTCGGGTCGTTGGCCGGGATCGGCCCGGCCGCCGAGCACGTCGCCTACAGCACCGAGATCGACTGGCACCCGCCGTGGCTGGCCCTGCTTGCGGTCGTTGTGCTCCCCCCGTTGCTGGCCGTACTGGTTGCCCCGGTGCTGAGCCGCGACCGGGTACCGCCGGTGCGGCGGATGGCCTGACGCGTCGCGGCCCTCGATCATCGGTCCAGGGCTCGTCGGGCCGCGGCCGAGGACGCAAAACCGGGGAACCGGGAGCGGATACCGGCCCGGTCCGCGTTGCTGACCTGCCGAACCGGGTACGGCTGGACATGCCGGATGGGGGAGAATCCCCACCGTGACCGATAGCAGCCTTCCACCCGCCGAGCACCAGGGCGGGGACCAACTGATCGACGACCTGCAGTGGCGGGGCCTGATCCAGGACTCCACCAACATCGACGAACTGCGCCAGCAGTTGGCCGGTGGCCCGGTGACGTTCTATGTCGGCTTCGACCCCACCGCATCGAGCCTGCACGTCGGCCACCTGGTGCAGGTCCTGACCGCGCGACGGTTGCAGCGGGCCGGTCACCGTCCGTTGCTGCTGGTCGGTGGTGCGACCGGACAGATCGGCGACCCGAAGGAGGCGGGCGAGCGGGTGCTCAACCCGCCGGAGGTCGTGGCTGGCTGGGTGGAACGGATCCGGCAGCAGCTCGACCCGTTCGTCACCTACGACGGGGAGAGCGCCGCTCGGATGGTCAACAACCTCGACTGGACCGACACCATGTCGGTGGTCGAGTTCCTCCGTGACGTCGGTAAGCACTTCCCGGTCAACAAGATGCTGGCCCGCGAGGTGGTCAAGGCCCGGCTGGAGGCCGGCATCAGCTTCACCGAGTTCAGCTACCAACTGCTCCAGGCCAACGACTTCTTCGAGCTGCACCGACGGTACGGCTGCACGCTCCAGTTCGGCGGTTCCGACCAGTGGGGCAACATCACCGCCGGGGTGGACTACATCCGACGCCGGGGCGGGGGACCGGTCCAGGCCTTCGTGACCCCGCTGGTCACCAAGGCCGACGGCACCAAGTTCGGCAAGACCGAGGGCGGGGCGGTCTGGCTCGACCCCGCGATGACCAGCCCGTACGCGTTCTACCAGTTCTGGATCAACGCGGATGACCGGGACGTGGTCCGCTACCTGCGCTACTTCAGCTTCCGGTCACGTGAGGAGATCGAGGAGCTGGCGAAGGCGACCGAGGAGCGCCCCGCTGCCCGGCTGGCCCAGCGCGCCCTGGCCGAGGAACTGACCACGCTGGTGCATGGCGAGGAGGAGACCCGGCAGGCGGTGGCGGCAAGCCAGGCACTGTTCGGACGGGGCTCACTGGACGAGTTGTCCCCCGAGACGCTGCGGGCGGCGTTGTCCGAGGCCGGTCTGGTGCAGTTGGCCGAGCTGCCTCCGGTGGCGGCGCTGCTCAAGGAGACCGGGCTGGTGAGCAGCCTGAACGAGGCCCGTCGGGCGATCACCGAAGGTGGCGCGTACGTCAACAACCAGCGGGTTTCCGACGTCGACGCGACCGTCGGCGCCGACGCGCTGCTACACGGGCGGTTCCTGGTCCTGCGTCGGGGCAAGCGTTCGTTTGCCGGTGTCGAACTCGCCGGATAGTCAGATGTCATTGGTGTGACGCGGAACGCGGCGGGCGGATTTGACGATCATTCTGTCCGCCGCGTAACTTTCTCTCTGCCCGCAGGGAGACGGACGAACCGGAGCGAAACGCAACGGGAGGCCGGCCTGGGGGACAACCCCAGGATCGAACGAGCGGGCGACCGCAGTACGATGCTGGACTGGGCGGTGTGGCGCCAGGCGAACCGGAACTCGGGTCGATTTGGCGTTGCGAGACCGACCAGGTATGGTTGACGGTCGGCAGGGCACCGGGCGAGCGTGCGGGTCACTTCGAACCGCAGAGACCGGCCTGCTAAATTCCAAAGAATAGGTCGACGAGATTTCGTTGCGCCGATTTTGAGGAATTGGGACCGGCCGTTAAGTCGGCAGATTCGGGTGAGACCGGATTTGACAGACAGAAACGGTGAGGTAAAGTAGTAAAGGCGCCCGGCGGAAACGGCGGGAGCGGAACGAAAGCCCCGGATGGCGGGCCTGCTGAGCGGGTTTGTTTGATGGTGTGTGTTTGTTCTTTGAGAACTCAACAGGGTGCTTGATAAGCCAGTGCCAAGTTTTTGAAACCCCGGCCAGGCTGGTTCTTCGGGATTGGTTTGGTTGGATTCCTTTGGCAACTATGTTGCCGGGACGCTTTTCCAAAGGTTTTTGTTGGAGAGTTTGATCCTGGCTCAGGACGAACGCTGGCGGCGTGCTTAACACATGCAAGTCGAGCGGAAAGGCCCTTCGGGGTACTCGAGCGGCGAACGGGTGAGTAACACGTGAGTAACCTGCCCTAGGCTTTGGGATAACCCTCGGAAACGGGGGCTAATACCGAATATGACTTCCTGCCGCATGGTGGGGGGTGGAAAGTTTTTCGGCCTGGGATGGACTCGCGGCCTATCAGCTTGTTGGTGGGGTAACGGCCTACCAAGGCGACGACGGGTAGCCGGCCTGAGAGGGCGACCGGCCACACTGGGACTGAGACACGGCCCAGACTCCTACGGGAGGCAGCAGTGGGGAATATTGCACAATGGGCGAAAGCCTGATGCAGCGACGCCGCGTGAGGGATGACGGCCTTCGGGTTGTAAACCTCTTTCAGCAGGGACGAAGCGTAAGTGACGGTACCTGCAGAAGAAGCGCCGGCCAACTACGTGCCAGCAGCCGCGGTAAGACGTAGGGCGCGAGCGTTGTCCGGATTTATTGGGCGTAAAGAGCTCGTAGGCGGCTTGTCGCGTCGACTGTGAAAACCCACAGCTCAACTGTGGGCCTGCAGTCGATACGGGCAGGCTAGAGTTCGGTAGGGGAGACTGGAATTCCTGGTGTAGCGGTGGAATGCGCAGATATCAGGAGGAACACCGGTGGCGAAGGCGGGTCTCTGGGCCGATACTGACGCTGAGGAGCGAAAGCGTGGGGAGCGAACAGGATTAGATACCCTGGTAGTCCACGCTGTAAACGTTGGGCGCTAGGTGTGGGGGGCCTCTCCGGTCCTCTGTGCCGCAGCTAACGCATTAAGCGCCCCGCCTGGGGAGTACGGCCGCAAGGCTAAAACTCAAAGGAATTGACGGGGGCCCGCACAAGCGGCGGAGCATGCGGATTAATTCGATGCAACGCGAAGAACCTTACCTGGGTTTGACATGTTCGGAAATCCGGCAGAGATGTCGGGTCCTTCGGGGCCGTTCACAGGTGGTGCATGGCTGTCGTCAGCTCGTGTCGTGAGATGTTGGGTTAAGTCCCGCAACGAGCGCAACCCTCGTTCGATGTTGCCAGCGCGTTATGGCGGGGACTCATCGAAGACTGCCGGGGTCAACTCGGAGGAAGGTGGGGATGACGTCAAGTCATCATGCCCCTTATGTCCAGGGCTTCACGCATGCTACAATGGCCGGTACAATGGGCTGCGATACCGTGAGGTGGAGCGAATCCCAAAAAGCCGGTCTCAGTTCGGATCGGGGTCTGCAACTCGACCCCGTGAAGTCGGAGTCGCTAGTAATCGCAGATCAGCAACGCTGCGGTGAATACGTTCCCGGGCCTTGTACACACCGCCCGTCACGTCACGAAAGTCGGCAACACCCGAAGCCGGTGGCCCAACCCCTTGTGGGAGGGAGCCGTCGAAGGTGGGGCTGGCGATTGGGACGAAGTCGTAACAAGGTAGCCGTACCGGAAGGTGCGGCTGGATCACCTCCTTTCTAAGGAGCACCATCCGTCGAAGGACGGTATGGAGCCCGCGACCTGCGAATGTCAGGTTGGGGTGCTCATTTGGCGGAGACACTGGTGAGTCTGCTGTTGGCAACGGCCGGCCTTTTCTAGTACAGCCACTTTGTGGTGGGAACGATGTGGGTTGGTGCGGCTGGTGGTGGGTGTAGAGCATCCTGTTGGGTCCTGAGGGAACAAACACTTGTGTTTGGTTCTTCTGGTTGTTTGCCAGGCATGGCCTGGTGCCGCATACCGTCCATGTTGGTGGGTTGGTGTGGTGCCGTGGGTTGTGGGTTGGTTGTTTGTTGAGAATTGCACAGTGGACGCGAGCATCTTTGTGGTCAAGTTGTCAAGGGCGAACGGTGGATGCCTTGGCACCAGGAGCCGATGAAGGACGTGGGAGGCCGCGATAGGCCTGGGGGAGCTGTCAACCAAGCTGTGATCCCAGGGTGTCCGAATGGGGTAACCCGGCACCAGTCATGTGGTGTCACCCGCACCTGAACTCATAGGGTGTGTGGAGGGAACGCGGGGAAGTGAAACATCTCAGTACCCGCAGGAAGAGAAAACAAAATGTGATTCCGTGAGTAGTGGCGAGCGAAAGCGGATTTAGGCTAAACCGGCTGCGTGTGATACCTGTCAGGGGTTGCGTGGTTGGGGTTGTGGGACTCTGCTGGGTGAGCTGACACTCATCCGAGAAGTTACAAAGCCAGTTGCTAGCCGAATGGTGTGGAAAAGCCAACCGTAGGCGGTGATAGTCCGGTAGGTGAAAGTGGCTGGTCTTCTGTGGATGTTCCCGAGTAGCGGCGGACCCCTGTAATCTGCCGTGAATCTGCCAGGACCACCTGGTAAGCCTGAATACTACCTGGTGACCGATAGCGGACGAGTACCGTGAGGGAATGGTGAAAAGTACCCCGGGAGGGGAGTGAAATAGTACCTGAAACCGTTCGCCTACAATCCGTCGGAGCCTTTAGGGGTGACGGCGTGCCTTTTGAAGAATGAGCCTGCGAGTTAGTGGCATGTGGCGAGGTTAACCCGGGTGGGGTAGCCGTAGCGAAAGCGAGTCTGAACAGGGCGTTCAGTCGCGTGTCCTAGACCCGAAGCGGAGTGATCTAGCCATGGGCAGGCTGAAGCGTGGGTAAGACCGCGTGGAGGGCCGAACCCACCAACGTTGAAAAGTTGGGGGATGACCTGTGGTTAGGGGTGAAAGGCCAATCAAACTCCGTGATAGCTGGTTCTCCCCGAAATGCATTTAGGTGCAGCGTCGCGTGTTTCTTGCCGGAGGTAGAGCACTGGATGGTCTAGGGGGCCTACAAGCTTACCGAAATCAGCCAAACTCCGAATGCCGGTAAGTGAGAGCGCGGCAGTGAGACTGCGGGGGATAAGCTTCGTAGTCGAGAGGGAAACAGCCCAGATCACCAGCTAAGGCCCCTAAGCGTGTGCTAAGTGGAAAAGGATGTGGGGTCGCATAGACAACCAGGAGGTTGGCTTAGAAGCAGCCACCCTTTAAAGAGTGCGTAATAGCTCACTGGTCAAGTGGTTCCGCGCCGACAATGTAGCGGGGCTCAAGTACACCGCCGAAGCTGTGGCATTCACATTTTTACTCGGCATTGCCTTTCGGGGTGGTGTCCAGGTGTGTGGATGGGTAGGGGAGCGTCGTGCCGGGGGTGAAGCAGCGGGGTGACCCAGCTGTGGACGCGGCACGAGTGAGAATGCAGGCATGAGTAGCGAAAGAAGGGTGAGAAACCCTTCCGCCGGATGACCAAGGGTTCCAGGGCCAGGCTAATCCGCCCTGGGTGAGTCGGGACCTAAGGCGAGGCCGAGAGGCGTAGTCGATGGACAACGGGTTGATATTCCCGTACCCGCGAAGGAACGCCCATGATGAACCTCGTTGTGCTAACCACCCGAACCGGGGGCGGTCTTCGGACCAATTTCGGGGAGCGTGGGAACCTGGCGGGTAGTAGTCAAGCGATGGGGTGACGCAGGAAGGTAGCTGATCCCGGCCGGTGGTTGTGCCGGGGTAAGCGTGTAGCCCGCACCATAGGCAAATCCGTGGTGCATGTGGGTGAGACGTGATGCCGAGCCGATTCAGGTGAAGTCAGTGATCCTATGCTGCCGAGAAAAGCCTCTAGCGAGTTCCGAGCGGCCCGTACCCCAAACCGACACAGGTGGTCAGGTAGAGAATACCGAGGCGATCGGGCGAACTGTGGTTAAGGAACTCGGCAAATTGCCCCCGTAACTTAGGGAGAAGGGGGGCCGGAGACGTGAAGCAACTTGCTTGTGGAGCGTTGTATGGCCGCAGAGAGCAGGGGGAAGCGACTGTTTACTAAAAACACAGGTCCATGCGAAGAAGTAATTCGATGTATATGGACTGACGCCTGCCCGGTGCTGGAACGTTAAGGGGACCGGTTAGCTCTTTTGGGGGCGAAGCTGAGAACTTAAGCGCCAGTAAACGGCGGTGGTAACTATAACCATCCTAAGGTAGCGAAATTCCTTGTCGGGTAAGTTCCGACCTGCACGAATGGCGTAACGACTTCCCCACTGTCTCAACCACAGGCCCGGCGAAATTGCATTACGAGTAAAGATGCTCGTTACGCGCGGCAGGACGGAAAGACCCCGGGACCTTTACTATAGCTTGACATTGGTATCCGAATTAGCTTGTGTAGGATAGGTGGGAGCCGGTGAAGCTCATACGCCAGTATGGGTGGAGGCAAGCTTGAAATACCACTCTGGTTGGTTTGGGTATCTAACTTCGGACCGTGATCCGGTTCAGGGACAGTGTCTGGTGGGTAGTTTAACTGGGGCGGTTGCCTCCTAAAGGGTAACGGAGGCGCCCAAAGGTTCCCTCAGCCTGGTTGGCAATCAGGTGTTGAGTGTAAGTACACAAGGGAGCTTGACTGTGAGACTGACAGGTCGAGCAGGGACGAAAGTCGGGACTAGTGATCCGGCACTTGCGAGTGGAAGCGGTGTCGCTCAACGGATAAAAGGTACCCCGGGGATAACAGGCTGATCTTCCCCAAGAGTCCATATCGACGGGATGGTTTGGCACCTCGATGTCGGCTCGTCGCATCCTGGGGCTGTAGCAGGTCCCAAGGGTTGGGCTGTTCGCCCATTAAAGCGGTACGCGAGCTGGGTTTAGAACGTCGTGAGACAGTTCGGTCCCTATCCGCCGTGCGCGTTGGATACTTGAGAAGGGCTGTCCCTAGTACGAGAGGACCGGGACGGACGAACCTCTGGTGTGCCAGTTGTCCCGCCAGGGGCACGGCTGGTTGGCTACGTTCGGAAGGGATAACCGCTGAAAGCATCTAAGCGGGAAGCTCGCTTCGAGATGAGGTATCCCACCCACTTGATGGGGTAAGGCCCCCAGCTAGACGACTGGGTTGATAGGCCGGAGATGTAAGCTCGGTAACGGGTTGAGTTGACCGGTACTAATAGGCCGAGGGCTTGATTACAAAGATTCTGCGCGTCCACTGTGTGATTCCTGGCAAACAAACAGCCCTGGGGGTTGTTTGATATGTCGATAGTGTTACGGCGGTCATGGCGGAGGGGAAACGCCCGGTTACATTCCGAACCCGGAAGCTAAGCCCTCCAGCGCCGATGGTACTGCACTCGGGAGGGTGTGGGAGAGTAGGACGCCGCCGGACTTCTTCTAGTTGTGGGCCACCCGGCATCCGGGTGGCCCACAACTGCGTTGCTCCGGTTGTAGCGCCATCAGGAAGGATTTACCCGTGAGTTCAGGACCGCAGGACGGAGACCGTCCGCGTCGTTACGACGATCGGCCCCGCCGTGACGACGGCCGGGGCTGGGCTCCGCGTCGCGATGATCGACCGCCGTATCGAGGTGACCGCGACGCCCGGGGCGGTTCAGGCGAGCGGGAAGGCTACCGAGGCGGTGGCCAACGTGGTGGTTCCGGTGGGGATCGTGACCGTCAGGGCGCTGGCCGCGAGGGTGGCTTCCGTGGTGGAGACCGTCGTGAGGGTGGTTTCCAGCGTGATGACCGTCGTGAGGGCGGTTTCCGTGGCGGGGATCGCCGTGAGGGTGGCTTCCGCCGCGATTCCGACTCGCGCGATGGTGGTTTCCGTGGTGGGCCGCCGCGTCGTGAGGGTGGTTTTGGCGGGGATCGTGACCGTCAGGGCGCTGGCCGTGAGGGTGGTTTCCGTGGTGGAGACCGTCGTGAGGGTGGTTTCCAGCGTGATGACCGTCGTGAGGGCGGTTTCCGTGACGGAGACCGTCGTGAGGGTGGCTTCCGCCGCGATTCCGACTCGCGCGATGGTGGTTTCCGTGGTGGGCCGCCGCGTCGTGAGGGTGGTTTCCAGCGTGATGACCGTCGTGAGGGTGGTTTCCGTGACGGGGATCGCCGCGATGGTGGTTTCCGTGGTGGGGATCGTCGTGAGGGTGGTTTCCAGCGTGATGACCGTCGTGAGGGTGGTTTCCGTGGTGGGGACCGTCGTGAGGGTGGTTTCCGTGGTGGAGATCGCCGTGAGGGTGGCTTCCGCCGCGATTCCGACTCGCGCGATGGTGGTTTCCGTGGTGGGCCGCCGCGTCGTGAGGGTGGTTTTGGCGGGGATCGTGACCGTCAGGGCGCTGGCCGTGAGGGCGGTTTCCGTGGTGGGGACCGTCGTGAGGGTGGTTTCCGTGGTGGGGATCGCCGTGAGGGTGGCTTCCGCCGCGATTCCGACTCGCGCGATGGTGGTTTCCGTGGTGGGCCGCCGCGTCGTGAGGGTGGTTTCCAGCGTGATGACCGTCGTGAGGGCGGTTTCCGTGACGGAGACCGTCGTGAGGGCGGTTTCCAGCGTGATGACCGTCGTGAAGGCGGCTTCCGGGGCGACCGTGCCGAGCGGCCGCGTCGCGACGACCGGCGTGGCTTCGACGAGCGGCAGCGCGAGGGTGGCTACCGGGGCCGAGGCGAGGAGCGGCGGGACCGTTCCCCCGAGGGGCAGGGTGCCGGTCGGGCGGCGGCGCCAGCGGGTCCGGCCCTGCCAGATGAGATTGTCGCAACGGACCTGGACAGCACGGTCCGGGCCGAACTCCTGTCGCTGGCCAAGCCGGTCGCGGAGACGGTTGCGCGACACCTGGTCGCTACGGGCCAGCTGATCGACGAGGCCCCGCAGGAAGCACTGGCGCATGCGTTGGCCGCACGCCGCCTTGCTTCGCGTATCGCTGCCGTCCGCGAGGCGGTGGGGCTGGCTGCGTACCACGCTGGCGAGTGGCAGACGGCGATCGCTGAGCTGCGGACGTACCACAGGATGAGCGGTCGGCAGACGCACCTGGCCGTGATCGCGGACTCCGAGCGTGCGTTGGGCCGCCCGGAGCGGGCGATCGACCTCTACCGGGGGGCCGACCGCGAATCGCTGGACCAGGCCGGAGCCATCGAACTGCTGATCGTGGCCGCCGGTGCCCGGGGAGACCTGGGTCAGGGTGACGCGGCGGTGGCAATGCTCCAGGTACGTGAGCTGACCGGTGACGCGACCGAGCCATGGGCAGCTCGGCTGCGCTATGCCTACGCCGACGCGCTGCTGGCCGTCGAACGTCGGGAAGAGGCCCGCGAATGGTTTGCCCGGGCCGCCGACGTCGACGAGGAGGGCGAGACCGACGCCTCCGAGCGCCTGCTCGAACTCGACGGCGTCGTGCTCGAGGGGGACGACGAGACGGACGCCGAGACGGGGGAGGATGCCGACGACAGCACCGAGCCGGAGACTCTCCAGGACCGGGAGGCTGAGGCGGCGGCCCCGGAGCAGCCGGCAGCCGACGACGACCGGGACGACACTGATTCTGCCCGGCCGCAGCGGTCCGAGGACGGTTCGGAGTCCGAGCGTTCGTGAACGACGTGACCCGGGAACGGCTGGTCGACAGTTACGACCTCGTCATCTTCGATCTTGATGGCGTGGTCTATCTGATCGATCGGCCGATTCCCGGCGCAATCGAGGCGATTGCCCGGCTGCATGCCGAGGGACGGCCGCTGGCGTACGCGACGAACAACGCCTCCCGCCGCTCGTCCGAGGTCGCCGAGCTGCTCACCGGGATGGGCATTGCCGCCCGTCCCGATGAGGTGCTCACCTCGGCAGCAGCCGCCGCGCAGGTACTGGCCGACCGTCTGCCAGCGGGTGCCTCGGTGCTGGTGGTGGGAGCGGAGGCGCTGCGTGCCGAGGTACGGGCCGCCGGTCTGCTCCCAGTTGCCCGAGCCGACGAGGAGCCGCAAGCGGTCGTCCAGGGGTACGGGCCGCAGGTGGGCTGGAGCGAGCTGGCCGAGGCGGCGGTGGCGGTACGCTCCGGGGCGCTCTGGATTGCCACGAACGCTGACCGCACCCTGCCCAGCCCCCGAGGCCCCCTGCCCGGCAACGGTTCACTGATCGCGGTGTTGCGTACGGCGCTCGACCGGGATCCCGACCTGGTGGTCGGGAAGCCCGAACCCGCACTGTTCCACACGGCGGCTCAGCGGATCGGGGCCAGCCGTCCACTGGTCGTCGGTGATCGTCTGGACACGGACATCGAGGGCGCGGTACGGGCGGGAATGGACAGCCTGCTGGTGCTCACCGGGGTGAGTTCGCTGGCGGATCTTCTCGACGCGCCGCCCTCGGCCCGGCCCACGTTCGTGGCACGTGATCTCGGTGGACTGTTTGAGATGGACGGTGTGGTACGGCTGCCCGACCCCACTGTGGGCACCGACGCGGTCCGTGAGGCGTTGCGTCAGCTGGCACCCGTCGACGAGTGACGGCCGGACCCATGGCTTCCGCCGGGCCTGCCGGCCGGGCGGACGGCGTACCCGCTAGAGCAGCTTGCGGAGTTTGAGCAGGTCGAACGGGCTGGCGCTGATCGACACCCGGCGGTTGGCCAGCGCCCTTGGAAGGTCGAGCCGGCCCTGGATCAGGGCGATCAGGTCGTCGCTGGTCGTACTGAGAGCGATCTTCGCTTTCGGGTCGTCGCCGTCTTCGAGGCCGAGCAGCCGTCCGTTGCTGAGCCGGCCGTGGAACGCGGTACCGAGGTCGGTGATCCGGCAGGCCAGGGTCCGGTCGAGGTTCACCAGGGCACCTGCGTTGGCATTGGCCTCCAGACGGCGCGCCAGCTCATCTAACGCCTGCCGGCACTCGTCCACGCTGGCCACCGTTGCCTCCTCGTCCGACACAATGTCCGTTCCCGGGCACCGTACCGCACCGGGTATCAACCGGCGCCCGGTAGCGTGACAGCCGGACATAGTCGGCATCGCGAAGGGAAGTGGCATGCAGGACGCGTGGCGGGCCTATCTGGAGCTGGCCCTGGGGTTGACGGAGGCGTCACGGAAGCGGGCGCAGACCGTCGCCCGGAAGGTGGTCGGGTCCAGCGGTGCCACGGCTGCGCAGCTGCAGGCGTTGGCCGAGGAACTGGTGTCCACCGGCCTCGCCAACCGGGAGGCGCTGACCAAGATCGTTCGGTTCGAGGTCGATCGGGCGTTGGGGGTGGTGGGTCTCGCCACGGCCGACGAGGTCGCCGCGTTGACCAAACGGGTGCACGAGTTGGAGCGGGAGCTACGCGAGGCCAGGACCGTGGCGGAGGCGGCTGCCGCCCAGTCGGGTGCCGCCGGGACGGTGGCTGGGCCGACGACAGCGACCAAGCCGGTGGCCAAGAAGGCCGCCGTCAAGAAGGCGGTCGCGAAGAAGGCGGTAGCCAAGAAGGCCGCCACCGAGAAGCCTGCGGCCACGATTGTGGCGAAGAAGACCGTGGCGAAGAAGGCCACGGCCAAGAAGACTGTGGCCAAGAAGACCACAGCCAGGAAGCTGCCACCGGGGACCGGTGTGGCATGAGCGGACATTGTCAGGTGACAGCATGAGCGCCCCCGTACCCGGCCCCTTCCGGGGTGGATCGTCCTTCGCCGTACCGTTGTGGTCGGCTCAACCCCCGGGGTTCCCGCAGGCATCGGCTCCGGGCGACGGACCGGGCTCCGGGCACCCGGCCGTCGACGCGGCCATCCAGGCGATCATCAACGCCGCTGGCCTTTCCCCGGCGGACCAGATCGCCCAGTTCGAGGCCGCGCACCACACGCTGCGCGAAACCCTCGCCACCATCGACCACACCTGACCTGACCGAGTTCCCGGAGATCCGCCCCATGGCACGTCGTACCCGGCTCGATGCCGAACTTGTCCGCCGAGGCTTGGCCCGATCACGCGAGCAGGCCGCCGCGTTGGTCGAGGCCGGGCGGGTACAGGTACGCGGGGTACCGGCCCGCAAGGTGGCCGCCATGGTCGATCCCGCCGATGCCGTACGGGTGGTGGGGGAGGACCCCACCCAGGACTACGTCTCCCGGGGCGGGCACAAGCTGGCCGGAGCGCTGGCGGCATTCACCCCCGAAGGGCTGGGTGTGGCCGGTCGGCGTTGCCTCGATGCGGGCGCTTCGACCGGTGGCTTCACCGACGTGCTGCTGCGGGCCGGCGCCGCCGAGGTGGTCGCGGTCGATGTCGGCTACGGTCAGCTCGCCTGGTCGCTGCGCGGTGACGATCGGGTACGGGTCTTCGAGCGCACCAACGTCCGTACCCTGACGCCGGAGATCATCGGCGGCCGGGTGGATCTCACCGTGGCGGATCTGTCCTTCATCTCGTTACGTCTGGTGTTGCCGGCGCTGGCCGGGTGCACGGAGCCGGACGGGGACCTGGTGCTCATGGTCAAGCCGCAGTTCGAGGTCGGCAAGGAGCGGGTCGGCGCGGGCGGGGTGGTCCGTGATCCGCAGCTGCGGGCCGAGGCGGTGCTCGACGTCGCGGCCACCGCCCTCGAACTCGGGCTCGGCCTGGCCGGGGTGGCAGCCAGCCCGCTGCCGGGGCCGAGCGGAAACGTCGAGTTCTTCGTCTGGTTGCGCCAGGGGGCGCCGGCGGCTGACGAGCAGCGGGTGCGGGCGGTCGTGGCCGCTGGTCCGGTGGGTTCGGTGCCGGGGCCGTCTGCGGCCGGAGAGTCGCTGGTTGAGGGGCCGCCGGCGGGGGAGATGAGCAGATGAGCCGTACGGCACTGTTGGTGACGCACACCGGTCGGCGGCGCAGCACCGAACACGCCCGTACGGTCGCCGCGGACCTCATCGCGGCCGGGTTCGAGGTACGGGTCGTCGCCGAGGAAGCCGACGATCTGCACCTGCCCGGGGTGCTGCCGGTGAGTGGACCGGCTGCCGCCGAGGGAGCGGAGATCGTGGTCGCCCTCGGCGGTGACGGCACCTTCCTGCGGGCCGCGGACCTGGCCCGTCCTGCCAAGGCGCCACTGCTGGGCATCAACCTCGGCAAGGTCGGCTTTCTCGCCGAGGCGGAGATCGACGATCTGGACCTGGCGGTCCGCGACGTGGTGAGCCGTAGCTACACAGTGGACGAGCGGCTCACCCTCGACGTCACCGCCGAGTTCGAGGGCGGGCCGGTCATCCACTCCTGGGCGTTGAACGAGGTCAGCGTCGAGAAGGGCGAGCGTGCCCAGATGCTGGAGCTGCTCGTCGATGTGGACGGTCGGCCCCTGTCCCGGTACGGCTGTGACGGCGTGGTCTGCGCCACCCCGACAGGTTCGACCGCGTACGCCTTCTCCGCTGGCGGTCCGGTGGTCTGGCCGGAGGTGGAGGCGCTGCTGCTGGTGCCGATCAGTGCGCATGCGCTGTTCAGTCGCCCGTTGGTGACCGCGCCGACCTCCACTTTCTCGATCACCGTGGACCCGTTCACCACCCTGGCGGTGCTCTGCTGCGACGGTCGGCGGGTCTACGACCTGCCGCCGGGAGCCAGGGTCACCGTGCGGCGGGGAGACCTGCCGGTGCGCATCGTACGGCTGCGGCCACGGCCGTTCTCCGACCGGTTGGTGGCCAAGTTCGGTCTACCCGTGCACGGTTGGCGGGGCAGCCGCCGCTGAGCGGCAGTGCCGGTGTAGCAGACGGTCGGTGTCGAGAAGTTAGCCGGCGGTGTCGAGAAGGTAGCCGGCGGTGTCGATGAGTGGCCCGCCAGCTCCGGAAGGCAACCGGACCGCAGCGGGAAGGCGATCCGAGCGTTGCGGGAAGGCGATCCGACCGTAGTCGGAAGGTACCCGGCCAGAGTCGGAAAGCGCCCGCCAGCCGCGTCGGGTGGTCAAGTGTCGGGCCCCACTACTACTGTCGGTGGCTGTGCTGGAAGAGCTGCGCATCACCGGACTGGGCGTCATCGAGGACACGACACTGCCGTTGGCCGGCGGTATGAACGTCATCACCGGCGAGACCGGTGCGGGTAAGACGATGGTGGTGACCGGCCTCGGGCTGCTCTTCGGTGGCCGGGCCGACGCCAGCCGGGTGCGTTCCGATCCCGGTCGCGCCGTGGTCGAGGGGCGACTGCGGTTGGCCGGCCGTACGGCCGCCGTGGTGCACGCGCGCATCGCCGACGCCGGCGGGGAGGCCGACGACGACGGGACGGTGCTGCTGAGCCGTACGGTCACCGTTGAGGGGCGCTCGCGGGCCCACGTGGGGGGCCGGGGCATGCCGGTCTCGATGCTGGGCGAGGTCGGCGAGCAGGTGGTGGCGGTGCACGGCCAGTCCGACCAGTTGCGGTTGCTCCGCCCGGCCGAGCAGCGGGCCGCCCTGGACCGGTTCGCCGGTCCGGAGCACGAGAAGCTGTTGGAGGCGTTCCGCGAGACGTACACCGAGTGGCGACGGATTTTCGACGACCTTGCCGATCGTCGCCGCAACGCGCGTGAGCGTCACCAGGAGGCCGACCTGCTGCGGCTGGGGCTGGACGAAATCACGCGGGTCGACCCGCAGCCCGGCGAGGACGACGAGCTCAAGGCAGAGGCGCAGCGACTGGAGCATGCCGAGGGGCTGCGTACCGCGGCGCAGATGGCCCAGCAGTGTGTGGCCGGTGCGGCGGAGGTGGCTGACGACACTCCGGACGCGACGGCGTTGCTGGCCATGGCGCGGCGGGCACTCGAGGCACAGGCCGGGGTCGACCGTACCCTCGGCGATTTGGCGGTCCGGTTGGAGGAGGCTGCGACCCTGATCGGCGATGTCGCCGCGGAACTGTCGACCTATCTCGGGGTGCTCGATGCCGATCCGGCCCGGTTGCAGGCCGTGTACGAGCGTCGGGCCGCGTTGCGTGCGTTGACCCGTAAGTACGCCGACGACGTCGATGGGGTGATCGCCTGGGCGGACCGGGCCCAGCGACGTCTGTCCGAACTGGACACCTCGGACGAGTTGCTGGACGAGTTGGAGCGGGAACGGGAACGACTGGCCGGTGAGGTGGCCGAGCTGGCTGAGCGGCTGTCGGCGGCACGTCGGGAGGCCGCTGGCCGGTTCGCCGAGCAGGTCAGCGTCGAGCTCGCCGGGTTGGCCATGCCGCATGCCCGGATCGAGGTGACCGTGTCGCCCCGCCCGGCGGGGCGGGGGGAGCCGACCCTGTGCGTCGGCGGTGGTGAGGCGGGTGTCGGTCCGGACGGGGCCGACGAGGTGGAGTTGCGTCTGTTGGCTCACCCTGGTGCGCCGTCCCTGCCGCTGCAACGGGGGGCCTCCGGGGGTGAGCTGTCCCGGGTGATGTTGGCCATCGAGGTGGTGTTCGCCGGTTCGGGTGGCCCGCCCACCCTGGTCTTCGACGAGGTCGACGCCGGTGTCGGCGGTCAGGCGGCGGTGGAGATCGGTCGCCGGCTGGCCCGGCTGGCCCGTAGTCACCAGGTGTTGGTGGTGACCCATCTGCCGCAGGTCGCGGCGTTCGCCGACCGGCATCTGGTGGTGGCCAAGGACACCGGCGGCGCGGTGACCACCAGTGGGGTCCGAGTGGTGGAAGACACTGAACGGGCCAGGGAACTGGCCCGGATGTTGGCCGGTTTGCCGGACTCTGACCTGGGTATCGCCCACGCTGAGGAACTCCTGGCCGTGGCTGCCAGGGAGAGGCGTCCGTGAACCGATAATGTAACCACTGCCACGCCCGGGTAGTGTGGGTGTTCTTCCGTGGGGTGGCGGCCCTGCTCAAGGCATGTCGCGACAGAAAACCCTGCCTCACATGCCAGGATGGTCACGATGCGTCTACCCACCTTGCGCCGGAACCGGAGCGCGGAACCAGGCACGATTGTCGGCACCGCGCGCCTTGATCGCCGGACGAAGCGTCTGGTCGGTCGGCTGCGCCCAGGTGAGATCGCCGTGATCGACCACGTCGACCTCGACCGGGTCGCGGCGGACTCGCTGGTCGCGGTTGGGGTGGCCGCCGTACTCAACGCCAAACCGTCGGTTTCCGGTCGCTATCCCAACCTTGGGCCGGAAGTGCTGATCAACGCCGGTATCCCGCTTCTCGACGACCTCGGGGAGAGCGTCTTCCAACAGATCCGGGAAGGCGACACGGTCCGGATCGAGGGCAACACCGTCCTGGTCGACGGTGAGCCGGTGGCGCATGGCAGCCTCCAGGACGCCGAGACCGTGGCAAAGGCGATGGCCGACGCCCGGGAGGGGCTTTCCGTGCAGTTGGAGGCATTTGCCGCCAACACCATGGAATACCTCAAACAGGAACGTGATCTGTTGCTCGACGGTGTCGGTGTGCCCGACATCGAAACCCACATCCAGGGCCGGCACTGCCTGATCGTGGTACGGGGCTACGACTACAAGGCCGATCTCGACGTGCTGCGGCCCTACATCCGGGAGTACAAGCCGGTACTGATCGGCGTCGATGGCGGCGCGGATGCGCTCGTCGAGGCCGGATACACCCCCGATATGATCATTGGCGATATGGACTCGGTCACCGACGACGTGTTGCGGTGCGGTGCCGAGGTGATCGTGCATGCCTATCCCGACGGGCGCGCGCCGGGCCTGGAACGCGTACAACAGCTCGGCGTCCGGGCCGAGACGTTTCCCGCCGCCGCCACCAGTGAGGACCTCGCCATGCTGCTGGCCGACGAGAAGGGCGCGACCCTGCTGGTCGCGGTCGGCACCCACGCCACCCTGGTCGAGTTCCTCGACAAGGGCCGGGGCGGGATGGCATCGACGTTCCTCACCCGCCTCAAGGTCGGCGGGAAGCTGGTCGACGCCAAGGGCGTCAGTCGGCTCTACCGGCAGAGCATCTCCGGATCCTCCCTGTTGCTACTGGTGCTTTCAGCCGTGGCCGCGATGGCATCGGCGGTGGCGGTTTCCACCGTCGGTAAGGCATACCTCGGCGTCGTCTCCGAATGGTGGGACAACCTAGTCTTCCAACTCGGACAGCTCTTCTAACCCCCCACGAACCGACCAAGAGGCTGTAGGTGTGATTAATTTCCGGTACCACGTGGTGTCGCTCACCGCGGTCTTCCTCGCCCTGGCGATCGGACTGATAGTCGGGACCGCGGCCCTCAACGGACCGGTCGCCGACTCGCTCAACGAACGGGTCGCGATGTTGAGCAAGAGCAACGACCAGTGGCGTGAGAAGGTCGCCGACCTCGAGAAGGAACTCTCCCTCGAAGAGGACTTCGCCGTCGAAGCGGCGCAGATCATGCTGCCGAACACCCTGACCGGTCGTCGGATCCTGGTGCTGGGGCTGCCCAGCGGACGTGACTACGTCGAGGGCGTCCTGGAGATGCTGCGGCTCACCGGGGCCACCATCACCGGTCGGGTCGACATACTCGACAAGTTCGTCGACCCGGACAACAACGACGCCCTGCTCGAGTTGGCCCTGCGCGCCGCGCAGCCCACGGTGCCGGCCACCGGGCTGCCGGGCAACAGCGACGGAGCCGAGACCTCCAGCGCCCTGCTGGCCAGTGGACTGCTGGACTCGGCCCCGGGCGCCCCGGCGGTCACCGAACCCGACCGACGGGCACTGCTGAACGCCTACAGCAACGCCGGCTACCTCACCGTCGACGGTAAGGTCAGCGGCCCGGCCGAGGCGGTGGTGGTGGTCAGCGGACAGGCCTACGTCGACAAGAACGCGGACAAGAAGGACCTGTCGGTGGTTCGGATGGTGGCCCAGTTCGACAAGGCGGCGTCCCTCGTCGTCGCCGGCAGCGGCTCCGCCGACGGCAACATCGTCGCGACCGTACGCAAGCAGCCCAACCTCGCCCAGAGCATCTCCACGGTCGACAACTCCAACACCCCCCAGGGGCAGCTGACCGTGGCACTGGCAACGGTCGAGCAGGTGGCCACCAAACGGGTGGGCCATTACGGCATCGGCGCTGGCCGGGCCTCCCTGCTGCCGCCGAAGTCCACGTCGTGACCGCGCGGGGGATCACCGGGCGTCTGCTGGCCGCCGGCGTCGGCGCCCTGGCTGCCCGAGCCGTGCTACGGGCGGTGACAGCGAGTCCGCGTGCGGCGACGCTGGAACGCACCAACTTCCGGGGCCGTACCGTCACCCTCGCGGCCGGACCCGCGTTCTCCGTCGGAGCCGCCGTGGCCGGCGCGCTCGACGCGCCGAGCCGGCCCGCCGCCGCCGCGGCAC
>NZ_JBHTMP010000043.1:0-64592 GCF_042679305.1 Micromonospora sonneratiae | reverse complement strand
GCCCCGCCTCACCGTCGACCTCGTCGGCCGGGCGACGGTGCCGGGCGGGGGCCCGCCGTGCGGACCGCCGGTCCCAGGACACGGTCCTCGAGCGTGGCGACCCGGCGCAGGAAGAGCCAGCCCGCCGCCACGCTGAAGGCGAGCACACTCAGCGCCAACGCGGCACCCATCAGCAGGTCCATCGGTGGTTTCTCCGGACCGAGGACGGTTGCCTGCTGGTGCAGGGACCGCCACCAGGAGACGGACCAGTGCACGACCGGCACCAGGACGAACCCGACGATGCCGAGGATGGCGGCGGGTCGGGCGACCCGGTGTGCGGCAATGGCATCGTGCCTGGCTGGTCGACCACGGGCACCGGTCCGGTCGTCGTCCGGGGTGCTCCAGGTGTGTCGGAGGGTGAGATACCCGGCGTAGACGAGGAACAGCAGCGCGGTGCTGACCAGTCGCGGATCCCATGCCCACCAGGTTCCCCAGGCCAGCCGTCCCCAGAGGCTGCCCAGCACGATGGTGAGCGCGGTGAGGACCACGCCGATCTCGGCGGCGGCGCGGGCACACCGGTCCCACCGCAGGTCCCGCCAGATGAGGTACGCGCCGCTGGCGAGGAGTACGACGGCGAACGCCAGGAACGCCGTCCACGCGGCCGGCACGTGCAGGTACATCAGACGCTGGGCGTCCCCCTGCACCCGGTCCGCGGGTGCGATCAACAGGCCGGTCGTCAGGGCGGCGCAGCCGAGCGCGCCCGCCAGCCAGCCCAGCGTGCGCCGGTCGGCGGGCGCGCGGGAGCCGGAGGTGAACGGAGTGCGTTCGTCTACCCGCATGCCTGGTCTCCGTTCGTGCGCGCGTATGTGGACGTGTGCGTCGGGCCCACCGGGTTTGTCGTGGTGGCTCGGCTGGCCACGGTGCTGCCGCCTTGCCGGTAAGTGCAAATTTATTACCTTCTGGGGCTTTTCGTAGCCGTAACGAGTTTCGCGGCTATTAGGCATCATTCACCGATAAGCTGCCGGCGGGTTCCAAGCGGAAAGTGGGGCATCGGTGCAGGTAGCGAACGGGCCGGTACGACGGTCGCCGGGTCGGTGCCTGGCAGCCGCGGCTCTGTTGGCTGTCCTGGTACTGACCGGTTGCGGGGGCGACTCGCCATCGACCCTCGATCCGGCCGGGTACGGTGCCCGCCGGGTCGAGGGACTGTGGTGGGTGCTGTTCTGGATCTCCGTCGTGATCTTCGTCGAGGTGATGGTGATCCTCGGCTGGGCACTGGTGTTCCGACGACGCGTCGGCACCCGGGTACGCACCAACGACCCGATACGGTTCGTCGCCCTGACCGGTGCCGGGCTGCCCATCATCATCCTCGTGGCCGTGTACGGGCTCGGTCTGCGTGACCTGGCGGCGCTCGGTGACCACCCGGACGAGTCGGCGGTGACCATCGACGTGATCGGGCACAAGTGGTGGTGGGAGGTGCGGTACGCCGGCACCGACGGGGTGACGGCCAACGAGATCCACATACCGGTGGACGAGACCGTACGGGTGCGACTGCGTACCGACGACGTCCTGCACAGCTTCTGGGTGCCCGAGCTGATGCCCAAGATGGACCTGATCACCGGCCGGACCAACGAGACCTGGCTGCACGCGGAGCGGACAGGCAGCTACCGGGGGCAGTGCGCCGAGTACTGCGGACTGCAACACGCCCACATGAGTCTCCAGGTCGTGGCCCAGCCCCGAGCGGAGTTCGATGCCTGGTTGACCCGACTGGCCGCACCCGCGCCCACGCCCCGTACCGAGGCGCAGCGCCGTGGCCAGGTCGCCTTCGTACAGGGCACCTGCGCGGCCTGCCACACGGTTCGTGGCACCGCCGCCAACGGCGTGGTGGGGCCGGACCTTTCCGACGTGGGGGCCCGGTGGAGCCTGGGCGCCGGCGCGTTACCGAACGACCGTGGCCACCTCGGCGGCTGGATCGCGAATCCGCAGACCGGCAAGCCGGGCAACGCCATGCCGCCGCAGCCGGTTCCCGCCGCCGAGCTGCCGAACCTGATCGCGTACCTGGAATCGCTGAAGTAGGCCGTACGGTCGGAGGAGGGACATTGTCCGCGGTCGCCGAACGGCCCGCAGCCGCCGGGTCCGAGGTTGTCGATCGGCTGGCCACACACTGGGGTGAGGCCCCGACCGTACGTGGCTGGTTCGCGACCGTGGACCACAAGCGCATCGGCCGTCGGTATCTCGTCACCGCCGGGGTGTTCTTCGGGCTGGCCGGTGTCAGCGCCATGGCGATGCGTACCCAACTGGCCGGGCCGGAGGCCGGGCTGCTCTCACCACAGGAGTACAACCAGCTGTTCAGCATGCACGGCACGGCGATGATCTTCCTCTTCGCCACCCCGATGCTGTTCGGGTTCGGGAACTTCCTCGTACCGTTGATGATCGGCGCCCGGGACATGGCGTTTCCGAGGCTCAACGCCTTCGGCTACTGGGTGTTCCTCTTCGCCGGGGTGTTCATGTGGGCCAGCCTGCCCGCCGGGGCCGCGCCCAACGGTGGTTGGTTCGCCTACGTGCCGTTGACCGACGAGGTGAACAGTCCGGGTCTGCACCTGGACGTCTACACGTTGGGCCTGCTCTTCCTCGGCATCTCGACCACCGCCGGAGCGATCAACTTCATCGTCACCGCGCTCAAGCTACGCGCCCCCGGTATGTCCCTGAACCGGGTGCCGATCTTCGTGTGGGCGATCGTCGCCACCTCGTTCATGGTGCTGTTCGCCCTGCCGGCGCTGAACCTCGACAACGCGCTGCTGTTCCTGGACCGCCGCTTCGGCACGCACTTCTTCGACCCCGACGCCGGCGGCAACGTACTGCTCTGGCAGCACCTCTTCTGGATCTTCGGACACCCGGACGTGTACATCATCGTGATGCCGGCGCTGGGCATCGTCTCGGCGGTCCTGCCGGCATTCTGCCGGCGGGGCCTCGTCGCCTACCCGCTGGTCGTGCTCGGCATCGTGTCGATCGCGATCATCTCGTTCGGGGTGTGGGCACACCACATGTTCGCCACCGGGCTGCCACAGCTCTCGCTGACCTTCTTCAGCGCGGCGAGTTCCATCATCACCATTCCGTCCGGGCTGCAACTGTTCGCCTGGCTCACCACGATGCTGCTGGGACGGCTGGTCATCAGCCCCCCGTTCCTGTTCGTGATCGGGTTCATCATCACCTTCGTGATCGGTGGCTTCACCGGCGCGATGTTCGCGTTGACCGCGTTCGACCAGCAGATCACCGACTCGTACTTCGTCGTCGCGCACTTCCACTACGTGCTCTTCGGTGGCGCGGTCTTCCCGATCCTGGCCGCGACCTACTTCTGGCTACCGAAGATCACCGGTCGGATGTTCAGCCAGCGGCTGGCCCGTTGGGCGTTCTGGCTGGTCTTCATCGGCATGAACGTCACCTTCTTTCCGATGCACCTCGCCGGGCTGCTGGGCATGCCGCGCCGGGTCTACACGTACCCGGGCGGACTGGGCTGGGACCCGTGGAACCTGCTGGCCACCGTCGGCGCGTACGTCCTGGCGGCGGGACTGCTACTGGTGGTCGTCAGCATCGTCCACGCCCTGCGTCGCGGTCGGGCCGCCCCGGACGACCCGTGGGGCGGCGACGGTCTGGAGTGGGCCACCAGTTCCCCACCCGAGCCGTACAACTTTGCGGTGCTGCCCGAGGTGCACAGCCGCTATCCGGGCTGGGATCCCCGGACGTCCGACTCCGTCGGGATCGGGGCGACCGAGGACCGGATCCTTGCCGACGGGCGTCGGACGATCCGTACCAGCGAACTGGACGGACGGTACGAACAGCCGGTGGAGATGCCGGCCGAGACGGTACGGCCCCTGGTCGTCGCGCTCGGACTCCTGTTCGTCTTCGGGGGTCTGCTGTTCGCCTGGTACTGGGTCGCGGCGGTGGGCGCGGTCGTCGCCGGGGTGACCGTGGCAGGTTGGCTGTGGCCGTCGGACCGGTCACCTGAGCCGGCACAGGTGACAGCATGATGTCGGCAGGGACCCCTCGGGAACCGACCGCCGCCGGTGGGGTGGCGACCGTCCCCGGTGCGTCCGTCTTCGCCGTCGAAACCCCGGCCGGCCGGTCGACCGGCTGGTGGGGAATGGTGCTGCTCGTCGCCACCGAGGCGACGCTCTTCGCGGTCCTGCTGGGCAGCTACTTCTATCTCCGCTTCCAGGCCGGCCCGCACTGGCCACCGGTCGGCATCGAGCCACCGGAACTCGTCCGGCCGTTCATCATGACCGCCCTGCTGCTGCCCAGTAGCCTGCCGGTGATCTGGGCCGAACGGGGGATCCGGCGCGGAGAACAGTGGCGGCTGCGGACCGGGCTGGCCACCACGATCCTGCTCGGCCTGTCGTTCCTGGCGATGCAGGCGACCGAGTACGCGGACAACCTGGAACTCTTCACCTTCACCACCGACGTCTACGGCTCGCTGTTCTACACGATCACCGGTTTCCATGGGGCACACGTCACGATCGGTCTGTTGATGCTCGGCTGGCTGTTGGTCGCCGCGTTCCGGGGAAGTTTCGACGCGCGTCGACACGAGCGGGTCCGGATCGTCGCGCTCTACTGGCACTTCGTCGACCTGGTGTGGGTGGCCATCCTGTTCACCGTCTACCTGTCGCCGTGGTTGTGATGGCGGATCGGATGCCCGTGCGGCGGGTCGGTGTCCTCGGCGGTCTGCTGTTGTGGTTCGCCGTGCTGGGGGGTGCGTTGGCCTGGGCGGTACACCTGATGGCTGCCTGGAGCGTCGACGAGTTGGTCTGCGCGGCCGGTAGCGAGGAGGTTGCGGGACTGCCACTGCGGCTCGTGGTCGGGCTGGCGGTGGTCATCCCGGCGGGGGTCACCCTCGCCGCGTTGGTCGTTTCCTGGCGGGCCTGGCAGCAGACCGGCAGAGGGCCCGAATCCGACGTTCCGGCCGGAGCCGACGTGGCCCGGGCGATGGACCGGTCCCGCTTGCTGGCCATGGTCGGCATCTGGTCGAATCTGCTGTTCCTCAGCATCATCGTCCTGGGCGGTGTCGCGACCCTGGTGTTCCCACCATGCCAGCGATGACCGGCCGCCCGATGTTGCTGGCCCACGGCGGCGCGGATGGCGCTGGACTGTCCGACGTGGGGCTCGTGGTGCTGACCGTCGGCCTGCTGGCCGCGTACGGACGCGGGCTGCACGAGCTGTGGGGCCGTCGGGGTGTCGGTGCGGTGGTGCCGGTATGGCGGGCGACCGCCTTCGTCGTCGGAGTCGTGGCTCTCGCCGCCAGCCAGACCGGCCCACTGCACACCCTGGCGGAACGGTCGTTCGCCGGCCACATGGCACAGCACATGGTCCTGCTGGTCGTGGCCGGACCGCTGTTGGCTCTCGGCTCGGCCGGACTGCCCTTCGCGCTGGCCGGACCGGTGTGGCTACGCCGCCGGTGGGCCCGGTGGCGGATCGGGTGGGCCGGACGCTGGCTGCGACGACCGCTGGTGCTGGCCATCGTGGCCGGTACGACCCAGAGCCTCGTGCTGTGGCTGTGGCACCTGCCCGCGCTGTACCGGACGGTGCTGGGCAGCGACCTCCTGCATGCGGCCCAGCACGCGTCCTTCGTGGCCGCGGCATGGCTGCTCTGGTCAGCCGTGCTGGGGGCGGCGCGGCATCGCCTACCGCCGCCGGTCGGGCTGCTGCTGATCTTCCTGACCATGCTGCCCGCCTCGGCGTTGGCTGCGGCGCTCACGTTCGCGCCCGTCCCGCTCTACCCGACCGGGGCGCTGCCCCCGACCGGGGAGCCGTACCCGGCTGGGACGCCGCCCCCGACCGGCCTCGACCCACTGGCCGACCAGCAGTTGGGCGGCCTGGCGATGTGGATTCCGATGGACGTGGTCGTGCTGCTCGCGGCCGTGACCATGGTCCTGCGGTGGCTCAACAGGCTCGATCGGGCGAGGCCGGCGGGACGGAACGTCCCGCCGGCCGACGAAGCCGATCCGACGGGTGCCGTCGGTCTGTCGGTTTGCCGCCGACCGGTCGGTGGATCAGCCGGTTCGGCAGGTGGGGGATCACCCGGTTCAGCAGGCGGGGCCGACCCGGTGACGTCGGAGGTGACCAGGTGACCAAACCCAACCGGCCCGGCCCGACCCGGGGCGGTGGCCGACTTCGGCCCGGCCTTGCGGTGTTCTCCGCCGTGCTGCTGTTGGCCACTGCCTGCACCCGGGTGCCCCCGCCACCCCCGCCCGAGTCACAGGCCGGCTACCCGCAGCGCGGCGCGTTGCTGATCGAGCAGTACGGCTGCGGCAGCTGCCACACCGTACCGGGGGTGGACCGGGCCAACGGGCTGGTCGGACCACCGTTGATCCGGTTCGGTTCCCGCTCCTACATCGCCGGCGAACTGCCCAACAACGCGGACAACCTGCGTCGCTGGATCGAGCATCCGCAGTCGGTGGAGCCGGGCACGGCAATGCCCGATCTCGGTGTCAGCCCCATCGACGCCCAGGACATCGCTGCCTATCTGCTGACGCTCGACTGAGGTCGGACAGCGGCGTAGCTATCAGGGAGGGAGCGGAGCGGTGAGTGTTACCGACGACGCCGACCGGTCGACCGGCCGTCCTCGCCGGCACCGGGCGCTGGCGGGCACCGCCGTGCTGGTGCTGGCCGCCGGCCCGGCAGCCCTCGCACCCATCCCGGGGCCAAGTCCGACGGCACCGACGGTGGCGGACGGCCGGGGTGGGGTGGTCCCTGACCGGGGCCGGGAACTCTACCTACAGAGCTGTGCGAGTTGTCATGGGCCGCAGGGGCAGGGCAGCCAGCGTGGACCTTCGCTGATCGGTGTCGGCCCGGCCTCGGTCGACTTCCAACTCGGCACCGGGCGGATGCCACTGGCCCAGGAGCGGTACGAACCCCGGCACCGGAAGCCCGTCTTCTCGGCCGGGGACATCGCTGCCCTGGTCCGTCAGGTGGACAGCTTCGGCGGTGGTGGACCGGCCATTCCGAGCGTCGGTCCGGGCGACGTACGCGACGGCCGGGATCTGTACCTGGCCAACTGCGCGGCCTGCCACTCGGCGACCGGTGTCGGCACGGCGTTGACCAACGGTCAGCTCGCGCCGTCACTGGACCGGTCGACCGCGATCCAGGTCGTCGAGGCGGTACGGGTGGGACCCGGACTCATGCCCGCGTTTCCCGACACGATCCTCACCGACCAGCAGGTCGATGCGCTGGCCGCGTACGTCGGTGTGCTGCACGGCGACGAACTGGATCGGGGCGGAGCCTCGCTCGGCCGGTTCGGACCGTTGACCGAGGGGCTGGTCGCCTGGGCGGTCGGGCTGGTCGTGATCCTGTTGGCGGTCCGCTGGCTGGGAAGCCGGGCCGGGCAATGAGCCGACCGGAGCATCAGGGGACCGCGTCCCGTCTCATCGTCGGGGCCTTCACCGTCAGTACGCTCGGCGCGGTCGGGTTCGCGATCACCTACGTGACCGGCGGCCAGACCCAACTGGCCGGTGTCTCCCTTGCCGTGGCCTTCGCCGGGCTGGCGGTCGGACTGGCGATCTGGTCCCGGCGGCTGCTGCCCACCGGCGGTTTCGTCGAGGAACACGAACCGTTCGCCTCGCCGCCGGCCGAGCGTGGTCTTGCCGCCCGGGCGCTGGTCGGTGGGGAGAGTCCGGTACGGCGTAGGGGCCTGGTCGGTGCGCTCGGCCTTGCGCTCAGTGCGCTGGCAGTGGCCGCTCTCTTCCCGCTGCGGTCGTTGCTGCCGGCCAGCCGGCAGCGACCGGAGCAGACGCTGCGGCGCACCCCGTGGGGGCCCGGTGTCCGGCTCGTCACCGCCGAGGGGAGACCGGTGCGTCCCGCCGACGTGACCACGGAGTCGACGCTGGCGGTCTTCCCCGAGGGACACACCACCGCTGGTGACGCACCCGCGTTCGCGGTCCGGATCGACCCCGAACGGTTGCGGGATCGGCCACCGGCCGGTGAACTGTCCGGTCTGGTGGTCTACTCGCTCCTCTGCACCCACGCCGGTTGCCCGGTCCGGCTCTATCTCAAGGGCACGGCACAGGTGCTCTGCCCGTGCCACCAGTCGGCGTTCGACCTGCTGGCCGCAGCCCGACCGATCGCCGGTCCGGCGGCCCGTCCGCTGCCGGGCCTGCCGATCGAGGTCGGGCCGGACGGATTCCTGCGGGCCACGGGGGACTTCACCGCTGCGCCAGGTCCGGGATTCTGGAGTCGGCAGTGATTACCGACCGGATGGTGCGTGCCCTCGACGACCGGCTGCGTACGGCACCCCTGGCCCGTCGGGCCATGGCGAAGGTGTTTCCCGACCACTGGTCGTTCATGCTGGGCGAGATCGCCCTCTACTCGCTGGTAGCGCTCGTACTGACCGGCGTCTTCCTGACGCTGTTCTTCGAGCCGAGCACAGCGCAGCGGGCCTACTCCGGCGCTTACGAACCGTTGGATGGTTCGAGCGTTTCGGCGGCGTACGCCTCCACCGTGGCGCTCAGCTACGACGTACGGGCCGGTCTGCTGATCCGCCAGACCCACCACTGGGCGGCCCTGGTCTTCGTCGGGGCGATCGTGCTGCACCTGGTACGGATCTTCTTCACCGGTGCGTTCCGGAAGCCGCGGGAGATCAACTGGCTGATCGGCGTGACGATGCTGACGTTGGCCCTGCTCAACGGCTTCACCGGCTACTCCCTACCGGACGACCTGTTGTCGGGCACCGGTCTGCGGATCATCTATTCGGTGGTGGAGTCGATTCCACTGGTCGGTGCCTGGCTGGCGTTCCTCGCCTTCGGTGGCGAGTTCCCGGCGGACCCGATGATCCCGCGGATGTTCGTGACCCACGTGCTCATCGTCCCGGCGGCCCTCATCGGCCTGGTCACCGCACATCTGGCGATCGTGGTACGGCAGAAGCACAGCCAGTTTCCGGGACCGGGGCGTACCGAGCACAACGTCGTCGGGTCGCGCCTCTGGCCGGCCTACACCCTCCGTACGCTCGCCCTCCTGGCCTGGGTGTTCGCCGTGCTGTTCGCTCTCGGCGGGCTGGCCCAGATCAATCCGGTCTGGATCTACGGTCCGTTCGACCCGGCACAGGTGACCGCACCCGCGCAGCCCGACTGGTACGTGGCCTGGGGCGACGGTGCGTTGCGGCTGTTTCCGCCGTGGGAGTGGCGCATCTTCGGTTACCTGGTGCCGGCTCCGTTCCTACCCGGTGTGGTGCTCGGCGGGGCGACCTTCGCCGGGCTCTATGTCTGGCCGTTCCTTGAGCGGCGGTTCCGGCGTGACCGCAGCGCGCACCAACTGCTGGACCGACCGCGTGAGCATCCGGTCCGGATCGGGATCGGCGTCGCCGTGTTGCTCTTCTTCGGCCTGCTCACTGTCGCCGCCGGGGACGACATCGTGGCGCGGCTGCTGGGCCTGTCGCTGCTGGACGTGCTGTCGGTGCTGCGGGTGCTGGTGCTCGTCCTTCCGCCCCTCGGGGGTCTGGTCGCCTTCCTCCTGGCTCGGGCGCTGCGGGCCAGCGGTGGTTCGGACCTGACCGGTCTGACCGGCGACGACCTGCGTGCGGCCCTGGGGCGGACCACCGGACGGCGAGTTGCGCGAACTGCCCCGCGAGGAGCCGGGCAGACAGTCGGCGAGACGTCGGACGGGGTACCGCACCCGGGGAATGCCCGGCCCACCGAAGACGATCACGTCGATCCGGGGCGAGTCGAGCTGTGGGCGGACGTCGATGGAACGTGGTGGTGGTGTTACCACGAGCCTGGTACGGGACTGCGGCTCGCCGGTAACCGGGGGTTCCTGTCCCAGGCAGCGGCGGCGGACGCCGCCGGCACGGCGTATCCCGGGGTCGTGCCGGTCGTGGTGCCGTCACCGGGGCGGCGGCAAGCGGAGTTGCGACGCATGGCGCGCTCCTCGGCTGGCTGGGCGGGAAGGATCGTGGGGTACGTCGCGCTGCTGGTGATCGGTGCGCTGCGTCGCCGTCGCCGTCGGCGGTAGGGCAGACACGGCTCAAATCTTACGGTGATCTATGTAGAAGTATTTCCAAATCTCGACGATCTTGGTTGGATAGTTTCACCATCGTCGGTCGAGTTGGAAGTGGGTCCCATGAGAATCCGATCCCTACGTCGGGGTGTGTCTGTCGCGTTGGGTGTGGTCGTGGCGGCGGTCCTGGTGCCGGGTGCCCCGGCTGCCGCGGCGTCGACGATCGTGGACAACGACACCGCCGGCCGGTTCGCCGCCAGCGGCAACTGGGGTACCTCCGCCTACTCCGGCCAGCGGTACGGGGCCGACTACAAGTTCGCCACGCCGGACACCACGGCCAGCGACGCTGCCTGGTACAAAATCAACATTCCGAGCGCGGGCAGCTACCAGGTCGAGGTGTGGTACCCGGCCGACCCCGGCTACAACAACTCGACCCCGTTCGTGGTCGCGGCCACCGGCGGAAACCAGACCATCCACGTCAATCAGCAGGTGAACGGCGGTCGGTGGGTGAGCCTCGGAGTCTTCTCGCTGGCTGCGGGTGACCGCAACGTCGTCGGGGTCAGCCGCTGGACCAACGGCACCGGTTACGTCGTCGCCGACGCCGTACGGGTCACCTCGACGTCCGGGGGCAGCGCCTTCTCCCTGCCCCTGCCGCGTACCGCCCTGCCCCGCAGCGAGTACGACGATCCGCACCACGACTACCCCGCGATCGACCTTCCGGTTCCCACCGGCACCGCCGCGTACGCGGTCCGCGCCGGTACCGTGACCAGGATCAATGACACCTCGTGCGGACTGGGTATCAACCTCACCGGGACCGACGGCGCCATCTACACGTACTGCCACTTCTCGGCCTGGTCGGTGGCCACCGGCGCCACCGTCGTGGCGGGCCAGCGGATCGGGTCCACCGGTAACACGGGTAACTCCACCGGGCCGCACCTGCACTTCGGCATCCGGACCGACAGCGTCCGCCGCTGCCCACAGAACTACCTGCTGGCGCTCTACGACGGGGTCACCCCGCCGGCTGCGACCAGCCTGCCGACCAGCGGATGCTCGTACTGACCTCCGCCTCTGCCCGCATCCCCGGTCCGGGACACCTCCGGCCCGGGCCGGGGATGTGAGGTCGGGACGGGCCCCTTCCCATCGTCTTCTGCACGGGAAGGGGCCCGTCCCGACGAACGAATCTCGGGTCTACCCGAAACTTGCCTTCGGTGCACCCATACCCGGGTCGATGCGGACCGGTCCGCGGGCCGATGGCCGTACGTCGAAGTCGAAGATCTCGGTAGGCAGATAGACGGTCGCGCAGGAGTTGGGGATGTCCACCACCCCGGAGAGCCGGCCCTCGATCGGTGCGGACCCGAGCAGCAGGTACGCCTGCTCCGGTTGATAGCCGAACTTCGTCAGGTAGTCGATGGCGTGTAGGCAGGCGCGCTGGTATGCCAGTTGGGAGTCCAGGTAGCGCTGTTCGCCGTCCAGCGTCACGGACATCCCGGAGAAGGCCAGCCACTGGGAGTACTGGGGGGCGACGTTACCGGGCATGAAGATGGTGTTCTCCGCGACACCGTACGTCTCCATGCCGCCCTTGATGACGTCGACGTGCAGGTCGACGAAGCCACTCATCTCGATTGCGCCGCAGAAGGTGATCTCACCATCGCCCTGGGAGAAGTGCAGGTCTCCGATCGAGAAGTTGGCACCGGGTACGAAGACCGGGTAGAAGACCCGGGAGCCTTTCGTGAAGTTCTTGATGTCCTGGTTTCCGCCGTTCTCCCGTGGTGGTGCGGTACGCGCACCCTCGGCCGCCACCCGGTCGAATTCCGTACCGGTCAGTGAACCCAGGATCGCGTCCTTCGGCTCGGGGGGCAGGGCCAGCGGCGGGACCCGGTCCGGGTCGGTGGCCCGTAGCCTGCCCTCCCGTTCGTGCCACTTGGCCAACAGCTTGGCCGACGGTGCGGTACCGGCGAGACCCGGATGCATGATCCCGGTGAAACTCACACCCGGGATGTGACGGGAGGTCGCCGTCTGGCCCTGGAAATCCCAGATCGCCTTGTACGCGTCCGGGAACTGGTCGGTGAGGAACCCGCCACCGTTCTTCTTGGCGAAGATCCCGGTGTAGCCCCAGCCCTGACCGGCCAACGGTCCGGAGTCCTCCTGCGGGATCGGACCCATGTCGAGGATGTCGACCATGAGCAGGTCGCCGGGCTCGGCACCCTCGACCCGGAAGGGGCCGCTCAGCGCGTGTACGACCGACAGCGGCGCATCCCGGATGTCCTCCGCCGAGTCGTCGTTGTGCATCGCCCCGTCGAACCACTCGCGACAGTCGACGCGGAACGACTGGCCGGGTTTGACGGTGGCTACCGGTGGAATGTCGGGATGCCATCTGTTGTGGCCGATTTTCTCCTGGTCGGTGAACTTCTTCGTTGAGTCCAGGCGGAAAATTAGCTCAGGCATTGACGGATTCCTCCAGTCGAGGCGGCGTCACGGCGGTCGTCGGTTTCGCCGACGGCAACGGGTATACGGAAACTTTGGAGATGGGCGGCAGGGTTCAGAGCCGGGGAAGGCGTGCGTGCGCGGGATTGGGCGGCCGACGTCGTGCCGGCGATGGTCCAGCGGGAATCCGTGACACCACCTCGGGTGTCTCCGAGCTGCTCTCCGTACGGTCGATCGCCAGGGCCAGGGAACGCGGTGTCCGGGCCAGCATCGGCGTCGAGAAGACCCGCACCGATTCCTTCCCGCAGACGGTGCACCGGCTCCGGGAGTCGGCCGACCCGATCGGCAGGGTGACCTGGAACGGGCCGTCCTGCGGGCACCGATATTCGTACGTCGCCATCCTGGCCCCCTGTCGTCGGCGGAATCACCTGGCTCAGCCCGTCGGACCGCACGCCCCGGCCGTTGGTGTCGGAGCATTGCCCGACCGTGGTCCGGGCCGGCCGTGTGCACGTCCCTTTTCGGAAGCATGAGAGGCACCGGGGGAGCGGCGCAGCCGAATGCGGCAAGTAGTGATTCCCGTGGCAAGTGGGGCTGATGTTACGAATTGCGGGGCCCTGCCACCAGGGAATTGCCGGGGCCCTGCCACCGAGAATGCTCTGGGGCGATGAGCGGCGCTGGGGCAAGCTGTGTTTCGAGTTCTTCCCCCGCGCATGAGCCGATGATCGTGTCCGTCGTCTGTCGTGGTGTGTCGGACGACGTGAACGCCTTCGTCGTCTCCGGACGGTCGGTGTGGCTGCGTGTCTCCCGTATCGACCGGGTATACGCGTACCACGCCTCCGTCGACGGAAGGACCTGGCGGATGATCCGCTACTTCGCCATGGACGATGGGCCGGTGGGCGACCGGATCGGCTTTGTGGCCCAGTCGTCCACCGGTGACGGTTGCGGTGTGACCTTCGACGGGATCCGCTTCGTGGCTGAGCGCCTCACCGAGTTGCGGGACGGTTCGTGACCTGCGAGCTCGGGTGCCACCCGGTGCCGCGATCCGGTGGACCCGGGCGGCAGGAGCGGGCGGCCCCGGCGCGGCTCACGGTGGTCGCGTACCGCGTGGCAGGATATCGACCATGACGAGCGATGAGCAGGCGAAGGCCAGTCACCGTAACATTCCGGGGAGCGAAGAGTTCCGCGCATTCATCGCCTCTGGTTGGGCCGGCCGGAGCGCGACGCCGGTGCCACGTGCAGAGGTCGCGGACTATGCGGCCCGTCGCCGGGCGGTCGTGTCCCAGCGGTTCCCGGGCGAGCGTCTCGTCATTCCCGCCGGTGGCCTGAAGGTACGCAGCAACGACACGGACTATCCGTTCCGGCCGCACACGGCCTTCGCCTACCTGTCGGGTCTCGGTGCCAACAGCGAGCCGGACAGCGTCCTGGTGATGGATCCGAAACCCGAAGGTGGACACGAGGCGGTTCTGTTCTTCCGGCCGCTCGCCCCACGCGACAGCGAGGAGTTCTACGCCGACGCCCGGTTCGGCGAGTTCTGGGTCGGGCCACGCCCCACGGTCCAGGATGTCGAGTCCCAGTTGGGCATCGGCGCCCGCCACATCGACTCGTTCTCCGACGTCCTGGCCAAGGACGCCGGCGCAACCCGGTTGCGCGTGGTACGCGCGGCCGACGAGCAGGTGGCCGACCTGGTCGACGAGGCTCGGGCCCAGGCGGAGACGTCCGCGTCGGTTTCGGAACAGCACGAGGCGGACGAGGAGTTCGCCCGCTACCTGTCCGGGATGCGGATCGTCAAGGACGAGTGGGAGATCGGCGAGATGCGCCGGGCGATCGCTGCCACCCACGGAGGGTTCGAGGCGATCATCGCCGGGCTGCCGGAGGCGGTCCGTAAGACCCGTGGTGAGCGGTGGGTCGAGGGCCTCTTCGGCCTGCACGCCCGGCACGAGGGCAACGGGGTCGGGTACGAGTCGATCAGCGCGTCCGGGGACCACGCCAACACGATCCACTGGACGAAGAACACCGGTCAGGTCCGCGATGGTGACCTCATCCTGGTCGACGCCGGGGTGGAGGTCGACTCGCTGTACACCGCCGACATCACGCGTACGCTCCCGGTGGCCGGTCGCTACACCGAGGTGCAGCGGAAGATCTACGAGGCGGTCCTGGCGGCGCAGGAAGCCGGGATGGCGGCGGTGAAGCCGGGCAACAAGTTCAGCGACATCCACGCCGCAGCGATCCGGGTGATCGCGCAGCGGTTGCACGAGTGGGGCCTGCTACCGGACGGTGTGACCCTCGACCAGACGCTGGACCCGGAACACGGCGGCTGGCACCGGCGGTGGATGGTCCACGGCACGTCCCACCACCTGGGCATGGACGTACACGACTGCCAACTGTTGCTGCGTCAGGACTACATGGACGGCGAACTGAAGCCCGGAATGATCCTCACCGTCGAACCCGGCCTCTACTTCAAGGCCGACGACCTGCTGGTGCCGGAGGAGTTCCGTGGCATCGGCGTCCGTATCGAGGACAACGTACTCGTGACGGAGGATGGTCACGAGAACCTGTCGGCGGCGATGCCACGTACCGTCGACGAGGTCGAGGCGTGGATCGAGCGGGTGCAGTCCGGCGCGGCTGAGTGATCCCGCCTCCGCCGACCGGCCGGTGCATCGCGGACCCGCACGCATCGGCAGTGCCTGCCCCGGCCGGTCGGCGGTCAGCCACCGTGGAACGCGCACCCGACCTTCGCGCCGCCGCCCATGCTGACCACCCCGACTGTCGGGTCGGTGCTGCCGCGTACGAAGCATCCGGCGTATCCGTCATCGCCGATGACCTCGTGGTCGCCCAGGTAGACACCCCAGTTGAGGAAGAGGTCCCGCGAGCCGCCGACGCCGTCGGGAAATGGCTCAGCGGCGGGGCGGATTCGGTGCTGTAGCACGAACGGGCCGCCCACCGCTGCGGTGAGTCGGGCCCGCCACTCGGCCGGATCCACCTCCCAGCCGACGACGATCCCGCTACCGCCGTGCAGCAGCGTCGGCTTCATGATGAGTTCAGTCTGGTGGGCCAGGGCGTAGGTGAGCAGGTCGACCTCGTTACCTCCGGGATCCGTGCCGCGTGGACGGACGTACCGTGTCCACGGTAGAAGTCGGTCGACGCAGGCCAGCTCTTCGGCATCGAACCGGCTCCGGTGCCGGTCGTCGGAGAGGATGGCCAGGGCGCCCTTGTTGCCGTAGAGCTCGGCGTCCAGGCGGCTGAACAGACCGACCTTTTCCTGCTCCACGGCGGTCAGCAGCGGCTCCAGTTGGGCCGCAGCCGCCGGGTCCGTCAGATCCTCGGCGAGGAAGTACCGGTAGACGATGTCGATGGTCCGGCCCCCGACGGTCGGCCGGCCCTGCGGGTAGGTCAACTGGCTGAGGTCGCAGGCGATCCCCTCGGCTCCGTAGTCGGCCAGCTTGGCGGCGAACACCCGCAGCCGGGGTCCGACGATGGCGAAGTTCTCCACCGTGTCCACCACCGCCACGACCGGCGGTCGGTCGGGGGGAACCGCTGCGGCGCACTCCGCGTACATCGTCTGCACCATGCAACCCAGCGTGTCCCGGTACCGCAGCTGGTGCCGTGCCACGAACTCCCGCAGCGGCGGGTAGGTCAGCATCGCCCGGTTGATGTCGGCGTTCTCGAAGCCGCCGAGCGCACTCGTGATGTTGAATTCGAGCAGGCCGAACCCCGTACCGTCGTGATAGAGGTCGGCACGGCCCAGGGGAACGAGCGAGCCGGTACGGGCGCTGCGGGTGATGAGTGCGGTCTGCAAGGGGTCCATGCCGACGGCCTCGGCCAGCGCGGAGAGACTCCCGTCGAAGATCCGTTGTGGCAGGGATCGCAGCAGGTCGTAGACCGTGCGCAGGTCCCGCACGACGCTGCGGTACTCGGCATCACCCAGAAAGGCGGGGCCGTCGAGGAACCGGTCCTGGTACGCCAGCGCGAGTGTGGCGGACTCCCGGGCGGCAGCCGCCGGCTGGCCCGTGGACACGTGCTGGGCGAGTTGGTCGACATACGCGCGACCCAACGGCGACCTGCGCAGCTGGATTGGGCGACTGGTCGTCATCGCGTTACCTCTCGGAAGCGGTTGGCACGGGAGAGGCCGGGACGGATCCGTCGGCGTCGGCCTGCGTGGCACGGGTGATCCACTGCCGGCGGGCACCACGCAGGAGCACCACCGCGATCACCGCCATGACGACCGCGCCGACGCCGAACACGGCGGGGGTGCCAGCTTCGGCAGCGACGAAGCCGCCAGCGGCCGCGCCGACCGGTAACCCGCCCCAGGCGATGAGCCGGTACACGCTGTTGGCCCGGCCGAGCAGGTGCCGGGGCACCAGGGTCTGCCGTAGGACCACCACCACGACGTTCCACGTCACCGTGCCGCAGGCGAAGAGTGCGAGGGCGCTGCCGGCCGCGTACGCCGATGGCACGGTGGCCAGCACCGCCTCACTGGAGGCGATCAGGGCGGCGGTGGCGACCAGTGCCCCTTCCCGGCCGAGGCGACCGGTCAGTACGGGGGCGATACGTGAGGCGAGGACCGCTCCCACCGCCTGGCAGGAGAGCATGACGCCGTATCCGAACGGGCTCAGGTCGAGCACCTCCTCGCTGTGCACCACGAGTACGGCGAGCATCGCGCTGCCGGCGAGGTTGATCGTGCAGGACAGAAGGGCGAGGCTGCGGAGCAGGTGGTGTCGCCACAACCACTTCGCTCCGGCCAGCATCTCCGGAAGTACCCCGGCAGTGTCCCGTCGCTCGGCGGGTGGCCGGCTACCGCGCATCCGACTGATGAGCAGGGCCGAGCACAGGAAGGTGGCCGCGTCCAGTCCGAACGGCAGCGCGACCGCCACGCCGAACAGCAGTGCGCCGACCAGCGGACCGACAAAGCCGGTGCCGGCCTCCTGCGCGGCCATGACCCGGGCGTTGGCGGTGGAGAGTCCGGGCTCCGGGGTGATGAACGGGACGAGCACCTGTGAGGCGTTGCGGTAGAAGACCTCGCCGACACCGAGCAGGAACATGCACACGTAGAGCAGCGGCAGTCCACCCCAGCCGCCGGTGATCCCGAGGGCGAGTACGGCCAGCAGACCGGCCCGTACGAAGTCCACCCGCATCATCGCCGCCCTGATGTCGAGGCGGTCGACCAGCAGCCCGGCGGGGATGCCGAACAGTACGAACGGGGCGGTGAAGGCGACCGAGACTCCGCCGATCAGGCGGGGGTCGTCGGTCAGTTGGGCGGCCAGCAGGGGACCGGCGGCGATGGTGACACCGTCACCGATCGAGGACACGGCAGCCGCCGCCCACAGCCGGGAGAAGTCGCGGCTCAGGAGGCGGTGCCGTCCGCTGGCCGTCGCGAGGGTCGCCACCATGTTCATGCCGTCGTGCCGAACGGGACAGGCGTGGACAGTCCGCCTGCCGGACGGGGGGCCCTGGCCGCCACCCGGCCTCGGTGGGCACGGGTCCGTCTTAGGGCGGGTTCTCCGTTTCCGTCGGTCTCGGAGGTGTCCGGCGAACAGTCGTCTGACGGATTCCCGTGGCGGCGCAGCCGACGTTCCATTGCGTCCCCTTTCGAGAGCTGTCTCCGCCTTCGTCGGGACCGATGGTCGACTGTTTCGCCGCCTTGGAAAAGGCCCGCACACGCGAGTGTGATGAGGATAGTCGAAAAGGGGCTGTGGCGGCATCGGCGACAAAGTGCCACGTCTGCGGTGCGGCGGGTTCCCGGCTCGACCGGTGGGGCTTCGAGTTGGCTGGCTCGGCCCGGCGCCGTGGGAAACGTCGGTGAGGGGAAGGTGGGCTGAGCTGCGAGGATGTGACAGAGGGGCAGGTCATGGCCATGGCGTCCAGGTTCGTCGCAGGTGTCCCGGGCGTCGGAATCCACCAGTGTGGACTGTCGCGAGCGCGACGCAACTTGCAGGTCCGCGCAACGTCAATATCTGGTACGGTCAATGGCAGCGAGCCGTTGTGGCTGGCAGGAGTGGCCGCGTCCAGCATTGCTGGATACAAATGTCGCCGGGGGCGCTTTCGATTACTGCGTCGTGACTTCTGAGATTAAACCATACGTCCGATTGCTGCTCGACGGCACAGCGTCATGCGGTCGAATGTACCTTTCGAAGGTCTTCCGACCGTAACGTGGTCCGTCAGCCGACGGGCGTTTGTTTCTATGTGACCCACCGAATGCGGCAGCCGGAAGGCAGCCGGAAGGCAGCCGTACCGAGTGGGGCATCGTGCGCGGGCCCGGGCGGGTCGCCGCCCGTGGATGGACCGCCCGGCGGCAACAGCCCCGGCGGCAACGGCTCCGGCACGCACCCGCGCATCCAGACACCGCTGGGCCGGCGTACCCGCTCGCCACGGGCCGCTGCCGGCGTCGCTGTGCGCACATCAACGGTGAGGACCACGCACATGAAGACCTCCGACCCGGATGCCGGTAGTCACGCGACGGCCGGTAGCCACGCGACCCGCACCATGGACCTGCCCACCACGGCCCTGTCGAGGCGTGCCTTGAGTCGTACCGCGGACGTGACCACATCCCGGCGGGAGGGTGCCGAGCCCGTCACGGTCGCCGTTATCGGCACCGGGGCCATCGGCCGGGACCTGGTCAGCAAGATCGACCGCTCGCCCGTACTGGACTGCCGGTTGGTCGCCGGACGCAATCCGGACTCGGCAGGCCTACGGCACGCCGAGCGGTTCGGCTACCCGACCACGGCATCCGGGATCGACGCGATCATGGTGGCTGAACGCCCGTTCGACATCGTCTTCGACGCCACCAACGCGGCGTCGCACCGGCACCACTGGCAGCTGCTGGAACCGCTGGGCACGCTGGTGGTCGACCTGACCCCGAGCGGTGTGGGGCAGCTGGTGGTGCCCACCGTGACCGGTGTGGAGGTGCCCACCGGCCGCAACGTCAACCTGATCAGTTGCGGCGGCCAGGCGTCCGTCCCGATCGCACAGGCGCTCGCGACCCGCTTCCCCGTGACCTACATCGAGGCCGTCTCGACGGTGGCCAGCGACATCGCCGGCCGCGCCACCAGGCTGAACCTCGACGAGTACGTGGCGACCACCGAGCATGCCATCACGACGTTCTCCGGGGTGTCCGAGGTCAAGGCGATCCTCAACATCAGTCCGGCGGTGCCGCCGGCGACCTTCCGTACCGCCGTCCATGCCCGGATCCCCGGTGCCGATGCCGTGGCGGTGCGCGCGGCGGTCGACGAGGCAGCCGGCCAGGTACGCTCCTTCGCCCCCGGGTACGCCGTCACCGCCTGCACGGTGGTCGACGACCGGGTGACGGTCGCGCTGGAGGTCCTGGCCCACAGCGACGTGCTACCGCGCCACGCCGGGAACCTCGACATCATCAACTCCGCCGCCGTCATGGTCGCCGAGCAGCAGGCGGCTCGGATGGGCCGGACAGCCAGGGCGGAGGCGAACCGGTGAAGAACATCGTGATCTACGACCCGACCCTGCGTGATGGGCAGCACGCGGTCCGGCACCAACTCGGGACGGTGGCCCTGCGCCGCTACGCGCAGGCGGCGGACGCGGCCGGAATTCCGGTGGTGGAGGTCGGCCACGGCAACGGCCTCGGGGCCTCGTCGCTACAGGTCGGTCAGGCTGCGGTCAGTGACGACGAGATGCTTTCGGCGGTCCGGGAGGCACTCCGGAACAGCATGATGGGTGTCTTCATGCTGCCCGGCTGGGGCACCTCGGCCGACCTGCGGCGAGCGATCGCCCACGGTGCCGACGTCGTCCGTATCGGAGTGCACGCCACCGAGACCTCGCTGGCCGAGCGCCACCTGGGCGTCCTACGCGAGGCCGGTGCCGAGGCCCACTGCGTGTTGATGATGAGCCACATGGCGACGCCCGAGGAGTTGGCCGCACATGCTGCGCAGGCCGTCGGCTACGGGGCACAGGCAGTGGGGATCATGGACTCGGCCGGCCACCTCCTGCCCCCGGACGTCACCGCACGGATCACCGCGATCGGTGAGGCGGTCGACACCCCGGTCATCTTCCACGGACACGACAACCTCGGCATGGCCGTGGCCAACTCCGTGGCGGCGGCGGAGGCCGGTGCCCGGATCATCGACGGCTGCGCACGCGGCTTCGGCGCCGGAGCCGGCAACACCCGCCTCGAGGTGCTGGTTCCGGTGCTGGAACGCAGCGGATTCGCCACCGGCATCGACCTGTACGCGCTTCTCGACGCCGCCGACCTCGCCGAGCGGGAACTCATGCCCGCACCGCCGGTGACCAACTCGATGACGATCGTCAGTGGGTTGGCCGGGGTGTTCTCGGGATTCAGACACCGGGTCCTCGAGCTTGCCACCCGTGCCGGCGTCGACCCGCGCGACGTGTTCTTCGAACTGGGCCGGCGGCAGGCCATCGCCGGGCAGGAGGACCTGATCGTGGACGTGGTGGCGGAGCTGAGCGCGCGTGGCGCCACCGGCGGGCACCTGACAGCCCATCACTAGTGAGGACAGGCGACATGGAAGTTTCAGACACAGCACCGATTGCGAACGGCTCCGCTGGTGTGCCGGTTTCCCGTATGTCGTTCGACGAGTTCATGGCCGTCGGCCCCGGTGGCCTGTTCAGGGCCGACGTCCCGGTGGTGATCGCGCTGCCCGGTAGCGTGCAGGGTCTCGGCCGGGACGGTGTGGCGGCCCGCCTGGCTGACCTGACCGTCACCCTGTTCACCGAGCCGGGCGACAAGAACCATCCGGGACGCTGGGAGACCCGCGACATCCGGCTCCGTGAGTTCTTCGCCGACGAGCGCCACCTGAGCAGCCCGGACACCTGGCACCGGGTGGTGTCGAACATCCGCAACAGCCCAGCCGACGTGAACGCCGTCATCGGGTTCGACGCGGAGAAGTTCTTCGGCTACGGCCGTTCGCTGTACGCGGCGAACCTGTGGATCAGCCACCGGGGTGTGTTTACCAAGAACCACTTCGACGAGTTCGAGAACTTCAACATCGCGCTGGAGGGCCGCAAGCGGTTCATCATCGCACCGCCCGGTTCCCGGGAGTACTACCCGAGGTCGGTGCTGCGCGGCTTCGGGGACAAGTCCCAGGTGTTCGACCTCGACAACGTCGACCTGACGCGCTACCCGAGGATGGCACCCAAGCTGGCCCAGCGCCGTGACTTCGTCCTCGAACCCGGCCACATGCTCTACCTGCCGCTCGGCTGGTGGCACCAGGCCGAGTCGCTGGACGACATGAACATCAACGTCAACTTCTGGCTCAAGTCGAAGAAGATCCTCCGCCGGCCGCACGCACTCGGCGTCGCGCTCTACACGTACGCCTACCGGAGGGTCAAGGGTGTCTACAGCTACAAGCCCACCGAGGTGAACTCCTGATGAGCGAGCGCAGGTCCATCACCCCCACCCACCGCTACCGCAACAACGACAAACTGATCGGCATCGGGAACACCTTCTGGAACATGTCCGAGGAGCACGGGGTCGCCGGTATCGTCGGCGACCTCACCGACGGTGTGTTCCACATGGCTGACGGGCACGAGTTCGTCAACTTCACCGTCTGCTCGTACCTGGACCTGGACACCCATCCCAAGGTCATCGACGGCGCGGTCGCCGCGCTGCGCCGCTTCGGCGTACTGGACCACTGCATCCCGCGCACCCGCGTCCAGACACCGGTACTGCTGGAGTTGGAGGAGTCGCTGGGAGAGTTGTTCGGCGCGACGGTGATCAGCGCGATCTCCACGGCTGCGGCCAGCACCGGCCTCCTGCCACTGATCGCCTCGGGGCACCTCGGCAACGGCACCCGACCGCTGATGGTCTTCGACAAGAACGCCCACGTGTCGATGGCCAACGCCAAGCCGAGCTGCGCCGACGAGACCGAGGTCGTCACCTGCCGACACCACGACCTCGACCATCTCGAGGACCTGTGCCGCACCTACGAACGCGTCTGCTACGTGGTGGACGGCTCGGACAGCCTCGGCGGCTACGCACCGGTGAACGAACTGGCCGAACTGCAGGAGAGATACAACCTGCTGGTCTTCTACGACGACTCGCACTCGCTGTCCGCGTACGGTGAGCGCGGCATCGGCTACGTCCGCTCGCACTCCCCGGTACTCGACGAACGGACCATCACCGTCGCGACCCTGAGCAAGGGATTCGGGGCCGGTGGCACCGCGATCCTGCTCGACGGCTACCCGAAGCAGACACGTCGACTCATCGAACGCTTCGCCGGCCCCCTGGGCTACTCGCAGAAGATGAACGCCGCAGCGGTGGGTGCCGCACTCGCCTCGGCCGAGATCCACCGCACCGACGAGCTCATCCAGCTCCAGGAGCGGCTGCGGTCGAACATCGCGCTGTTCGACTCGCTGCTGGCGACCGAGCAGTCCGGCAGCACGTACCCGATCCGGCTGGTGCCGATGACCGACGAGACGGTCGTCGGCGCAGCCCAACGGGTGTTCGCCGCCGGGTTCTACGTCTCGCCGGTGTTCTTCCCGATCGTCTCCCGCGGCACCGCAGGCCTGCGGGCGATGCTGCGCGCCGGCCAGACCGAGGAGCAGATCCGTCGGCTGTGTTCCGTACTGATCGAGGCTGGGGCCCGCCCGGCCACCGCACTGCCCGAGCCGGTGGCCCGATGACCGACCGGAGTGGGGTCGTCGGGAGGCTCTGGGGCGGGATACGTGCCGGCCGAGCGGAGCGAGGTCTCACATGACCGGCATCCCACGCAGCATCCTTTACACCCCGGCACTGTCGCTGGACCGGGTCGTGAAGGCATGGAACTACGACGCGGACGTGCACCTGATCGACCTGGAGGACTCCGTACCGCCGGCGGAGAAGCCGGCCGCCCGGATCGTGTGTCGGGACGCGCTGGAGAAGGCACCGAGGCCGGGGAACATCGCCGTGCGCGTGAACGAGTTGGGCAGCATCGCGGCGGTGCAGGACCTGGTGATGCTCAGCGAGTGTCGGGTGGGGCCCGGCATCGTCGTGATGACGATGGTGACCACGGCGGCCGAGGTGACGTTGCTGAGGCAGATCCTGGCCTCGGCCGGCGCGCGGCCGGAGATCTACGTGACGGTGGAGACGGTCGAGGCCGTCGGGGACATCGACGCCATCGCCCGGGTGGCGGACGGCCTGGTCCTCGGCTCCGCCGACCTGGCCGCCACGATCGGGGTCGAGATCACCTGGGAGGCCATGCTCGCCGCCCGGCAGGCCATGGCACTGGCCAGCGCGCGGCACGGCACCGCCTGCATCGACACCGCCAACTTCCGGCTCGCCGAACCGGCGGTCCTGGCCGAGGAAACCGCCCGGGTACGGGCGCTCGGCTTCCACGGCAAGGCGACGGTGCATCCGGGTGAACTCGATGTGATCAACCAGGCCCTGCGGCCCAACCCCGACGACCTGCGACTGGCTCGCCGCGTGGCGCAGGCCGTACAGGAGGCCAACGGCGGCATCGCCGTCCTGGACGGCAACATGGTCGGACCGCCGTTCGCCCGACTGGCCCGGGACACGGTGGCCCGTGGCGATGCCTGGGCTGCCCGGTTCAGCCCCGACGGCGGTGGCAAGTGACCGGCATGCCGATGATCGGCGCTGCGGACATGGCGGGTACGCAGCGACTGACATGGGTGATCGACGTACTGGGGGAGATGTTCGTGGACCTGGCCTCGGGTCGGACAAGTTCCCCGGCGCGAACGGTTCTCGAGCACGGTCCCCAACGGGTACTGCTGGTCAGCCCCGCACTCTGGGAACAGCGCGGAGTGGGCAGCGTCAAGGTCACCACACTCACCCCCGACAACCCGGGACGCGGGCTGCCACTGATCCACGGTGTCGTCGCCCTCACGGACCTGGCCACCGGGCAGATCACGGCCCTCCTGGACGGTGCGGAGCTGACCGCCATCCGCACCGGTGCGGTCGCCGCCCTGGCGACCCGGTGCTGCACCGCCGATGACGCGGAGGACCTCGCCGTCATCGGTGCGGGGGTGCAGGCCCGCGCTCTGGTCCGCGCGGTCTCGGCGGTGCGCCGCATCCGTACCGTTCGGGTGTTCTCCCGTACCCGGTCACGGGCCGAGCAGTTCGCCGAGTGGGCGCGCGACAGCGCGTCGTACCCGATCCACACCGCCGTCTGCGACACCGCCAGGGCCGCGGTCACCGACGCGGAGATCATCTGTACGGCGACCTCGACCAGCGACGGCGTCCCGCTGGTGGAGGCACAGTGGGTGGCGTCCGGGGCGCACGTCAACGTGATCGGCGGAACTCATCCGGATGCGATCGAGGTCGAGCCCGCCCTGCTGGCCGACGCCACGGTCATCGTCGAGGAGCGGACCGCAGCGCGGGAAGGCGCAGGTGAGGTGCGGGCCGCCCTGGCCGCCGGCCTGATCGACGTGGACGACCTGTACGAGTTGGGCGTACTGGTCACCGGCGAGGTCCGCACCGAGGGCCGGACCTCGGTGCTGCGCAGCGTCGGAATGGCCGTCGAGGACACTGCCGCCGCGGTGGCGCTGCACGAGACCGCCACCGCCATGCGGTAGCTCAAGAGCCTTCCCGGCAGCGGACCATGAAGGAACGCTCGAAGACGATGACGGTCTCGCCGGTGGACTTGGTACCCGTGGTCTCCACCGTCACGATTCCCTGTCCGGGCCTGGATCGGCTCAACCGCTTGTGGAGAATGCGGCTGGTCGCGTACAGCGTGTCTCCGACGAACACCGGCTCCCGTAGGCGGACCCTGTCCCAACCCAGGTTCGCCACCGCCCGTGCTGACAGTGCCTGCACGGTCATTCCGCCGACCAGGCAGAGGGTGATCCCACTGTTGACCAGCGTACGTCCGTACTCGGTGCCGCTGCCGTAGTGCTCGTCGAAGTGCAGTGGATGCTGATTCATGGTGAGCAGGGTCAGCCAGGTGTTGTCGGTTTCGGAGATCGTTCGGCCCGGCCAGTGTCGGATCACCATGCCGGGCTCGAAGTCCTCGTAGTCCCCGCCGTGTTCTTCGCGGTATTCGTTGCCCTGGACGTGACGCAGCGTCATGGACACACCTCCGTGGTCGTGTCGACACGTCGGCATGGTTCCGGCCCACGTGGATGTTAGTCTATGGATCTTACTGTCCTAGTTGGACTTTCCTGCGACGACGAGCCGGGCCGGTCGCCCGGCGCCAGCCTCCGGGGAGCCTCAGATGGCCACGTTCGAGCACATCGGCACCACCCGGCTGTCCGGGCACCCGTGGTTCGGCAGGCACCACCTGACGCCGGCCGCGCCGGTCGACACGATCCGCCAGATGCTGCGCCACGAACTCCGCGACACCGGCTGGCCGTACCAGCGGGTACTTCCCGCAGCACCGATGGCGATCCCCCGTACGTCGTACGCCGAGGTGTTCCGGGCGAGTGCCGCGCTGGTCGAACTGCTGCGCCGTACCGCCCTCGAAACCGCACCAACCACCGAGGGCAGACTGGCGGCCTACCGGATGCCGGAAAGCGAGAACCAGCTGTTCATGCGTGACGCGGTCATCGAGGAACGCTATCCGGACTGCGTCGTCCGGCCAGACCTCGTCATCGGGCCGACCGGGCCACGGTTCCTGGAGTTCAACGTCAGTGGTGCACTCGGCGGTGTGGTGGAGACCCATTCCCGCCTGGAGGTGTGGCGCAGGCTCCACGCCGACGAGGAGGGCCGGACCCTGTTCAGCTCTCCGAGCCCGTTCGCCGTACGCGCCGAGATGTTCAGGTCCCTCTGCGCCGAGTTGGCGCTGGCGCCACGGGTGGCCATCGTCGGGAGTGCCCAGGTCGAGGGGGTGGAGAACCGGTACTTCCAGATCGAGGCCGACTACTACAACAACCACGGCCTGACCGCGCGGTTCTTCGAGCCGGAGGAACTGTCCGAGGCGTGGGACCGTGCACCGCACCTGCGCTACCCGGTCGGGCTGCGCAACTTCACCATCCCGGACTGGCTCGACGTCGGCCTGGACACCACCCCCGTGCAGGAGGCGCTGGACAACGGTTGTCTGCTGGTGGGTACGCAGACGTCGACCTTCATGCACAGCAAACTGACCATGGGCCTGCTGTCGGAGGGGCGGCCGTGGATGAGCACGGCCGACCGGGCGTTGGTCGACAGATATGTGCCATGGACTCGGATCCTCTCGGACCGCAGGACCGCTCGCGAAGGCCAGGAGGTCGAGCTGCTCCCGTTCGTCGTGAAGAACCGGGACCTGTTGGTGCTCAAGGCGGGCCTGGGGGAGAGCGGCAAGCAGGTGGTCATCGGCCGGGAGGTCGACCAGGCAGCGTGGGAATCCGCCGTCGGTGCGGCCGTCGTCGACGGCACCAGCGTCGTGCAGGACTTCGTGCCACCCCAGACGTGCCAGGTCTCGCTGATCGCCGACGGCGCTGACGAGGCCCATGACGTCGAGGTCGCCCCGGTCCTCGGGCCGCTTCTGTTCGGTGGCCGTCCGGCCGGCCTCTTCTGCCGGTTTTACGGCGACGGCTCGGCCGGGATCGTCAGTGTCCGAGCTGGCACCAGCAGTTCCGACAACTGCATGGTGGCGATCTGATCAACAGGGCGGCGTGCGCGGGCGGATTGCCAGCTACGTGGCCGGTCGTTCGGTACGGGCGGGATTGCCACGTACGAGTTCGTCGTGGATGCGCCAGCGGGAGGTGGTGACGGCCCGGCCTGCGGCGTCGTCGTCGTGCTCGAGCCGCTGCCGAATGAGTTCCAGGGCGATCCGCCGGTTCTGGCTGAACTGCCGCTCGGTGTCGACCACGACGACGATCCCCGAGGGACGGTGTGTCGCCCGTACGGCTGTGCTGGCCTTGTTCCGGTGCTGTCCACCGGGGCCACCGGTACGGCACGCGACGATGTCGATGTCCCCCTCGGCAAAAGATGAGCGCGGGGTGTCGACCTCGCACGGCTGGGCGATGACGTACCAGTTTTTACGGCCGGTGCTGGCACGGTAGGGGCTGGGAGCCTGCCAGCAGAGGGTCCCGGTCCACGAGCCGACGAACTCCTCGGCGCCGTCCCCGGTGATCTGCAACAGGACCGACCGGTACGTACCGGGTCGGTCGCCGGGTACGGTCTGGACCCGATGGGCCACCAGGCCCTGCCTGGCGGCGTCAGCCTCCAGACGCCGCAGCAGTTGGGCGACCGCCCAGGCACACTCCTGCGGTCCGCGCCCGGCGGACATGAGGAGGTGGCCCCGGATGCCTGCCGTGCTCACGACCGCCCCCGCGTACGACGTTGTTCCTGGCGGTCCCGTCGGGCGGTGGACCCAGCCCTTCCCTTCGGCTGGTCCAACGTCTTGTAGGTGACCAGCGGTACCGTCGCGACGACCGGGGTGGCCAGGCCGTGATCGGCGAGATCGGAGATCACCTGTTCGATTCGCTTGTACGCCGTCGGTGCCTCCTCGAACAGCAGTTGGCGGTCGCCGCACACCACGAGCGAGCCCACCGGCGTACGGCGCAGTTCCTCGACCGTGTGCTTGGCCCGGCCCCGGACCAGGGCGTCGGCGCGGGACATCTTTCGTCCCGCTCCATGGGCCACGGAAAAGTTGGCCTCCGGCCCGGCGTGGGCGGCCACCAGGTAGGAGTTGGTGCCCCGGGTGCCGGCGATGAGGACGTCGCGGCCGTCGCCCGGGGCGGCGCCCTTGCGATGCAGGTACGCCCCGTCGCGGACCTCGACGAGGTTGTGGCTCAGGTCGACGATCGGCTCGGTGGGCTTGGCCCCCAGGGCGTGCATGACCCGGGCAGCGATGAGCCGGCGGTTGAACGATCCCCAGCGTACGGCGGTGTCGTGCATGGCCAGGTAGGCGGCAGGATCGGCGGCGGGGCCCGCGCCGTGCTGTTCGGTGTGTGCCCGCAGGATGTGTTCGCCCAGACCTCGTGAACCGCTGTGGACGATGAGGACGAGGTCACGAGCGGCGAGCCCGAGCCGGGCTGCGTGGCCCGGGTCGAGGACGGTTTGGATCCGCGCCAGTTCCACGAAGTGGTTGCCCCGGCCGACCGTTCCCAGACCCTCGACGTGACCGCCGGGAACGTCGGTGCCCACGGCTGCCCAGGCCGGGTCGTCCGCATCCTGATCCGGGTCCAGAGGTTGGTCGAGGTCGGGGAACCGGCCGGCGAGCTGTTCGGGTACGGCACGCTTCAGGCTGACGGGGAACACGGCGATGCCACAGCCGATGTCGGATCCCACCAGATGCGGGTACAGCACGGTTGACGTCATCGCCGCGCCGACGGGGGCACCCTTGCCGGGGTGCAGGTCCGGCATCGCGGCGACGTGGATCATGCCCTCGAGGGCTGCCACCTGGTGGCACTGCTCGACGGCGGTGGACTCGATCCAGCTGCGGTCAGAGGCGAAAACAGTGACGGTGGCGGATTCCGTGGACGGAACGGAACGCGGCAGGGACTCCGGCCGCGACGTCTGCTGAGACAACGACGCTCATTTCTTCAAGAAAAGGGTACGGACGGACGGCGCTACGACTCACCCGGGCGCAGGGCAGTGCGCCGTCGGGGATTCGGGCTCAACAGGGTGCTGCACGTCAGAACGTCATGGGCCCAAGCTTCCTGGAGCCGCACCACGCGCTGCAACCGGTTTTCCGGCCAGGGGGACCGTGGGATTGGGCTGCCCGGCCGGCATCGCACCGGTGTTGCGGTACGGCTCCACAATCGTGGCGTGGTGTGGTGGAGGCGAGCCGAGTGCCCGGTACGACAGGTCGAGCAGGACTGGATCGAAAGCTCGCTGGACTGGCTACTGGCCGAGTTCGGTAGCGCCCGGTTGCGCGGCAGCGTCGTGCTGCCGACCGACGACTTCTTTCCCGGTGTCTACCGGGGCAGCCACGAGGACATCGGTTCCGTACTCGGCCTGCTCTGTGCGCACATGGACATCGAGCCGGTCCGGGTCGTAGTGGAACACTACGCCGACGACGTCGACCCGGAGTTGGCGATGCACGTACCGATCGCCTCACGGTCGAGCGGTGCGGCGGGGCATCACCGGGTACGCGATGGCCGTTCGATCATCGCGATCCGCGACGACCAGGCGACCTCGCCGATGGCGCTCGTGGCGACCATCGCCCACGAACTGGGGCACGTGCTGTTGCTGGGCGACGGTCGGATCTCGGCGGACCGGGAGGACCATGAGCCGCTGACGGACCTGTTGACGGTCTTCTTCGGGCTGGGCATCTTCGGGGCCAATGCCGCGTTCGACTTCGAGCAGGACACCAGCCGCTACCGCACCACCCGGCTCGGGTACCTGACCGAGCCGATGTTCGGCTACGCGCTGGCCCGCTACGCGTGGCTCCGCGGTGAGACGGACCCACCGTGGGCCGGACACCTGGACACGAACCCGCGTACGTTTCTCAAGCGCGGTCTGCGCTATCTCGCCCGGAACGGTTCCTGACCTCCTGCCGGGTCGTGTCCCGGCAGGCATGGCTCCTATCCGTCCTGAAGGGCGGTGGCGGTGGGAGTGCCGTGGATCTGGGCCACCGGTCCCTGATAGAGGAGCTGACCGCCGTGTCTGCCGGGGCCAGGGCCAAGGTCGATGAGCCAGTCCGCATGCCGGATGACGTCCAGGTTGTGTTCGATCACGACGACGGTGTGCCGCTGCCCGACAAGCTGGTCGAGGATGCCGAGCAGGGCGGCAACGTCGCGCAGGTGCAGGCCGGTGGTGGGTTCGTCCAGGACGTAGAGGGCCGGTTCGCTCGTGTCGTGCAGTTCCCTGGCCATCTTGACACGCTGGCATTCGCCACCGGACAGCGTCGTGAGCGGCTGGCCGAGGCGGAGGTAGCCGAGTCCGACACGTTCGAGTTGCAGTAGTCCCTCGCGGATCTGCTTGTTCGGGAGGCTTCCGATGGCGTCGGTGATCGTCAGATTGTCGATGTCCGCGATCGACAGCCCGTTCACCCGGTGGCGGAGCACGTCGGTGGTGAACCGTCGCCCCTGGCAGGTCTCGCAGATGGTTTCCTGGCCGTCCATGAAGGCCAGGTCGGTGTAGATGATGCCCAACCCCTTGCAGTCGGGGCAGGCGCCGTCGGAGTTGGCACTGAACCGACTGGCGGGCAGCCCGCTGCGCTCGGCAAAGAGTCTGCGGATGGCGGTGGCGATCCCCGTGTACGTGACCGGGGTGGAGCGGCGATTGGTGCTGACCGGTTTCTGGTCGATCACGACCGCGTCGTGCTGGGCGATCAACTCCGCCGCGAGGCTGGACTTGCCTGACCCGGCGACCCCGGTGAGGACGGTGAGAACCCCGCCGGGGATGTCGACGGTCAGGTTCCTGAGGTTGTTTCGGGTGGCGTTCGCCACCGTGATCGTACCGGTGGCCGTACGCGGATCGGTCGTGATCGGCGTACGGCTGCCGAGGGCAGTGGACGTAGCTGTTCGCGCCGTCCGAAGCTCGTCGAAGGTGCCCTGGAAGACGAGTTCGCCGCCGCTGGTGCCGGCGTCGGGGCCGATCTCGACTATCTGGTCGGCGATTGCCATGACGGCGGGGTCGTGCTCGACGACCAGGACGCTGTTGCCCTTGTCGCGGAGTTGCCGGAGCAACGTGGCCATGGAGGCGATGTCGTGCGGGTGGAGGCCGACGGTGGGTTCGTCGAAGACGTAGAGCATCTCGATGAGGCTGCTGCCGAGATGTTTGACGGTCTTGATCCGTTGCGACTCCCCGCCAGACAGGCTGGTGGTGGCGCGGCCGAGGTGGAGGTACCCGAGCCCGATGCTGATCATGGCTCGCAGCCTCTCGGTGAGGGCGGCCACGACCGGTGCGACAGCGGGATCGGTTACCCGCTCCAGCAGGCCGACGAGTTCGGTGACCTCCATGCGGGCCAGCTCGCCGATGGGGTGGCCCAGGACCGTAGCGGTACGGCTGGCCTCGTTGAGGCGGTCACCGTGACAGTCCGGGCAGATCCCGGAGCGGGTGAACCGGCTGATGGTCTCCCTCTTGCGATCAGACAGGTTGTCGGCTGTGTGCAGGTAGATCCGTTCGAACCGTTCCACGACGCCCTCGTAGTCCTTCGGGGGTCTGGTGCCGAGGCATGCGGCGTGCTCGCCGCCGTAGAGCAATGCCTCGCGCTCCGCCTCCGTCCAGTCGCGTAGCGGCGTGTCGCACTCGAAACTGCCGATGTCGGCGTACTGGGAGTACCAGTAGCTGCCGTTGCCGAACCCGGGGAGCAGGATCGCGCCCTGGGCGAGAGACCTGTCCAGGTCCAGGAACCGATCGACAGCGCTCACCACGACCTCGCCGAGCCCGGAGCAGGTCGGGCACATGCCGGCGGGATCGTTGAACGAGAAGTGGTTCGACTCACCCATGTGCGGCGAGCTGATGCGGGAGAACAACAGCCGCAGGTAGGTCCAGGTGTCGGTGATCGTACCCACCGTGGACCGGGCGTTCCCGCCGATTCTGCGCTGGTCGATCACCACTACCGGCGAGAGCCCCTCGATCTTCTCGGCCTCGGGGCGCGCCCACTTCGGCAGCCGATTGCGGACGAACGGTGGGAACGTCTCGTTGAGCTGATACCCGGCCTCGGCCGCGATTGTCTCGAACACCAGTGACGACTTCCCCGACCCGGATACGCCGACGAACACGACCAGTCGGCCGCGTGGGATGTCCACGTCCAAGTGCTTCAGGTTGTTGGTCCGGGCACCCCGGATACGGATCGCGTGTTCTGGCATGTGGCGAGGCTACGAACAGATGTGGCCACATTCTGACCGCGTCAGCGGCGAGACTGGACAGATGGCGGACGTCACCCAACGCATCCTTGCCCTGTTGGCCACACTCCAGACCGGGCGGGCGTTCAGCGGTGACGAACTCGTCGCGCGGCTCGACGTCAGTCCCCGGACCCTGCGCCGCGACATCGACCGCCTCCGTAGCTACGGCTACCCCGTCCAGACCCAACCCGGTCCCGGTGGCTACTACCGGCTCACTGCGGGCACCGCCATGCCGCCGCTCGCGCTTGACGACGAGGAAGCGATCGCGACCCTTCTCGGGCTGGCAACCCTTGCCGCCACCGGCAGTGCCGTCGAAGGCAGCGTGGACGAGGCCGCCACCCGGGCGTACGGCAAGGTCGACCAGTACCTCCCCAAGCGGCTGCGTCCCCGTGTCGCCCAGTTCCGGGCAAGCCTGGAAACCAGTACCGCCCCTGCCCCGAGCGTCAGCGCCGACGTACTGGCCTCCCTGGCCGATGCCATCCAGCACCGCTACGTCGTCACCTTCGACTACCTGGGCAAGGACGGGGCCGTCACGTCCCGACGCGTCGACCCCTACCGCCACGTCCACCACAACCTGCGCTGGTACCTCCTCGCCTGGGACGCCCACCGGGAGGACTGGCGGGTCTTCCGTATCGACCGCATTGCCCGTCTCCATGCGTCCACCAGCACCTATACGCCAAGGCCCTTGCCCGCCGACACCGCACTCGACTACCTGCGTCAGGGGCTCAACAAGGACCGCAAGCGGGTCGTTTTCACCGTGGACGCGCCGCTGCCCGCCGTCGCCGATGCCGTCAGGTACCAGGAAGCCGAGATCGTGGCTCTGGGTGACCAGCGGACCAGAGTCGTCCTCGCACTGGACAGCTGGCAGTGGCTACTCCTGAACCTCGCCTTCCTGGATGCCGACTTCACCGTCCACGAACCGTCCGACTTCCGAACGGCCCTCCGGTCCTTCGGCACACGGCTGCTCGGTTGAGACCTCTCGCGTGGCGGTCAGCGAGATCTCGCGCGAGGGCGTCACCGGGTGATCTTCGAAGACCCGCTCAACGAAGATCACGTCGAGGTGTCGCAGCGCTCACTCAGGCGACCACGGCCACCCCCGACTGAGACTCGCCGAACTCCCAACCCGCCAGCAGCTTGCGTCGGCCGTCGAGGGCCGAGGTGCCGGTCGGCCAGTTGTCCGTGCCCAGGTAGCAGGCACCCGCGCCCCGCGACCAGAACGGCTCCAGGCAGTGCAGGCGCAGATGGTCACGCAGTTCCGGCGGCTCGACTGCGGCCAGCGCCGCCTCCCAGTCCTCCTCGACCCGCCGCAGGCCTCCCGAGCCGAACGAGGCCAGTGCCGGCAGGCGGTGCGTGAACGTCGCCATGCGCATGGCGTCGTGCAGGGTGCCGTCCGTGGCCAGACACAGCAGTGCCGAGATGCGATAGTTCAGCTGCTTCGCCGACCGGGCCGTCAGGTCGAGGCCGTGGCGGGCGAGCAGCACGCCCAGGTCGGTGCCGCATACGAGCATGTCGGCATCGGCCGCCCGTACGTCGGAGAGGAACGCCGCCGGCAGTACGTCGTCGGCCCACTCGACCGCGAACAGCGAATTGGCCAGGTCGAACTCCCAGGCGAGGGCCTGATGGTCATCGTCGAGGTAGCAGGCGTCGACGGCTGGTAACGCGACCGGGGCGGACGACGCGAGGGCGGCCGGGGTGAGCCAGCGGGCCGGGAGCAGGAACTCGTCGAGGGTGTCGCCGCCGTAGTAGGCATCGTAGGAGCCGGCAGGGAAGTCGGACCGCCCGAGCAGGACGGCGAACGCAAACGTCAGGTCCACGCCACGCAGCCTGCACCAGGAGTACGACAAGCACGCGCCGGTGGGAGCCGGTTCCTTGGCGGCGTCTGCCATGATCGGAAGGTGACGACCGGCCACCCCACCAGACGCCGCAACCGCCGCCGCGCCCGGAGCCGTACGCTCCGTATCGTCCTGGCGCTCGGTACGGCCATGGTCGTCCTCGCTGTTGCCGCTGTCGTGGTGGTGTTTCTGTGGCCGCCGGGTCCCCGCCCGCTGTTCCAACTACCCGTTCCCTGCGGCGAGACCTGGCAGCTCGGTACCTACCCCGGCCACGACGACTACGACGTCGATCTGTTCCCCACCAAGGGGGAGGCATGGGGGCGGCCGGTGCTCGCCTCCTACAGCGGCACGGTCACCGAGGCAGGCGTCAACGGGTCGCTGGGTGGCCGCACCCCGGAGAATCCGGACGGGCCGCGTGGCCGGGGCGGCGGCTACTGGGTGAAGATCGATCACGGTGGCAGATGGGAGACCCAGTATCTCCACCTGCTCGAACCGCCGCTGGTCCGGGTCGGTCAGCGGGTCGCCCAGGGCGACCAGGTCGGGCGGGTCGGCAGCACCGGTAACTCCGGTGCCCCCCACCTGCACTATGAGCAGCGACGGGGCTGGCAGAAGGTGGAAACCCACTTCGACGGCGCACCCTCCGGCATCACCCACGACGACACCGAATACACCGTCAAACGTACGAGTAGGAACTGCGTCGACGGGTAACGATAGCCGCTGCCACCCACCGGGGATCAGTGGCGCCGACGGGTTTCGAGCAAGTCCCCGCGTCGCCTGTTGGCGCGTAGCCCGCGTGGACCACCGCCGAGGGCACGTAGCGCGTTGAGTATGACGGCGACATCGATGCCTTCCTGTAGGAATGCGCCGGCCACCGGCGGAAGTAGTCCGAACGCTGCGGCAACCATGGCGATCACCGCCAACCCCATCCCGGCGACGGCGCTCTGCACCGCGATCGCCCGGGAGCGGCGGGCGATCTCCACCGCATCGGCCAACCGGTCCAGCCGATCGACCGACAGCACGGCATCGGCTACGTCCGCCGACGCGGTGGCCCCCGTCGCTCCCAGTGCCACCCCCACTCCGGCGGTCGCCAGGGCGGGTGCGTCGTTGATCCCGTCGCCGACCATCACCGTCACCGCATGTTCGGACTCGGCCCGCACCCGGGCGACCTTCTCCTGAGGCGAACAGCGCGCCACCACGTCGTCCACGCCCACGGCCCGGGCCACCCGTTCGGCGACCTCCGGCCGGTCACCGGTCAGCATCACCATCCGGGAGAAGCCGGTCTGCCGTAGCCGCCGTACGGTGTCACCAGCGTCCGGTCGTACCGGGTCCCGCAGGAACACCGCCCCGCCGAGCACGCCGTCGAGGCTCACCCACACCGTCGACAGGCCGTCCGCCTCCGCCCGCTGCTGCTCCAGTACGGCCCAGCCCGGCAGATCGGCGCCGTGTTGGCCGACCCGCACGAGTCGGCCCTCGACCCGGCCACCGACCCCCTGCCCGGCCTGTTCGGTCACCTCCGCCGGCACCGCCAACCGCAGGCCCCGATCCTCGGCCGCTTGCACGACCGCTGCGGCCAACACATGGGAGGACAGCTGTTCGACCGATGCGGCCAGCCGCAGCAGTTCGTCACGGTCGCCACCTGGCGCGGTCACCACCTCCGCCACCTGGGGGTGGCCGGTGGTCAACGTCCCGGTCTTGTCCACCAGTAGGGTTTGTGCGCGGCCCAGCGACTCCAACGAAGCGCCGTCCCGGACCAGCACACCACGTCGCGCCGCGCGGGACAGCCCAGACACGATCGCTATCGGGGTCGCCAGCAGCAGTGGACACGGTGTGGCCACCACCAGCACCGCCACCGCACGCACGAACTGTCCGGAGACCGCCCACGCGATCACGGCCAGGGCCAGGGTGAACGGCACGAACGCGGCGGCGTACCGGTCCGCCAGCCGTACCATCGGAGCCTTCGCCGCGTTCGCCTGCTCGGCGAGGCGGACGATCCCCGCATACGTGCTCTCGGCCGCCGTCGCGGCGGCCCGCAGTCCGAAGGCAGCACCCGCGTTGACCACACCGCTGGCCAACCGGTCCCCGGCCCGATGCTCCACCAACTGGGACTCGCCGGTCACCACCGACTCGTCCACCGTCGCCGCCTCCTCGGCGACGCCGTCCACGGCCACGACATCTCCCGGCCCGACCAGCAGTCGGTCACCCTCGCGAATCTGGTTGACGTCGACGGTCCGGATCCCGCCGTCCGGGCTACGGCGTCGCGCTGTGCGGGGTACCCGCGCCAGCAGCTTGTGCAGGTCCCGGGTCGCCCTGCCCTGGGCGTACACCTCCAGCGTGTGTCCGGTGGCCAGCATCAACGCCACCACCGCCCCGGCCAGATATTCCCCTACCAGCAGGGAGGTGAGCATGGCCAGGGTCGCGATCACGTCCACGCCGATCCGCCGCCGTAGGAGCGATTGGATCAACCAACGCAGCGTCACCGCCAGTGTGATCAGGGTGGCCGCCGTCCAGCAGATGTCGGCACCCTGTCGCCGATCGGCAAACCACAGGGCGGCACCCAGCACCACCACCGCCGTCAGCCCGGCCAGCGGGACGAAAGCCCGCCACCTGCGCCCGTGGTCGGTTCTGGACTCGCCACCCACTTCCGTCACCTCCGGCCGGTTGGGTCGTACCCCGGACCTGCCTTCGCAGGTGGTCCGGGCGGTTCGACAGGACGGCAGCACGGTGCGATGGCTGCCCCGGAAGATGTCACCGCCTGAGGACGGTGTAATCAGCGTCTCAACTACATCTGCGCTGTTTGGGGAAAATGTCCGAACGTAGTGACGGGATGCATCGAGCTCCGGCCGGCGTGACGTCGGGGTCGCGTAACGTCGGGTCCATTTTCTTGACTCATTCCAGAAAAGCGGCCAGACTGTGGGACGTGGCCACGACCCCGGAACTCCAGCAGATGCTGCGCGCGGCCGCGTTGCGTGTGACCCGACCTCGGGTGGCAGTGCTGAACGCGGTGCACGCGCATCCGCACGCCGACACGGAATCGATCATCGGTGCCGTACGCAGGGATCTTCCCGAGGTGTCCCACCAGACCGTGTACGACTCGCTACATGCGTTGACGGCCGCAGGTCTGGTACGGCGCATCCAGCCATCCGGCTCCGTGGCCCGCTACGAGTCACGGATCGGGGACAACCACCACCACGTGGTGTGCCGGTCATGCGGTCTCATCGCCGATGTCGACTGCGCCATCGGCGCGGCGCCCTGCCTGACCGCGTCGGACGACAACGGCTTCTCGATCGACGAGGCCGAGGTCATCTACTGGGGTCTCTGCCCCGAATGTTCCACCACAGGCAATTCCTGATTCCCCTGATTCGCCAAGTCACGGAAGGAACCTGATGTCCGAGAACCACGATGCCGTTGTCCACGACGCGGACGCGGGGAGCGAGTCTCGCTGCCCGGTCGCACACGGACGCGCCCCCCACCCGACCCAGGGCGGCGGTAACCGCGGCTGGTGGCCGAACCAGCTCAACTTGAAGATCCTCGCCAAGAACCCCGCCGTGGCCAACCCCCTCGGTGAGTTCGACTACGCCGAGGCCTTCAAGACCCTCGACCTCGCCGCCGTGAAACAGGACATCGCGCAGGTCCTGACCACCTCGCAGGACTGGTGGCCGGCCGACTTCGGCCACTACGGCCCGTTCATCGTCCGGATGGCGTGGCACAGCGCGGGCACCTACCGCATCAGCGACGGACGTGGCGGCGCCGGTGCCGGGCAGCAGCGCTTCGCGCCGCTCAACAGTTGGCCGGACAACGCGAACCTCGACAAGGCTCGCCGCCTGCTGTGGCCGGTCAAGAAGAAGTACGGCCAGAAGATCTCGTGGGCCGACCTCATGATCCTCGCTGGCAACGTCGCCCTGGAGACGATGGGCTTCAAGACCTTCGGCTTCGCCGGCGGCCGGGTGGACGTCTGGGAGCCCGACGAGGACGTCTACTGGGGCCCCGAGACCACGTGGCTCGGTGACGCTCGCTACACCGGCGAACGGGAGTTGGAGAACCCGCTGGCCGCGGTCCAGATGGGCCTCATCTACGTCAATCCGGAGGGCCCGAACGGCAACCCGGACCCGATCGCGTCGGCGCGGGACATCCGTGAGACGTTCCGCCGGATGGCGATGAACGACGAGGAGACGGTCGCGCTGATCGCTGGCGGTCACACCTTCGGAAAGACCCACGGTGCGGGCCCTGCGGACCACGTCGGACCCGAGCCCGAGGCCGCTTCGATCGAGGAGCAGGGGCTGGGCTGGAAGAGCAGCTTCGGCACCGGCAAGGGCGCCGACACCATCACCAGCGGCCTCGAGGTGACGTGGACGTCGACGCCGACCAAGTGGAGCAACAACTTCTTCTGGAACCTCTTCAGCTTCGAGTGGGAACTCACGAAGAGCCCCGCCGGTGCGCACCAGTGGAAGCCGAAGCACGGCATGGGCGAGGGCACGGTGCCGCATGCGCACGACACGTCGAAGCGCATCGCGCCGAGCATGCTGACGACCGACCTCGCGCTCCGGTTCGACCCGGTCTACGAGCAGATCTCGCGGCGCTTCCTCGAGAACCCGGACGATTTCGCGGACGCCTTCGCCCGGGCGTGGTTCAAGCTGACCCACCGCGACATGGGACCGGTCGCTCGCTACCTCGGGCCGGAGGTTCCGACCGAGACGCTGCTGTGGCAGGACCCGATCCCGCCGGTGACGCACGAACTCGTCGACGCCGAGGACATCGCGGTCCTCAAGGGCCAGATCCTCGCCTCGGGCCTGACGGTGTCCCAGTTGGTCTCCACGGCGTGGGCATCGGCATCGACCTTCCGCGGCAGCGACAAGCGCGGCGGTGCCAACGGGGCACGCATCCGCCTCGAGCCGCAGAACGGCTGGGAGGTCAACAACCCCGACGAGTTGGCGAGTGTCCTGCACACCCTGGAGGGGATCCAGGAGGCATTCAACGCCTCCCAGACCGGAGGGAAGAGGGTCTCGCTGGCCGACCTGATCGTGCTCGGTGGCTCGGCGGCCGTCGAGTTGGCCGCCAGGAACGCCGGTCACACCGTCGAGGTCGCCTTCACACCGGGACGTACGGACGCATCCCAGGAGCAGACCGATGTGGAGTCCTTCGCCGCGCTCGAGCCGACCGTGGACGGGTTCCGTAACTACCTCGGCAAGGGTCACCGTCTGCCGGCTGAGTTCCTCCTCGTCGACAAGGCGAACCTGCTGACCCTGAGCGCGCCCGAGATGACGGTCCTCGTCGGCGGTCTGCGTGTCCTGGGCGCGAACTACCAGCAGTCGCCCCTGGGCGTCCTCACCGAGACGCCCGGGACGTTGACCAACGACTTCTTCGTCAACCTGCTCGACCTGGGCACGACGTGGAAGGCGACGTCCGAGGACGCGAACACCTTCGAGGCACTTGACCCCGCCACGGGCGAGGTCAAGTGGACCGGTAGCCGTGCCGACCTCGTGTTCGGTTCGAACTCGGAACTGCGCGCGGTGGCCGAGGTGTACGCCAGCGACGACGCACGGGAGAAGTTCGTGCACGACTTCGTCGCGGCATGGGTCAAGGTGATGAACCTCGACCGGTTCGACCTCGTGTGATCCTGATGTCCGGGCCGGTCCCCGTGGCCGGCCCGGACATCAGGTCCGGCGCACTCCCTGCGGATGGAGGCTGGTGTCCACGCGCGGGGGCCGGATCGTGGCCGGCGTTGCTCCGGGCCTACCGGTGCCACCGACCCACCCGTACCGGCACTCCGGGAGAGGCATGCACCAGGGGCGGCCCGTGCGGTGGCGGCAGACCCGCCGCAGTGAGGAGGGTCTCGTCCAGCCGGAGCAGCTCGGCGTGATGCAGCGGCCATACCGGGTGTTCCACCTCGGCGGCCACCAGGCGACCGAGGACGACCGTGAACAGGCGGTAGCGGGCGGTGAGGAAGCGGGCGAGTTCGTCATGTGCACGGTGGTCCAGGGCGGGGCCGAGGCGTACCTCGGCATGGCAGTGCGGCCCGCGGAGCGAGGGACGACGCCGGGTGCAGCGGTATTCGAGCCGCTCACCGTCGACCCGTACGGCCATCTCCGACCAGAAGTACGGCAGCGAGTAGCTCACCCTGGCCGCGAGAACGGCGGGAAGTCGTGCCGCGTCCAGCGAGAAGAACCAGATTCCCCGGCGACCGTCCCGGTCCCGGACGTACGTCCGGACGTTGGTCTCGGGGAACCGCGACAACCATGGCAGGACGGGACCCACCGGTGGACGGACCCGTTCCATGAGGAACGGGGTCAGCCCGAGCCAGGCCGAACCGTCGTAGGTGTCCACGGCCAGCCCGGGCGGGAGCATCGACTGCACCGTCCCCACGGGGTACCGCCAGTGCAGGAAGGTGATCCAACTCCAGTGGTGGTGCATGACCGGCCACGCCACCCGAGGTGGTGGTGCCCGCATTCGTCTTCCCCCATGTCTACTCCCGATGCGACTCCCGCCAGTCGCGTACGGCGTCCCGCATGCGGTCGAACACAGCCATCGGTGGTCCGGCGATCAGGTTCGCGGTGGCGGACTCGCCGCTGTGGGGATGCGGCCGGGTCGGTGCCGTAGCCTCGGCTGCCCGTACCGCCCCCGCCATCCGACGCAGCTGTTCCGGGGAGGAACTGCGGCGTAGTGCCGGGAACTCCTCCGTCTCCTCATGACTGGCGTGCTCGATGACGGCGTTCGCGAACTGTGCCAACTTCGCGTCGAAGTCGGGGTGCTCGGTGCCGAGGTCGTACAGGGCGGCCAGCTCACGCTTGGCCCGGTCCTCCTCGCGCTTGCGCGGTTCCACCACCGCGTCACCGTGGTCGATCTCCCGTCGAGCGGTCGGGTGGACGACGATCTCCTCGGCGCTCTCATGTACGGCCAGCAGCCGGACCAGGCTCTGGAACAGCTCCCGTTTCTCGACGCCCTGCGCCCGGGGTAACTGGCCGAACAGGGTCTTGATCTCGTTGTGCTGGTCGACCAGGAGATCCAGAACATCTTGTTCCCGGCTCGCCGTCATCGGCCCCACCCTTCCCGTCTGGTTGCCGACCGCGCCTTCCCGTAGCAGGAGCGGTTATGCCACCCGGTTGAGTGGTACCGGACGGAGCTGGTCAGCGGGTCCGGTACGGCGGCGCATGATGACGCCATCCGGAACGGTCAGGAGAGACCAGAGTGAACAGAAAGCTGCGACGGATGTTGGTTGCGGCCGTCGCAATGGTCGGAGCCGGGGCGGCCGTCGCCGTCTGGCGGCGCCCCGACAGATCCTCGCCCGCGCATCACGATGGCGGGTACGTCACGTGCCGGGCTGTCACGGTCGACCGACCGGTGGATGCCACCTGGGAGATGATCTGTGATCCCGGGCGGTTGTCGGTGGCCCTCGACCAGCCCGTCACGGCGCAGGACATGGGCGACGGTCGCTGGCGGGTTCTGGCTGCCCCCTTCGGCGGAACGGCTCACCCGATCGAGGTCATCGTCCAGGCCGCAGGCCGGTCCGCACACTGGTGGATCGAGTCAGGACCACGGGCGCACGACGGTCGGCTGAAGCTGGTCCCTGCCCCGGGTGACCGGGGGACGGAACTGCAGGTGGAGCTGACCTATCCGCAGGGCCGTCTGCGGCACCGGGTCGACACGGTGCGCGGCCACGATCCGGATCAACGGCTGCGGACGGTGCTCCGCCGGATCAAGTCGGTGATCGAGTCGGGCCAGGTGGTGTCGACCATGAACGAGCCCTCCGGTCGGACCGGGGCCACGGAACGGCTCACCAGGGTGGTCCGGGCGAAGCTGGCGACGGGAGGGCGACCGTGAAGGCCCTGTGCTGGGAGGGCGTCGGGAAGTTGGCGGTCCGCGACGTGCCGGAGCCGACGATCCAGAAGGACGGTGACGCGATCATACGGGTCCGGGCGAGCAGCGTCTGCGGTTCCGACCTGCACCTGATCAATGGCTACCTGCCCGCGATGCGCGAGGGGGACATTCTCGGCCACGAGTTCATGGGCGAGGTGGTCGAAGTGGGTCCAGCGGTGCGGAATTCGCGGATCGGCGACCGGGTGGTGGTGGGCTCGGGGCTGGCCTGTGGTGGCTGTTGGTACTGCCGCACCGAGCAGTACTCGCTCTGCGACAACTCCAATCCGCAGCCCGACCTGACCGAGAAGCTGTGGGGCCACGCCCCGGCCGGGATCATCGGTTACTCGCAGGCCAGCGGCGGGTTTGCCGGTAGCCATGCCGAGTACGTGCGGGTGCCGTACGCGGATGTGGGAGTGTTTCCGGTGCCGGACGGGGTGCCCGACGACGCGGTGGTCTTCGCGTCCGACGCCATGCCCACCGGGTGGATGGCGGCGGACTTCTGTGCGCTCTCTGGGGGCGAGGTGGTTGCGGTCTGGGGTGCCGGGGCGGTGGGGCAGATGGCCGCCCGGTCGGCCCAACTGCTCGATGCGGAGCGGGTGATCGTGATAGACCGGCTGCCGGAGCGGCTAGCGGCCGCCGCCGCACGCCTCGGCGTGGAGACCATCGACTACAGCCAGGTCGACGCGCTGGAGGCACTGCGCGAGATGACCGGCGGACGCGGCCCGGACGCCTGCATCGAAGCGGTCGGCATGGAGGCCCATGGTGCCGGCCCGACGTACGGTTACGACCGCGTCAAGCAGGCCGTACGGCTCCAGAGCGATCGGCCGACGGCGGTCCGCCAGGCCATCCTGGCCTGCCGGAAGGGGGGCACGGTGAGTATCGTCGGCGTGTTCAGCGGGTTTGTGGACAAGTTCCCGCTCGGGGCCGCGATGAACAAGGCCCTGGTGTTGCGGATGGGGCAGATGCACGCCCAGCGTTACATCCCGATGCTGCTACAGCGGCTGGTCGACGGCCAGATCGATCCCGGCTATCTCACCACCCATCCGATGTCACTGGCGGACGGTCCACGCGGATACGAGATCTTCGAGAAGAAGCAGGACGGGTGCCTGCGTGCTGTCCTGCACCCGGCGTGAACGAGCCACCGGTCAGGGACGATCAGGGTCGAGGCCACGGTCACGCAGCAGGGCGTCGAGCTTGGCCTCGATCCGTTCGTCCGACTCCCGTGACTGCGAGGAGCCCCAGAAGTAGAAGAGCGCGAGCCCGGCGGCCTGCCAGACGAGTTGGAGGAACTCGGACTGCCAGTTCTCGAAGGTGGAGGAGAGGAACTGGGGGAGGAAGTCGCCCCAGGCGAACGACCGACCATGCTGGCTCGCCTCGTTGCTGGCGGTGATCAGTTGGAAGACGAACTGGCCAGCCCACGAGAACAGGAACAGGGCCCCGGTCACCAGCGCAAATGCGTACGCCTTGGGCCAGCGTGGCTTACCGAAGGGCGCTGCCTCGGACTCGGTGGCGCGGCGCTGACCTTCGCCGCCCATGGCATCCGCCGTCGGTGACGACGGTTCTGGCGCCGCCCGTACACGTCGCATCGCAACCACCCCTCTCCTTCGTGCCCGTCGTGCCGGGCCAACCCGGACCCGTCGGGGTGCCCTGACCCCTTCTACCAGGGCGTACCTTGCCCGATTCGGGAGCCTGCGAAACAAGGTCCGAGGTTTACGCCGACCGGCACGGGGCACCATCGCCGGGTACCTTCGGCCAGGAGGAGTTGTCGATGACGCTGCCCGAGCCGCGTGGTCCGGTCTCTGCGGCAGTGGCCGCAGCGCTGCCGTACGGCCCGGTCGACCTGCCCGCCTCCCTGGTGGCGCACTGGCGCGATGGGGACTGCCCCGACGACGTGTCCGACGACGCGCTGTGCGACGAGGACCTGCAGATCTTTCTCTTCACGTGTTACGGACTGCACTACCAGGGGTGGGCAGGCATCGACGATCGGTGGGAATGGGAGCCGTCGCTGATCGAGTTGCGCGCGGTCGCCGAACGGCGGTTCGAGCGGTCGCTGTGGCGGCTGACCGGGCCTGCCCCGTCGATCGTCCCGGCCGGGCTTCCCCGCGTTCTCGCCGACCTGGTCGCGGCCGACGACGGCCCACCACTCTCGGCCGAGTTGGGGCGGTCGGCGAGCCTGACACAGTTCCGTGAGTTCGTCATGCATCGGTCGATCTACCACCTGCGGGAGGCGGATTCGCACACCTGGGCGATTCCGCGACTGAGTGGCCCGGTCAAGGCGGCGCTGGTCGAAATCCAGATCGACGAGTACGGGGGCGGCCAGCTTGCCCGGATGCACTCGGAACTCTTTCGCGCCACGATGGACTGGTTGGGGCTGGACACCCGCTACGGCGCATATGTGGACGACGTACCTGCGGCGACCCTGGCGGTCAACAACCTGATGTCACTGTTCGGCCTGCATCGACGGTGGCGGGGTGCCCTGCTGGGGCACCTGGCCGCCTTCGAGATGACCTCGTCGCTGCCGAACCGGCGGTACGCCGAGGGGCTGCGCCGACTGGGCGGGCCGCCATCGGCGACTCGCTTCTTCGACGAGCACGTCGAGGCGGACGCCGTGCACGAGCAGATCGCCGCGTACGACATGTGCGGCTCGTTCGCCGTGGCCGAGCCGGACGCTGTGGCCGACGTGTGGTTCGGTGCCGCATGCTGCCTCGCCCTGGACCGCCTCTTCGCCGAGCACCTGCTGACCCGGTGGGCTGTCGGGGACAGTTCGCTGCGGGTGCCGGCACTGGTCGCTCCTTGAGCCGGGCACCCGGCCACCGGCCGGCCCGGCCCGCTGCCGGATCGGTCGACCGGCTGGACCTGACGTACGTCCTGCCGCTGCGCTGGGCGGACGACGCCGATCTGAACGACCTGACCGGATATCTGCGCTGGCTGGCCCAGCGGGTGGAGGTGACGGTGGTCGACGGTTCACCACCGGCCCTCTTCGCCCGACACGCCGCGCACTGGGGTGGCTACGTCCGGCATCTGCGCCCGGATCCGTGGCTGCGGTACGCGAACGGCAAAGTGAACGGAGTTACGACGGGGTTGCGAACGGCGCGGCACGAGCGGGTGGTCATCGCCGACGACGACGTACGGTACGACGACGTGGGGCTTCGCACGATGCGTCGGCTCCTCGACCGGGCGGAGTTGGTCCGACCACAGAACTACTTCTGGCCGCTGCCCTGGCACGCCCGCTGGGACACTGGCCGGACCCTGCTCAACCGCGCCTTCGGAGCGGACTACCCTGGCACGTTCGGCATCCGTCGGTCGACATTCCTCGAAATGGGCGGCTACCACGGCGACGTGCTGTTCGAGAATCTGGAACTGATCAGGACCGTGCGTGGACATGGCGGTCGGGAGTTGATCGCTGCTGGGCTCCATGTTCGCCGCCGTCCGCCGCCGGCTGGGAAGTTCTGGTCCCAGCGGGTCCGCCAGGCGTACGACGATCTTGCCCAACCAGCGCGGATGGCGCTCTTCCTCGCGGTCCTTCCCGGACTGGCCGTCGCGATTGCCCGCGGGTGGCGGGCGGTCCCGATCACCGCCGGCCTGGGTGTCGTGGCGCTGGCCGAGGCGGGCCGGCGTCGGGCCAATGGGGCAGCGGTATTCCCGGCCAGCACCGTGCTGCTGGCACCAATCTGGGTGGGGGAGCGGGCGGTGTGCAGTTGGCTGGCGCTCGCCACCCGATGGGGCCGAGGTGGGGTCAGCTACGCCGGGCAGCGGATCCGGACCGCCGCGCACAGCCAGCGTCGGTTGACCCGGTCCGGCTCTGGCGCCGGGCGCTGACCGGTTCGGTGCCAATGTCCCCTGCCTGTTCGGCCGGGAAAACGGCATCGGTCCTCACGCCGGGTCAGGGCTGCCCGGTCGCCGGTCGCCACGCCCGTCTGGGCCCCGGTCCGGCTCCGCTCCGGCCCGGAAGCCGATCGCCCGGTGGGTGCCGTCGCAGAAGGGCCGGATCGCCGACTTCCCGCACCGGCACAGGGCGACGGTGGCACGGCCCGGATCGATCGTTTCGCCCGCTGAGGTACGCAGCACGAAGTCTCCCCGGACGAGCAGCGGCCCGTCCTCGTACGTGGTGATGGTGGCCGCAGCCTCGCCGGATCCGGTGTGCGCCATGCTGTCGTCTGCCCGATCGTGTCGTCGCCGAAACGTGCGTCGTCCATGTCGAGTCCGCACGGAGACGGCGGGCGGTGAATGACGTAACGGCGGCACCCGAGACGGCAGGATCAGCCGTGCCGGACGTCCTCTGCGGACTCCTTCGCCTGCCCGCGTACCTCCTGGGCGGTGGAGCGGCCCTGCTCCCGTACGGTCGAGGCGCCCTCGGCGGCGCGAGACCGGACCTGACCGGCGGCCTCCTGCGTGGGCTGCCGCAGGTTGTCCCGCACCTGATGGGCCATGCCGCCCAGTTGCTGTTTGATCTCGCCGGAGTGTTCGGTCACCTCGCCCCTGACCCGACCGGCGAGTTGCCGCTCACGCGCCGAGGACGGCAGCATCGAGGAAACCAGCACACCCAGGCCGAAGGCGATCAGGCCGGCAGCGAGGGGACTGCCCTCGATCCGCTCCCGCTGCGCATGGCCGACCTCGCCGACCTTCTCCCGGGCCGTTCCCGCTGCCTCACCGGCCTTCTCCCGGGCCGTTCCCGCCGCCCCCCGCATGGACGAACCGGCGGCAGAGACCCGCTGGGCCGCCTCGGACGCCCGTACGTGGCCGTCTCCATCCGTAGGTGCACCCATGATCCGCTCCTTGAAACCGGCCAATCGGCTACGTGCGTGTGACATCGTCTCCCCTGCCACGCGCCGGGGCGCCACCTTGTGGGTGAGGGCGTTCACATCCCCACTCAGTTCGTCGCGGGTGCGCTCGATGTCACGTCGGATCTCGTCCGGGTCGGTCATCGCCACTCCTTGCTCTCCGGCCGGCGGCCATCGCCGTCGGTCCGATGATCGGCACCGGTTGGGCGGCCCAGGGCGGCGCCGGGGATCTGTCGGGCGGTCTCGACGGTGCGTGGTACACCTGGCCGGACCTGACGTAGCCGGGATCGTGCCACGACGAACAGCACCGCCGCGGCCACCGCCCACACGATGGCGACGGCGAGGGCGGCCCAGCCCTCGTCGATGACGTTCGCCAGGCCCCACCAAGCGGCGTACGACAGGAAGAGCAGCACCATGACACCGGCCAGAGCCGCTCCGGCGAACATGCCGGCGGCCTTGCCCGCGGTCTTTGCCTCCTGGCGTACCTCCGCCTTGGCGAGCTGTACCTCCTGGCGGACCAGCATCGACATGTCGCGGGTTACGTCGCCGAGCAGGTCGCCGATCGACTGGTGTGACTTGTCGTCCGCCACCACCCTGCCACGAGAACCGGCGCTCACTGCTGCGCCTCACGCTTCGGCTCCGACCCGGGCGGATTGGCCATGTGCGCGCCGCCGGTGGGGCCTGCGCCGTCGCTGGCGAGGTTCCTGGTGAGTCGACCAGCGACCAGGCCGGCCACCACCGCCCCGGCGAGGAAGACACCGGGGCTGCGACGGGCGAACTCGCGTACCTCCGCCAGTAGCGCGCCCGGTTGGCGTTGGTCGAGCCAGTCGGCGGCGCGGTGGGCCTGGTCTGCGGCCTGTTGGGCGAGGTCACCGGCCATTCCGTGCTGCTCGTCCCGGCTCGACATCGACGCGAGTTCGTCACCGAGCGTACGCAGACGTGCCGCAGCCCGCTTCTGCTGCACGTCAGCCTGCTCCATCAGCTGCGCGGAGGTCCGCTCCATCAGGTTGTGGGCCTGCCGACGGGCTTCGTCGACCGTCTCCCGGCCCTGACCCGCTGCGGTCTGGGCGACCTGCCGCCCGGCCTGCGTCGTGTGCTGGGCGACCTGTGAGGTCTCGTCCCGGGCGGTCTGGAGCTTGTGTTGCCCGGTGGACCGGTCCACGCTCTGCTGCTGACTCATCTGGTTGCCTTTCTGTCCGCCGGGGAGCATCCGTCGGCTGGTGCGCCGGATACCCGTTGGGATGTGGGTCATTCCCGTCCGGGCCCGGATACCGGGCTGGATCCATCAGCTGAGGTGTCCGCCTGTCTGGGAGCAGGGCGAACAGTGCCGGCCATCCGCCATAGCCGACCAGAGCGATCGGAACCAGGGCGGTTGCGGCCAGCAGGCCGACGGACAGCCAGGGCGACCCGCCGATGGAAACTGTCACGGTGCTCAGGGCGGCGAGTGCGGCGAGTTTCCCCCGTACCCGGTGTAGTGCGAGGAAATCGCGCGTCTGGCTGGAAAGGGGGCGGCTGTTTCGGTCGGCGGCTGAATTCGCATGATGCCCTCTCCTCCCATGAACGCCAGGAGCGCCAGTCCGACCAGAATCACCGGAATCGTGGCGATTACCGTGGCCGTCGCTGCGGCCCGGCGGCGCAGGGCCGCCAGCAGGATCAGCGCGTCACCGTCCTGGCTGATGGCGTTGGCCACCAGGGTCGTCGCGATCTCCGGTCTCGACGAGACCGACCTCATGGTGCAGGCCCTGCGGGCCGGCGCGGAGGGCTACCTACCGAAGAGCAGCGAACCCGAGGAACTGATGCCGCCCCGCCTGGCACTTTTGGGCGGGTGGGCGGTGCTACCCGCCGAACTGCTGGCAGCCCTGGTCCGGCCGGCGCACAACGGCCCACCCGTGACGGCCGTGCTCGACGACGAGGAACGGCGGCTCCTGCAGCTCATCGCCAAGGGCTGTCGGACGGTGGAGATCGCCGAGGAACTGCGCCTGTCTGAACGTACGGTGAAGCGGCTGACCGCATCGTTGCTGCGCAAACTCCGGGTGTCGAGCCGGACGGAGGCCGCCGCCGTGGCCGGCAATGCCGGCCTGCTTTAGGCCCCGTGCGGTCTGCTGCCGGTTCGAGGAGTCCGCGGTGTCATCCGGGCAGGGTGACGCCGCCGATCGGAGCCAGCACCTCACCGGTGTAGTAGGACGACAGCTCGTTGCTGGCGAAGAAGACGTACGACGGAGCGATCTCGTCGGGTTGGGCGGCCCGTCCCATCGGCACCTGGTGGCCGAACTCCTGCACCTTGTCGGCGGGGAACGTGGCCGGGATCAGGGGCGTCCAGACCGGCCCGGGTGCGACGCAGTTGACCCGGATCCGCTTCTTGATCAGCGACTGGGCGAGGGAATAGGTGAGCGCGATGATGGCACCCTTCGTGGCCGAGTAGTCGATCAGGTGGCCGTTGCCCTTGAGGCCGTTGATCGAAGCGGTGTTGATGATCGCGGAGTTCTCGGGCAGGTGGTCCAACGCGGCCCTGGTCACCCGGTAGTAACTGTGGATGTTGGTGGCGAAGGTGTGCTGCCACTGTTCCTCGGAGATCTCTGTCAGCGAGTCGGCGTTCTGTTGATAGGCGACGTTGTTGACCAGGAGATCCAGGCCGCCGAGTTCCTGTGCGCTGCGGGACACCACATCGGCACAGTGCTGGGCGTCGGCCAGGTCGCCGGGCAGTAGTACGCATCGACGGCCGCTCGCCTCGACCAACTCGGCCGTCTTGCGGGCGTCCTCGTCCTCGTTCAGATAGGCCACGGCGACGTCCGCGCCCTCCTTGGCGAAGGCGATCGCAACCGCGCGACCGATGCCGGAGTCGCCGCCGGTCACCAGTGCTCGACGTCCATGTAACAGGTCACGGCCGACGTACCCGGTCATCTGGTCACGGGGGCGCGGGTCCATGCCGGCTGATTCGCCGGGATAGGGCTGTTCCTGAGGGCTCGGGGCAGGCAGATCGTCAAAAGAGGTCATCTCACTCCGATACCCAAAGCTTGGCCGATAATCCCCAAAGCCGACCTTGTCGGCCGTCCTCGCGCGTCGGACGGACCCGACTGGCGACGGTGGCGGCTCTGGTTCCGGCGCCGCTCGGCGTCGGAATCCGGCCGGGCCGAGACCGTCCTCGGCGCTTTTCTTTCATCATTCGCGAATGATCGAAAGGCGTCGTTCCGACGATGATGAGACAATCACGTCCGTCGAAGTGTGCTCCGCCCGGCGCGGGACACCGATCCACCGACCGAGAGGACGACGATGCCCACGATGGATGCGGTCCGGGCCTGGACCGACACGGACTACCGCGCGACCCTCAGCGCGGAGCAGCTCGCGCAGCTACCGGCACACCCTGCCGGGGACCTGAACGCCGAACTGGCCGAACTGGTGGAGATGTACGAGGCATGCAGTACCTACATGACCCCCTGCAACACCGGCCCGGCCAGCACCGGTCCCGCGTGCTGTGCCTGTTGACCTCCTGCTGACGGGCTTCCCCTCCGCCAGGGCACAGACACTGCCCGAGTGGCTGAGCCGGCCGGTGCACACCGGCCGGGACGAACTCGCCGGGGCAGGGCAGCGGCTACGGGACTGGCGCTCGGCGGTCTCCTTCGAGCAGACCGGAGCGGAATCCGCCGGAGCCGGGCGGCTGTGGGCCAGCCGGCTGGCCGCAGCCGGGCTGGACGAGCCCACGTTGACCCTGCTACTCGCGGCGGAGGGGACCTCAGCGCCAGAACCGGCGGCCGGCGCGACCGCCGATGATCCGGATGCCGGGGGGACGGCCCTGCCGTGGGTGCGGGAACTGGTCGGCTGGTACGCGGACCCGCGTAACGAACCGGCGGACGTTCCGCCGTGGCGTACGGACGACTTCCCGTTCCTGGCCGTCGCCGAGCCGATCGCCATGGTGATGCTCCGCCAGCTCGGCGAACACCTGGCCGGACGGGAGACGATGTTCCACGATCCCGCCGGTCTGCCGGGTGCCCTGCTGGCCGGCGGGCTGCTGCCCCGGCTCAACGCGATGCTGTGCCGCACCACCCTGCTGGAACTCGGCGTGGCCCGGGTCACCGGCCAGCTGTCCGGTGCCACGCCCACCGAACGGCTGCACGATTTCCTGAACCAGCTGCGTACCCCCGCACGACGCTGGTCCCTGCTGTGCCGCTACCCGGTGCTGGCCCGGCAGCTCGTACAGGTCAGTCAGGCCTGGCTGGCTCAGACGGCCCGGTTGCTCGACCGGCTGGCGGCAGACCTGCCCGCCCTGTCCGAGCAGTTCGCGGACGGGGCCGACCCGGGCCGGGTGACGGAGGTGGCCACCGGCCTCGGCGACAACCACCGGGATGGGCAGTCGGTGGCCACGGTGCACTTCACCGGTGGCCTGCGGGTGGTCTACAAGCCGCGCCCGGTCGGTGTGGACCGGCACTTCCAGCGCCTACTCGAATGGGTCAACGACCGCACCGAGGGGATGGCCCTGCGGACCCTGCACTGTCTGGACCGTGGTGCCTACGGCTGGGTCGAGTTCGTCACCGCCCGCCCGTGCCGGGACACCGTCGAACTCCACCGCTTCTACCGTCGTCAGGGCGGTCTCCTGGCGCTGCTCTACCTGGTGCGGGCCGCCGACTTCCACGGCGAGAACATCATCGCCGACGGTGACCAGCCCGTGTTGGTGGACCTGGAGACGCTGTTCGAGCCCGGCCTCTCGACCCTGGTCATGGTCGGCGAGTCCGGCGCCGAACGGGCGATCGCCGAGTTGACCAGTGGTTCGGTGTTGCAGGCCGGGCTGCTGCCCACCGGTACCTGGCAGACCGCACAGGGCAACGTGGACCTGAGCGGCCTGGGGTGGAGTCCGGGCCAGCGTTCGCCGATCCGGCTGCCCTACGTACACGCCGAGGGCACCGACGCGATGCGGATGCGGATCGAACGGCAGGACCTTGGCGCGCCCGCGCACCGGCCGGTGGCCGGTGACGAGGAACTGCGCCTGTTGGACTACAGCGACGACGTCTCGGCCGGCTTCGCGCAGGTGTACCGCGCCCTGCTGCGGCACCGCGACGAGGTGGCCGGGCTGCTGCGCGCGTTCGCCGACGACGAGATCCGGGTGCTGATCCGGGACACGGTGACGTACGCGATGCTGCTCGACACGTCGTTCCACCCGGACGTGCTTCGGCGTGGCCTGGACCGGGAACGACACTTCGACTGGCTCTGGCGGGACGCGGTGTACCGTCCCGGGCTGGCCGGTGTCATCGAGGCCGAGCGGCGTGACCTGTGGCGTAACGACGTCCCGATGTTCGCGGCGACCCCGGGCGGTGCGGTGCTGTACGACAGTACCGGTGCCCCGCTGCCCGACGTACCGTTGGAACCCGGGCTCGACCGCGCGTTGGCCACGCTGGCCGAGTTGAGCGAGACCGACCTGGCCCGGCAGCTGTGGCTGGTCCGCTCCTGCATCGCCACCAACGCGCTCCAGCGTGGCGAGACACAGATCTACACGTACTACGACTTCCGCCCCGCCGATCGGCCGACCGGTCCGGAGCGGTTCCTGGCGGGCGCGGCCGACGTGGCGCATCGGCTGGCCGAGATCGCGGTTCGTGCCGACGGCGAGGCGTTGTGGCTGGGTCCGCACCGTACCCGTCCGCGCACCTGGTCGGTGGGGGCGCTCAGCCCGAGCATGTACGACGGCGTGCTCAGCATCGCGTTCTTCCTCGGTTACTACGCCGAGGTCAGTGGCGACCGACAACTACGCGGGCTCGCCAGGGAGGCTGCGGCTGCGGCCGTTCGGCAGATCCGCCGTCGGGCGCTTCGCCGGGTACACCCCACTGCGAATGCCGACTTCGGCGGCCTGTGCGGCCTCGGTGGCATGGTGTACGCGCTCACCCACCTGGGCACGCTGTGGGCGGATCGGGAACTGCTTGCCGAGGCGCACGCACTGGCGGCCCGGATCGGCCGGACCCTCGGGCAGGACACCGAGTTCGCGGTGGCCGACGGGGCGGCCGGTTCGCTGCTCGCCCTGGCCGGGCTCCATCAGGTGGACGGTGCCGGCAGCACCCTGGACCTGATCCGGTCGGCCGCCGACCACCTGGTCGCCCACCAGCAGCCGTACGGCGCGGGCGCCAGTTGGCTGCCCCGGCTGATGGCGGAGAACGGTCTGGCCAGCCAACCCCTGGCTGGCTTCGCCCACGGCACAGCGGGGATCTCCGCCGCCCTGGTGACCGCCACCCGAGTACTCGGGGACGAGCGGTACCGGGATGCCGCAGCGCGGGCGGTCGGCTACGAACGGGAGTTGTTCGAGCCGGCCACCGGTAACTGGCGGGATGTCCGGCACGCGGTCGAGCCCACCGCTGCGGTACGGATCGAGTCGGAGCGCGACGTGACGACCGACCGGGTGGCGTGGTGTCACGGTGCACCCGGGATCGGTATCGCCAAGCTGCTGACCATGCCGGTGCTGGACGACCCGACGGCGCGGACGGAACTGGACGTCGCGATCCGCACCACGGTCGACCGGGGATTCGGGTACGGACTGTCCATGTGCCACGGTGACTTCGGCAGCCTGGAACTGTTGCTCCTGGCCGCACGGCAGCTCGACGACTCCGTACTCGCCGAGACGGCCCAGCGGCATGCCAGCGGCATCATGGACGCCATCGACGAGCGGGGCTGGCTCTGCGGCCTACCGCGAAACGTCGAGATTGCCGGGTTCTTCTCCGGGATCGCCGGTGTCGGGTACGGCCTGCTACGCGCCGCCGACCCGGAGCGGTTTCCGTCGGTAACGGCGCAGGAACCGCCCCGGCTCTGACCATCGCTGCCGGCATCCGTTCCGAAGCGTGCTGACGTGGGAACGGACCGAGAATCTGCCGTCCCGGCACGTTCCCACGTCAGCGGGGTGCAGAGTTCGTATCGGCGACATGCTCCCGTACGGCAGGGCCCAGCACACCGGATGGATCCCAGCCGGTCCACATCGCCGCCGGATTGTCGATGATGTCGAGGCCGGGCAGGGGAGTACGGAGCCATTCGTGGAACCCGTCGCGCGACATCGGCATCCGGGTGGCGAGCATGAACGAACGATCGCCCACTGGGGGGCACCTCCACGGGTTGGTCAGCGCCGGGAGGCCGGGGCAGTGATCCGGACCCGCTCCTGCTCGGGACGGGCCTCGATGTCGGCGAGCTGTTCACAGACCGTCTCTCGCAGGTCGTCGTAGTCCCGGAAGGAGTAGTCGTTGAACAGGGTGTAGCCGGCCCACATCAGGTTGGCGCAGACCTGCGCCGGCACCCGACCCGTTGCCGCGCCCATGCCGACCAGCGCAACCGACCCGATACTGCCCGGCTCCCGCTCGTTCTGCATATGGATGGCCTGGAACGCGGCGGCGCAGGCCAGAGCGACGTTCAGCGTCTCGCGTACGTTCTCCGCCGACTCCGTCATCGTCGGCGTCGAGATCAGGAACTTCGGACTGGTCGCCCCGGACGGTACACACACGGCACTTCCGATCGGTAGCGACCCGCCGAACTGGTCACGGATCGCACGCTGGACACGTAGCTGGATCCCCGCCCCGAGGTGCCGTTTGATGACCGCGTCGACCCCGCCGTCCATCCGTCCGCGCGAGTTGGTCGGGCTGACCCAGGCGTCGACGTGCTGGTTGATGATCGACCCCTTGGCGATTTCGACCTCGGGGGTGTCGGCGAACGCCGAGCGCCATGCCTGCACCACCTTGGCGTTGACATCCCTCAGCACCACCCTGAGTCGGGGCTTCACGTGGTCGACGGTCATGGCTCACTCCGGTCGTGGGAGGGGTTGTTTCCAGCGCGACGAAAGGTAGCGGAACCCACTGACAAACAGGATTCCGGCGGAGACCGGTAGCCGATCTCCGCGATGACGGACGCGCCGGCCCGGTGCTAATCTGCCGTACGCCTTGCGCCGGCCAAGCCCCGATACGCGGCCGTCCACGACAGAAAAGCCAAGCTCACCCGTACCAGAGAGCGGGTTAGCTGGTTCTGTGATGCCGCATCCGGGGTCCGCGTGGCGCAACTTCCCACTTCGACCGCCCGTGCCGTCACCGGTACGGCTCGCCATTCCGGGAGCCCACGATGAGCGACAGCAACGCCCCGACGCCGTCCACCCCGGATGACCCGCTGGGCCTCGCCGAACTCTTCTCCGGCGGTGGCGAGCCGTGGCTGCCGCTGCTGAAGCCGGTCATCGAGGCGCGGCCGGGCGCAGCCACCTTCATCGGCCCGGGCCGCAGCCCGCAGGTTGTGCCGGTCCGGGAACTGACCTTCCAGGCGCTGAAGCCGAACCCGCCGCAGAAGTGGAAGGTGGTCGTCTTCGGACAGAACCCGTATCCGCGGCCGGAGAGCGCCACCGGCATCGCCATGTTCGACAACACCTTCCACGACTGGGCGGACAGCCAGTTCGGTCGGGTCGTCAGCATCCGCTGCATCATCAAGGCGGCGGCGATGTGGAAACACGGCATACCCAAGAAGACCCCGATCGCCGACATCCGCGCACTCCTGAAGAAGCAAGACACCGTACAGCCGCCGGAGTGGTTCCAGGCGATGCTGACGCAGGGCGTGCTGCTGTTGAACGCGGCCCTCACCGCCAGCAGCGACGGCGCGATGGCCACCGATCAGCACACCACGTTCTGGCGACCGGTCGTCGAGAAGCTCGTCGAGGAGATCCTGCGGGCCAAGCAGGATGCCGACGAGGAGGACCGGGGTGTGGTGTTCGCGTGGTGGGGGGCTCATGCCCGGAGCCTGAAGAACGTCGTACTCCGGCTCCAGCAGAAGTACCCCGGGGTGGAGGTCCGGCACATCGACCATCCCAACCCCGCGGCACAGGGCGACATCTTCTGTGACGGAGACCACTTCGGTGCGGTGAACGCGGCGCTCAGGACACTCGGGGCCGACGAGATCGACTGGCTGCCCAGCAAGGGGTGGAACGCGGTCACGGCGCAGGGCGGTGGTACGGACGCGGACACCGCCGACCGGATGGGTGCGTTCATCGCCTCCACCATGGAGCTGCACAAGCTCTACCTCGAGCGGCTTGCCAGCGTCAAGGACGAGGGGCTGGCGCTGCCCGAGATCACCGGCGTGTTCGACACCCCGCTCATGGACTTCCGCGAGGCTGTCGCACCGGTCGCCAAACGGCTGTCCGGTCTCGACTGGCACGTGGAGCAGTCACACCAGTTCGGTATGCGACAGGTGGACGGCGGAGCCGACGGCCTGTCCGCCGACGAGGTCGCCGCTGTCTACCTCTACACCTGCGAGTCGGCGTTCTACCGGCAGATCAACGCCACCCTGCGCAACCCGGACCGTACGCAGATCCTGCCGTACCTGCCGTACCTCCGCCTTCTGTTCTCGGCCGTGTCACGGCTGCCGGTCCGCAGGGAGCTGCTGTGGCGCGGGGTGGCGCTGGACCTGCGGGCGCAGTACCCGCTCGGCCAGACCGTGACGTGGTGGGGGGTTTCCTCGTGTACCTCGAAGCTCAGCGTGGCCCAGGCGTTCCTCGGCCACCGCGGCAAGCGGACCCTCTTCGAGGTGTCGCCCGCCCGGGCCGTCGGCATCCGCAGTTTCTCCGCTTTCACCGGTGAGGAGGAGTTCATCCTCGCTCCCGGTACCCAGCTCAAGGTGACCGAGGTGAAGGCCGAACGTGGTGGACTCTGTACCGTCCGCCTGACCGAACTGGCCGAGCAGCGCATGGTGGCTTAGGCAGCCCGAATCCGGGCGCACCACCGCGATCGCGGTGGTGCGCCCGGCCGGCGCCCGAGAGATCTACGTCAGAACGGCCACTGCTCGCGGGACCCCGCCTCGATGAGTGGGATCATCCGGAACGCGGCGTCGGACAGGCCGCCGAAGGTGTGCCGGTTTCCGGTGGTCGGCGTGTGCCCGACCCGGTAGCCGGCCAGGTTCCAGGTGTACACCGGAACCTGCTCCGGCACCGCCGCCGCCACATCCGTCGAGCCGTGCCAGTGCGCCTGCTCGTCGGTGAGGATGACCACCCGGTCGTGGCGGTCGTAGTGTGCCCGGACGGCCTTCTCGGTCTCGGTCCCGCCGCCGTAGAAGTAGCCGCCGTCCTTGAACCGTCGTACCGCCGCCAGCACCGACTCACCCGCCACCGCTGGAAACACCCGGGTGGCGTTGGAGAACGAGACCACCGTCGCATCCCGGGCGCGAGCCGCCAGTGCGAGTCCGAACACGGTTGCCGCGTCCCAGCAGCGCAGCGTGCCGTCCTTACTGAACCCGCTGTTCATCGACCCTGACGTGTCGATCAGGACCAGGGTCCGGCCGTCCAGAGCGGGCACGTTCGCCAGCGCGTGCTGCAACGCCCTTTCGAGCGGGTACGCCCACCGCAGGCTCGGTGCCGCGTTGTACGCCGACAGGAACCGCATCGGCAGCACGCGCGACGCTGTCACCTGCGTCGGATCGGCCAGCCTGGCGGCTACCGACTCCGCCACCGCGTCGCTCACACCGGCCTGGTCGAAGTTGCGAAGGTTACGCAACAGCGCCAGGTAGCCCATGCTCGGGATGATCGCCTCCCACGCGGTCGCGTCCATCGCGGTCTGTCGCCATCCGGCGAGCGCCTCCCAGGTCATACCAGCCGCGCCGAGCACCGCCGGATCGGTGATCTCCCGACGCTGCTCCACCGGCAACGCCATCAGCTCCGCCCGGGCCGTCAGCAGCTCCAACGAAGCCGGAATCGGGTTGTCGCGCTGGTGACGCCGATCCAGAGCATGCCGGAACAGATCACCCTGTCGCCCGTTCTTCGCCGTCGGATGGGTCAGGTCGACGACGTCACCGAACCGCACCGCGCTGCTGTCGGAGTCGTACTTGAGAAGGCTGCGCTCGTGGTACAGCCGTACGGCCGCATCCGCGATGCCCCGCTTGACCGGCTTCGGCACCGCCCGGCCGTATCGCCCCAGCCAGTAGGCCAGCGCCTCGCCCGGCTCGTCGGCCCGCTGCAACGCGGCGTCGACGATCGCCCGCGAGCCGGGAATGCCCGCCGTGACCTGTGCACGCGCCCCCTCAAGGGCCGCCACCACCGACGCCGAACGCAGCATCGCGCCGGTACGCAGCCACGGCACGAAACGTGCGAACCACTCGGGGTCGGTGACCGCAACGTCGGCGACCAGTTCCCGGAACCGGGTATCCCGGCCAGCGGCACCCTCGTAGAAGGTGTCCTCACCGACCATGTTCGACACACCCAGTAGGAAGAGGGCGGTACGCGGATCGCGGGCGAAACCCGGTGCGCCCTCGGCGGTCACGATCCTGTCGGCCCCGAGGTCCGCCCCGTGGTTGTTCTGGCGCAGCTTGACGTTGAACTTGGCCATCCTGTTCCCCTATGCCTGCGGGATAGGGAGACGTCACCACACCACACACCCGAGACCGGAAGTCGGCAACGGACTGCGTCCGCTGCTCTGTCCGATTGAGCTATCAACCCGAAGGTGTTCGAGGGATTCGAACCCTCAACCTGCGGATCCGATGAAGTAACCGTTGCCTGCGCACCGGGTATGCGGTGTAGCGGCGCCTCCCGAGATCGGAAGTTGGCGACGGACGTACTTTGCAGCGTGCCATGGGCCCGCCAAGATGTAACCGTTGCCTTCGCACCGGGAAGTGCGTGCACGAGGCTAGCTGTGGCAACGTCAGCCGGGCAAAGGGTTTTGCTGCCCCGTGGAGACGGACGAGGGAGAACAAGCCGCATACCCGAGATCGAGGGACGACAACGGAACGGAAGTGCCTATTGCTCTGCCATCTGAGCTACCGGCCGTCAGGCTGGAGGGGACTCGAACCCCCGACCCATAGATTAGAAGTATCCGTTGTCTGCGCACCGGGCATGCGGCTTGAACGCTCCCCGAGGGCAAACGGTGGCGACGGGCTTGATCTGCCGGAGGAAGGAACCGTCGCCTTCGCACCGGGTATGCGGCGTGAACACACCTCCCGAGACCGGAGCGGCGACGGCGACCGGCCCTTGCGGGCCAAGGTGACCTCGGCCGCTGGTCGACACCGCCGAGGCGGCGGCAGGATTCGAACCCGCGTCTCCCCGTTGGAAGCGGAAGTAGCCGTTGCCTGCGCACCGGGAGGTGCCAACGCACGATATGCGACCGGACGCATGCCAGCAAGCCGAATCCGTACGGTCCGTACGAGGCAGGTCATCCTCTGCCCCTCTGCCCGCCTGCCGGTACGTTCCTCACATGCCTTCACTCGACGAGCGGTCGGATTCATGAACAGTGGTGGCAGCCCGCTCGTTACGATCGTAAATGCGTGCCTGCGCGAGGGAGATGGCGGCAGCCCGACCGCCGTCCTCGACGACCTGCCCCTGACTGACGAGCAGCGGGCGAGTGTGCCCCGCCTCATGGGGACCTCGCATGCGGTCTTCGTCTCCGTCGGCGAAGACGTACCGAGTGGCGCGGGGGAGGGGCGCGTGCTGGCCTCGCTGCGCTTCTTCACCAGCGGAGGGGAGTTGCCCGCCTGTGGCCACGGGACGGTTGCCGCGCTGGCCCATCTCGCCGCGCGTACCGCAGGTCGGGAGTACGAGGCCACCCTGAGTACGTCCGGTCGTACCTTCACCGGCCGGGCCGTCCGGGACGGCCAGCAGATCCGGGCCGTCTTCCGAACCGGAGGCGTCGACCTGCGTGACGCCACCGGCGCCGAACTCGACCTCGTCCTTGCGCCCCTCGGCCTCGCCCCGGATACGCTCGCGTCGGATCCCCGTGTCGCCTCGTTGGGGCGAGCGCGGCTGCTGGTGCCGGTGGCGGCCGGGGACGCCCTTACCAACCTCGCCCCGGACCTCGTTCGGCTCCGTGAGGTCTGCGACCGCCTCGGCCTACTGGGCTGCTGCGTCCACACCATGCCGACGGGTGGTCGAATCGCGGCCCGGATGTTCGCGCCGTCCATCGGGGTGCCCGAGGACATCGCCAACGCCAACAGCGCCGCCTGCCTCGCCGCCCAATTCGCCGGCCGGGGCAGGACCGACATCGCCGTCGACATGGGCGACTCCCTCGGTGCCCCATCCACCATCACTGCGGTGGCGGAGTCCCGGCCAACCGGGCTGGTGGTTCATGTCGGCGGGCACGCGGCGATCAGCCACACCCGCCGGCTGGACTGGAACCGGTAGCCACCGGTAACAGGCGGTCCGGGCAGCTGCGGTCCGGCCGGATCGTCGTCGCTGACGGTCGAGGATCCGGTGGTCGGGACGCTGTCGGGCCCTGCCGCCCGTCCGACGGAGTCGGCGCGCACCCGAGGGTCGAACCGATCACCCGAGCGTCATCCATCTTCTGTCGTTGTGTTTGCCAACCATCGGCACTCCTGCTGCCGTGCCCAGCCGATCGGCGTCACCCGCCAACCGCAGCGGCAGGGTTCCTGCCAGGAACACGACTCTTCCTTCCGGAACCCCCCGTCCCACCCTCATCGTGTGTGCAGCGACGGAAGCGCGACCTGACTGTCCACATTGGCCGGACGGGTTCGCCCGTCCCGGCCGCCGCATGCAGGTCCGGGCCCGTCGCGATCCCTGTCGCAGTGGCCGGGATCCGCCTGCCCGCGGGTCCACGGCCGGAGAGGAACACCCATGGACACCGACCACGGCAGCGTCGGGTACGCCGTGGTCGCCGCCGACGGCGACGACCCGGAGAGCCTGATCGGCGCGCCGCGCATGGACGAGGAGGAGTGACGTGGCGGCACGACTCGCCCCCGCCCGCGGGTGCTCCGCGCGGAGAAAGCGGAGATCAAAGCCCGCTGACCAGTCCGTCCCGCTGACCGTCCGCGCGCCGCTGCGGCCGTCCTACCTGGAGAGAACCACGTGAACACCCTGGCCCAGACGCTCGCTACCGCGACCCTGGCCGCCGCCCAACCCGGCGCCGTGCCCCCGTCGACGTACAACGCCCTACTGCGCAACCCGGTGCCGCTGCCCGGGCCCCTGACACCGACGGTCGTCGACTGGCCGCTGACCAACACGGCTGGTGGCCGGCGCACCGGAGACCAACGGCCCACGCTGTCGGTCTTCCTCGGTCCAGGTGCCACGGTGCACGGACTTGCCCACTGGATTACCAAGCGCCTCTGGCCCGCCGGAATGACCGCCCCCACCGACGAGGGCCGGCTCCAGATCGCCCGTGGACTGTGGGCGTGGAACCAGAGCTACCTCACCTGGCACAGCAGCGAACCGTGGCGGGCCGGCCTGTGGTTTCCGCTGCCGGTGGAAGTCACCGAGGCCGGTGACTCGTGGAACACCGACTGGGAGGCGGTGCGGCTGTTGGGCCTCGCCCACCCGGAGATCGCCGCCACGGTGCTGGAGTTGCCCGCCGCGTCACTGCGCCTGCCGGAGCCGAACCTGCTGCGCCAGGTCGTCGCGACCTGGCGTACCGGCCTGAGCCTGGACGACATGGCCGCGTTCGTGGAGCGCCGGATCGTGGGCAACCCGTTCGAGGCGGTCTTCCGGATCGTGGAGATCCTGCGCCAGGTCGAGACCACCAACCCGGCCGACGCCGCCACCCTCGCGGTGAAGATCACCGCAAGGGTGGCCGCCTGGGAGTTGGAGCTGCTGGCCGGCGTCACCTCCGGGCACGCCCTGCTGCGCCGCCTGTTCACCCTGGCCAGCCGTGCCACCGGCGCGGAGGCGACCGCTGCGGTGACAGCGCTGGGCACCGCTCTCGGGCTCACCCGTACCGAGGCGGGCGTCTGGCAGCCACCGGAGCTGGTGGGCCCCCGCGTCGTACCGGACGAACTGCCGCTGCCACCCGTCGCCGCCACCGCACCCCTCACCGCGGTCAACGCCACCGACGCGCCCACGCAGGAGAAGGCCGGCGGCATCCGGTACATGATCCACGGACGTGACCTGCACCTCGGTCAGCAGACCACCGAGAACACCAAGACCTGGTACGGCCCGGCCTACGGCGGCCGTCTCGAACCCGCCAGCTTCATCGAGGCCAACGAGGCATTGATCGGGCTGACCAGCGACGCTGAACGGGCCCGGCTGCGGGTCGTACGGCTGATCTCCCCGAAGGAGGGCATGCTCGACGCCTCCCGCAGTGCGGACGCCGGCCTGCTCTCCACCGGCATCCAGCAATGGTCGGCGCACGTCAACGAGGAACTCACCGTGCTGCTGGCCCGCTACAAGAACGCCGCCCCGGACCTGTACGACCTCTACTTCGGCATGTGGGGCCTGCAGGTCGAGCTGTGGTGGAAATCCGCCGGCGTGGAGGCCGTCGCCGAAACGCCCGACCCGGTCAAGGTACAGGCTGCCAACCCCGAGGCATACAACGCCGACGGGACACCGAAGGCGGGCAAGGACTTCGCGCCGGTCTATGCGACGCTGTTCGAAGTACCGCCGGGCCAGCCCCGGCGGCGGCTCCCGGCACCGACCGGGGCACAGAACGCGGTCAAGCCCCGGCAGGCGTTCTTCGGCGTCACCAAGACCGGCAACAAGTACCACATTGCACCGCACTGGTGCGCCCGCGTCCGGATAGCCTCGCTGTGCTCCACCGAATACAAGGTCACCCAGATCTGGACCGGCATCTGGCGGTTCGAACGGTTGGCCCGACAGCCGCTTGCCGGCGCGGCGTTGAAGGTGCGCGGCCGACAGTTCCGCATCCGCGACTTCATCAGCTCCGAATTCCTGGCGGCGGTGGCCCTCGACCAGCACATCAACAAGCCGGCGAAGGTGCCGCCGGCGATCGACGCCGCCATCACCCGTACGGAACGGGCCATCGCCCGGCTCGACCCGGCGACGCAGCACGAACTACGGCCGTTCGACCCAGAGCCGGCCACCGCCCCGCTACGGCCGGCCTGGCTGCGGCTGTTTCAGCTGAACTACCTCATCGAGCGGGACATCTACGACAAGCAGATCCGGGACCACTATCTCCTGCTCCTGCAGGACCGGTTCAAGAACGACACCGAGCTGACCGGCCTCGACGGCGCACCGGGCAGCTTCCACGGATGGGTGGGCGCATGATCAACGTGGACGGACTCGACGCCGACCTCACCGACCTCGGCACCGCGCTGGGCCTGCTCGTCCCAGGCACGGGCGGAAAGCTGCGGCTGGACGAGGCGTTCTTCACCGACCCGTGGGGACGCATCGGAAAGCTCGTCAGCGACGACATCCAGCGCGCGGCCCTGGTCCGGGCCATTGTCGCGCTGCTGCCGCAGGACGACCCGCGCTTCCCGACCATCGGCCGGGACCCGCTCGGCGTACGCACCCGGCACGTGCCGCTGCTGGCCCAGGACGGCAAGGGGCAACTCTTCCTGATCGTCCGCGAGGAGGGGGAGGGGCGGCTGACCCTCGGCCTGGCCGCCGAGGGCGGACCGATGGCCGGTGGGCCCGGCGTCACCGCACAGCTCGACCTGCTCGTCGCCGACGGCGACGGCCTGCAACCGGTCGCCGCCACCCCGGAACACCCGGTGCGGCTGCGGGTACGCACCCCACTCGGTGACACCGGGGCGACCGCCGAAGCCAGCGTCCTGCTGGTCGCCCCACCACACGAGGCGCAGACCCGGCTCATCGTCACCATCACCGGCCTGCCCGGCATGTCCACGCCCCTGGTACTCGACCCGGGGGCCGGCAGCGCGGGCGCCGCCACCCTGGTCACCACCCTGCTGCGGCTGGTCCTCGCCGAACTGTCCGACACGGTGCCCGAGCCGGTACGGCTGGTCGCCGAGCACCTGCCCGGCCTGCTCGGGCTGATGCCAGGACTGGCACCACTACCGTTGGACCGCCTGGCCGAAGGCCCGGCCGCCTTCCGTGACTGGCTGGCCAGGCTGGCCACGTCCCGTACCGACACCGGTGTTCCAGGCCTGGTGGCCTGGCTCGACTCGGTCGGCCAACTGCTCGGCCGACCCGTCTCGGGCCGTACCGAGCTGCCCACCGAAGCCGATCCGATCGTCTTCCAACTGGTCGACGACCCCGCCGTCGCGCTGACCATCGGTGTGCGTACCGACCCGGCGACCGGGGGCACGGCCCTGGTGTGGGGTGCCCGGATCGGCTACGCCGGGACCGGTGTGGACGCCCGGGTCGACGGCGACGCCGTCCTGCTGGTCATGCCACTCGGCGACGCCACCCCGGTCACCCTCTTCGAGCGGCTCGACCTCGTGGTCACCGCCCCCGCCACCGGTGGTCGGCTGTACCCGGCCGACGGCGAGGCCGTCGGGGCGTTCCAGGTCGGCCGGCTTCGCGCCGGAGTCCGGTACAGCGCCGCCGATCGGGCCGTCCGACCACTGCTGGAACTGCGTGACGTACACCTCGACCTCGACGGCACCCCGACCGAACTGCCGCTGGTGGACCTCACCGACGCCCGTTCCCTGACCGCTGCCGCGCAGTCGCTGCTCACCGAGGCCATCGACGCCGGCCTGGGCGCCGCCGCCGGGCCGGTCGCCGCGCTCCGCCGGCTCGTCGGCCTCGGTACGACACCCGGCGTTGACCCCGCACTGCCGACCACCGCACCGGCCGCCGCCGTCAGCGCCTACTACCGGGCGCTGCGTACCACCTCGCCGGGCTGGGCGCCGCTGCTGGCCGACCTCGCCCGGCTGGCCGGTGTCGACACCCCGACCGTCGTCGGGGCCGGCCCCCCCGCCGCGCCCTGGCCGGTCGACCTGCCGGTATTCGCCGGTACGGCGCTGGCCGTCCGACTGTCGCTGTGGGACTCCGGCACCCCGGGCGCACCGGTGTTCACCCTCGGCCTCGGCCTCGCCGCCGGGTCGGCCCTCGACCCTGCCCAGCCGTGGCGGGCCGACGCTCGGCTGACCCTGGTCAGTGTTCCACTCGCCCCCGACGGCGGGCCCGCGACCTGGCTCGGGTCGGCGGCCGTCGCCGCCGCGTTCGCCGCCGTCGCACCGGCCGTCGGCGGGGTGACCGTCCACACCGACGGGGTACGGGTCGACGTCGGCTGGACACTGGGCACCCCGATCACCGCCACGGCGACCGTACGGGGGCTGACCGTCGTCGTCGACGAAACCTCGTACCCCCTCGGGGACCTACGGCTGCCCACCGCCGGACCGATCGACCCGACCCGGCCCGACCTGGGCCTGGGCATCCCCGTCGGCACGCTGTGGGCGGCACTGCGCGCACTGGTGTCCCGCGTCGCGTACTCCTGGGGCGGCCCGGCAGCCCGCGACCTGCTGGCCCTCGTCGGCGTCGCCGGCCCGGACACCA